>JAKANZ010000010.1 GCA_021823435.1 Microcaldota archaeon
CTGGTTTTGATGGCTGGAGGATCTACCAGAGCAAGATAAAGAGCAAGAAGGTGCTCAAGGCCATTGCGATACTGCTCGTGCTCGCAATACTCCTGAACGTGCTGCCCTGGTTCTGGACGATAGGCTAACTGTCACGGGGGCGTATACCCAGAAGTCCACTGATTTGTGTACGTGACCCCACTCGAGGCGCCGTTATTATTGTTCCCGCTGTAGTCGTTCGCGTTTCCGTTGAGCGGCCACCAACCCACGAGGTTCTGCAGCTTCAGTGGCGCACCGCCGATGCCCTCTTCGTATAGTGCCATAACCTCTGCTTGTGAAAGGGAGGTATTGTAAAGCTGCACATTGCTTATCGTCCCGTTAAAATGCGAGTATCTTCCTGGGCATTGGTACGTGTCATTGTCAAGCCCTATCCCAAAGTTAGTATCCACAGAATTCGATACTATTGTGTAAGTTGTCGTACCACTGGTTGAAAGCACGCCATTAACGTAGATGCTGCCGCTCCCAAGAGCGGATGTCGCGACTATGTTCGTCCAGCTCCCTGTGATAACGTTGCTTGCGCCGTCAAAAGTTATCGTGGTGAAGGCGTTGCTAGTAACAAAAAGAGGCTTCATATTGGTAAGAACCAGGCCGAAGCCATTGGGATGGTAGGCATTGAACAAGCTTGTGAATATTGGCTGGTCGCAGGGAATGCTGGTTTGAGTGTATATCCACGCACTTACTGTTAAAGCGCTTGTACTGGTCAAGTCAGGGTTGGGTGTGTTTATCCATGAAAGTGTGGTGCTACCACAGCCGCTGCAACCAATGAAGCTCCCTACATACTGCGGCAGCTCGCCACTGCACACGCCCTCGAGATTGATGAACTGCACCGTGTTGGGTCCGTTCGGCCTGAAGACCTGGCAAGCGCCCGGAGGCGCTCTTGGAGCAAAGGTGCCTGCGTTGAACACGCCGAGCTGGAACAATGCTCCAAGGACAACTGCTATTATGAGGATTGCCCACCCGTAGGTCATCAGG
Source organism: Microcaldota archaeon (assembly GCA_021823435.1). Classification (GTDB taxonomy): domain Archaea; phylum Micrarchaeota; class Micrarchaeia; order Micrarchaeales; family CABMGC01; genus JAJYVH01. The sequence goes on from JAKANZ010000010.1 coordinate 1,012, forward strand.
TACTCCATCGCCGACTGTGACTTTCTGTGGGGGATGAGATAGGCATTACGCTTTCTCAAAGAGTTTCGTTGTGTGTGTGTGTGTGTTAAAACGCATGCGGCTCACACTAACCTATCAAGAAAGTAACTTATTGCTTTCCCTGGCGCAGCTCCATCTCTTCGCTCACGAGGGCAGGCTAAACCCATAAGTTCGCCGCCCATCCAAATGCCAGCCATAGATTGTAATATTCGGATAAAGTCGTGCGGCTTCCCTTTCTCCCCATTTCCTCAGACGATAGGAATATTCGGGTAACGCACGCGGGAGATATAGAATCCGAATATTTACCGGGCGCCTGCCTGCTGGTGCGACCTGTTCTCTATTCCGCGACGCAGAGGTTGCGGCGCCTTCTTTTGCATGCGGCACGCCCTGCGCGTTTTCGGTGGTCGTGATGTTTTCGGAACTACTGGTAGGTCATGAGGTACTCCATCGCCGACTGAAGCTTTTCCGAACGCTTTCTCATACGTCTATAATTCAATGCTAGGTAATTAGAAGTTATCGTCGCCTCGCCGCAATATCTTTTTATGTCTTGTTACGCATAGTAAAACAGGCGACTGGGTATCTGAATGGCAGAGAACTTCGTCTCTCCAGACGATGAGGAGCTGCTCAAGTTCATAGAGTCAGCCAAGCCCAAGATCTACATCGTGGGTTCGGGAGGATCCGGCTCAAATACAGTATCCCGCATGATAGAGTCAAACATAGAAGGCGCTACGCTCGTCGCAATGAACACAGACGCACAGCACCTCGTGCGCATAAAATCACACCGCAAGCTCCTTCTTGGCAAGAAGGCAACGCGCGGCCTTGGAGCAGGGAGCGACCCCAAGCTGGGTGAAGAGGCGACACACGAGAGCAAGGAGGACATAAGGCACATGCTCAGCGACGCGCAGCTCGTGTTTGTCACATGCGGATTGGGAGGCGGGACTGGAACAGGCTCGGTGCCTGTCATAGCCCACGAAGCCAAAGAGGCAGGTGCGCTCACAGTTGGCATAGTCACGCTCCCGTTTTCCACAGAGGGCCGCGCAAGGATGCGATCGGCCCTTGAAGGCCTTCAGAAACTTAAGCGCGCAACTGACACCACGATAATCATACCAAACGACAAGCTGCTGAGCATAGCACCAGACCTTCCTCTCAACATGGCGTTCAAGGTGAGCGACGAGGTGCTTGCTAACGCAACAAAAGGCATAGTAGAGATGGTCACAAAGCCCGGCATGGTCAACATCGACTTCGCCGACCTGAGGAGCGTGCTCAAGGATTCTGGCTACGCGGTCATAGGCCTGGGCGAGAGCAACGGCACGCAGACAAAGGACAGGGCGATAATAGCTGTGGAGAACACGCTCAAGAGCCCGCTTCTCGATGTCGATCTCGCGACGGCGAAGAAGGCGCTCGTCAACATAGTCGGCGGTCAGGACCTCACGCTGCGTGAGGCCGAGAGCATATTCCAGGAAGTATCGAGCAGGATAAGCGACGACGCGATGCTGAAGTGGGGCGCGAGGATAGAGCCGGACATGCCGAAGAACGCGCTCAAGATAATGGTGGTCATGGGCGGTGTAGAATACGCGACCTATACTGAAGATGGCATAAAGAACAAGCTGCAAACTACTGAAGGCAGCGCAGATCTAGACGAGATGTTCGATTAGGAGCTTTCAGTCCTCAGCCCCTGGGAAAGCAGCTCTCTAGCTTTTCTGATATCTTCAGCGGCCTCAAGTAATGCAGTAACATCAGTCTCTCTCATGCGCCTGCTGGTCATAAGTAGAGCTCTTATTTTGTAGTCGCCGACCCAGCGAATGAAGCCCACGCTCATCCCGTTTTTTTCCGCAATCAATTTCGCGGTTTTTTCTTCGCTGTCCGCATTCTCACCGTCTCTCAAAACCTTCACGACAGCCGACAGTTCAACCTCGGTTTTGTCTTCGCGGTCTGATATCTTCAGGGTCCTCGCTATCTTTGATACCCAGTCGATATGGGGTCTGTCCCAATCGATGTGGTAGGCATCAAGCGTCGAGCTAAGCCCTTTGCTGTGAAGTCTCGTAATCCAGTTTTCCACATTCATCTCCTGATGTGTAAAAGTTTAATAGTTATTCTGACAAAGGCTAAGTGATGAAATTTAACCCGATTGCTATGATAAGGCAGTTCATAGCTGACTCGCAGCGAATGCTCAGCATAAGCTACAAGCCCGGCATGCCTGAGTTCAAACGGACGCTCAAGATAGTCCTCTTCGGCACCATACTGCTCGGCATCATAGGCTACATAATATCTATAATCGTGGGTCTAATTGCATAGCATGGAGGCGGAGCTCGACTACACGAAGTCGGCACAGCAGAACGCAGAAGCGTATTTTGAGAGAGCGAAGGAGGCGAAGCGCAAGCTCGAGGGTGCGGAGCAGGCGATAAAAAGACTGGAGCAGAGGATGGCGGGGCTGGAGAAAGAGAGAATCGTTGCAAAGGAGCTGCACAAAAAGGAAGAGCGGGAGTGGTACGAGAGGTTCTACTGGTTCTTCACCAGCGAAGGCGAGCTCGCCATAGGCGGGAGGAGCGCACAGCAGAACGAGGAAGTGGTGGCAAAGTACTTCGATTCCAGCGACCTCTTCTTCCACGCGAACATCTTCGGAGCATCTGTGGTGGTTCTCAAGAACGGCACAAAAGCCGGAGATGCCGCAAAGAACGAGACGGCTCAGTTCGCTGCATGCTTCTCCAAAGCCTGGGAAGAAGGCCTTGCTGCCGTAGATGTATTTTCAGCGAAAAAGGAACAGGTTTCAAAGTCAAAAAGCGGAGGATCGCTCGGCACGGGCAGCTTCCTTATCTCTGGCGAGAGAGAATGGTACAGGAATGTTAAACTCGAGCTTGCAGCCACGATCTCGAAGAAACTGAACATAGTTCCTTGCACGGCCCAAGCAGCTCCAGGCATGCGTGGTAGCGTGGCACTGCGCCCCGGCAAGGCCAAGAAGTCAGACGCGGCGAAGGCGATAGCGAAGAAACTAGGCTACGCTGATATCGATTACGTAATGCAGCATCTTCCTCCAGGGGGTTTCTCGTTATCTTAGTTTAAGGCGAGGTGGAGGTACTCCCTGGCGCTTTGCGCCATAATATTTCTTCTCTGCTGTTTGGCTGTCACGCATGCTATGCTCATAAAGAGAATTTAAATACTTTTACGGCGAAGGCTACTCGGTACTTTTATGCTGTACTACTATAGCCTAGCGTTCGGAATATTGGCGCTTCTGTTCTCGATAGCAGCAGCGATCATAACATTGAAGAAGGACGCCGGAACCAAGCAGATGCAGGAACTATCTGACGCTGTAAGGAGCGGATCAAGCGCATACCTGAACAGGCAGGCGATGACCATAGGTGCGTTCGTGGTCGTACTCTCAATACTCTTCTACTTCCTCCAGAACGGTAGCCAGATAATCATAGCGTTCGTGACCGGCGCCGTAACATCGTACCTGACCGCATACCTTGGCATGAACGTAGCCGTCCGCGCCAACGTCAGGACTGCCAAAGCCGCTGAGAAGGGCGTCGGCGCAGCATTCTATACTGCAATCATGGGCGGCGCGGTGACTGGATTCGCGGCAATCGGTTTCGGCCTCATAGGCATAAGCCTGCTGCTCAGCTACCTGACAATAAGCAATGTGGCAATACTGATAGGTTTCGGGTTCGGCGCTTCTCTTGTTTCGCTCTTCGCCCGAGTCGGCGGAGGGATCTACACCAAGTCGGCCGATGTGGGGGCCGACCTTGTTGGCAAGACCGAGCTGAACATGCCCGAAGATGACCCCAGGAACCCTGCGGTCATAGCGGACAATGTTGGCGACAATGTTGGCGACTGCGCGGGGATGGCCGCGGATGTGTACGAGAGCTATGTCGTAACGCTTGTAGCAGCCCTCCTCATCGCTGCGGGCATAGCCGCAGCGCACGTCCAGCTATTCACTTATCCGCTTTACATCGCCGCCGCGGGAGTCGTGGGCAGCCTGGCAAGCATGCTCTTCATGAAGACCAAGAAGCGCAACGCTACAGGCGCGCTGTACAAAGGAATAGGTTCTGCAATAATAGTGTCGGCCATAATCGACTACGCCATAACATATCTGCTCGGATTCAGCGTCGATTACTTTGTGGCCGTGCTTTCGGGCCTCGTGCTCGCCATACTGCTGTTCGCTATTACTGATTACTATACGGGCAGTGGAAGGAGGCAGGTGATCAAGATATCCGAGGCCGCGCGCGGAGGCGCGGGCACGGATGTGATAATGGGCCTGTCGGTGGGACTCAGGACCACGTTCTTCCCAGTAATCTTCATCGTCGTTGCGATACTGGTCAGCTACTTCGCAGCCGGCGTTTATGGAATAGGCATAGCCGCGGTCGGTATGCTTTCACTCACAGCCACCATACTGACAATCGACTCCTTCGGGCCGATAACGGACAACGCGGGCGGCATCGCTGAAATGGCGCACCTGCCGAGCAGGGTCAGGAACGTCACCGACGCGCTCGACGCGCTCGGCAACACCACCAAGGCAACGACAAAGGGATTCGCGATCGGCGGAGCTGCGCTTTCAGCAACTGCGCTTTTCGTTGCGTTCGCGCAGGCAGTGCACATATCGGTGCTTGATGCGCTGAACCCGGTGGTTACCGCCGGCATCTTCATCGGCGCCCTCCTGCCATTCATCTTCTCATCGTTCCTGATGGAGGCTGTTGGCAAGACAGCAACAATCATGGTCGAAGAGGTCAGGAGGCAGGTAAGGACGATAAAGGGAATACTCACAGGAAAGGCGAAGCCTGACTACGCGAAGGCTGTGGACATAGTCACCGTTAATGCGCTCAAGGCGCTTGTGGTGCCCGAGGTGCTAGCGATTGCAACTCCTATCATCGTGGGCCTCGTGCTTGGAAAGGCTGCGCTCGGGGGCCTGCTCGTTGGCATGATACCCACAAGCTTTGTAATGGCGCTCTTCATGGCAAACGGCGGCGCCGCCATGGACAACGCCAAGAAGTACATAGAGACCGGCAAGTTCGGGGGCAAGGGAAGCGATGCCCACAAGGCTTCGGTGGTGGGCGACACCGTCGGAGACCCTCTGAAGGATACGGCCGGACCCGCGCTCAACTCGATGATAAAGGTGGTGAGCACTATCTCGATACTGCTAGCGCCTGTGTTCATCACGTACGCGCTGCTTTAGACCAGAGAGAGGCAGTTAGCTGAAGAACGATCTTAGCAGGGCCATCCCCTGCTTCATGCCGGCTTTGGAGGTGCCGAACTCCCTGCTGCGGAAGACTATCGGCACATTGCTTATCTTAAGCGTGCCCCTGTCAACGCACTTGAGAAAATCAAAGAGAACCTTGTAGCCACCTTCAACGAACCTGCGCTTGTTCCTGCTGTACGTTGACACGAAAACCCGCCTCCTGATACCAAAGAATCCAGAGAATATGTCCACGCACGTCTCCTTGGCGCTTACGAATAGGATAACCTTGCCGGCGTACATGAAAGCACGCGAGATGAGTCTCCTGTAGAGCGGCCAGTCGGTCACCTCGGCTCTGTTCGCTACCGCGAGATCGCTGCCTCTCTCCAGCGCCCTCGCCACGTCTCTTATTTTCTCAGGAGGGTGCTGCAGGTCTGCGTCTATCACTATGGCGTACTCTGTAGTGCTCTTGAGTATGCCATAAGTTATACTGGCGGTCAGACCCCTGTCAAGCCCGAGCGCAGACCTGTCTATAAACCTTATGTTTCCGTTCTCCCTTCCGGCGCTCTTCACAATCTCACCGGTGAGGTCATCCGAGCCATCGTCAACCACCAAGATCTTGCAGCCGCTGTACATCCGCTGCACACGTCTGAGCACCTCCCCTATCGTCTTCTCCTCATTCAGGGTTGGCAAAACTATGGTGAAGTTTGAGTATGCGCCACTCAAACGGCATCACCTGAGAAGAAAGAGACGTACGAGACAACCATGCTTATGGCCCTGCCGAATAGCCCAGAACTTCTGCCTATGGCAACCAGCAGTTCCCTCTCTCCCTTTCCAAATGCCTTGATAAGGCCTAGCGTCGCCGGGTACAGGAGCGCCATCACCACTATGCCTATCGCGAGCCGCAGCGTGTCGTTTATCGGCGCTAGAGCAACAACCGAGAGTGCCGCGCCAAGCACGAGACTTGCTGCCACAATCTTGTAAACGCCTCGCATCTCTGTCCTTATTCCCAACCTCTTCTGCATGTGGTTCATGTAAAGGTAATCGGCAAGGAGGTTGCCGACCAGATACACGCCAAGTATGACTCCATAAGCATTGATGAGGGGCACGAGAGTTATTAGCAGAACCATCTGAACGATGCTTACGATCACCGTGTACTTCACCACTCGCTTGATGTCGCCCATGCTTATGAGGAGCGACGAAGCATACGCGCTTATCATCCCCACCAGCATCGCAACAGTGATGGAAGGCGTATACAGCAATGAGCTCGTGTAGGCAGGAAACACAGACCTTACAAGCGATCCAGCCATGACTATTAGGTAGATCGCGACGGGAGCGCCTATCGCTGCGCCGAAATACACGGAGTAGTTGTACAGCTTCCGTATCTGCTCCTTCGGGTGTCTGTTTTCTATCGCGCTAGAGAACATAGGTACAAGTGCGCCGTTGATGAAGCCCGCGGTCAGTGACGCGATTATGCCTATTTTGTAGGCCACCCCAAAGGAACCCAGCAGCGCTGCCGACGAGAAGGCGCCGAGTAGCAGGACTGAGAAATTGCTCACGGCTGTGCTTATCATTGAGGCTCCGGCCAGAGGGAGAGAGAAGGTGAGCATCCTTTTCGCCCGTTTCCCGAACCCGCTCGGCGCGATGCTGATTGCGCTGTGTCTGGTTATGAAGAAGAATCCCGAGACCAGCCAGATCACCCCCCCAACAAGTAGACCCGCGATCGCCCCGTACACCCCGTACCCCAAGATCACCAACCCTATGCTTGTTGCGGCTGTGGCAATGGCCCCTATATCGTAGTTTATAGCTGAAGCGGACCCGTCCTTGAAGCCCACCAATGCGTTGTAGGCCAGCAGGCCGAGCTGGGTGAAGAGCACGGCCGCCAGGGCAAGGTCTATCAGGCCAGCATACGAAGCGCTGTGGAAAGCGTACTGTGATATGACCCCGCTAAGCGCTATGCCGATCAAAACTACCGCTATGCTCATCAGCGCCAGTGAGACGAAGCCCAGGCCAAGATCCTCCCGCAGCTCTATCTTCTTCTTTCTTGCAATCCACACGGGTATGTACTTGTTCAGGTACTGGCCTATGCCCGCAAGGTTGATGGCTGAGAAGAGCGCCCACACGCTGTAGGCGAGCGTGTACACTCCGTACTCGGCTGGCTGCAGCAATCTGGCCAGCACGATGAGCGCTACCCCCGCCACCACTATCGATATCACATGCGTGAGCCCTATGTAGGAGGCAACCTTGGCGCTCTTGACTCCGAGCTCCAGCGTAGCCGTATCAGTTTCATGGTCCATGTGTGCGCCTCATTGAATATGCCTAATGAAGAACCCTAGATAAGAGAGCATAGGTTCGAAAACCGTGCGCATGGCAGGCAGTTTCTCAAGCGCGCGTCTCAGTATCTCCAGATCATCAGTTTTCAGAGCCCCGAAGAGCGCCAGGAAGAACGGGTATGCGATAACCATCACGGCAACGCCGTAGATCAGTTGCAGCGCCATGCTGGACAGATAGAAGCCCAGGGAAAAAAGTACCGCGAGCGCCGCGTTGGCCGCGAACGCGCGTGCCAGCATCGCGTAGTCGGTGCGCAGCTTCAGAACAGTACGCGTTCCCCTCAGGAAGAGATAGTCGCATGCTATGCTTTCCACGAAGAATAGTGAGATTATAGCTCCAAGAACACCCCACGCGGGCACAAGCAATGCAAGCGAGATAAGCTGCGCAACCGTGCACATGCCGGTGTAGACTATGAGCTTGGATGTCTTGGCCTTTGCGATAAACATGCTTGTCGCGTACACCCCCAGAACGCCTATTATTGTGCCCAGCGCAATCAGGCTAAGGTAGAGCGGCGCGGAGCTGAAGCTCTTTGATACGAAAAGATAGATGAGAGGCGTGGAGTAGACGCCGAGATATGCGATTATTGGCACGCTCGCAAGCACAGAATACGCCATTGACTTGTTGTATACGCGCTCAATATTCTTGGCGCCTCCGTTCCCCGTCCCCCTGGATGTGGCGATTGTGAGTGTTGGTATCAGCGATACCGCTGCCGTGGTATAGAATATCGAAAGCATCGTCCTGGCCCTGAGCGCTATTCCGAAGTTTCCAAGTTCGTACGCCGTTACAAAGAATCCAAGCAGCAGTGTGCCGAAGCTCGGCATGCTGTTGTTCAGGAAGTTATTGCCTGCTACCGGAAGCGAGAACGCAAGGGCTTTTCTCAGGTCGCCCGACTTTGGCATAGCCACCTGCACGTGCATGCTCCTGTGGGCGAACCTGAAAATCAGGTACGTGCCTATGGCTCCGGCCACAAGGTAGCTAACGAGTATTCCGCCGGCTGCGCCCTCGGCGCCATAGCCCATCAGCACCAGTGCCGCGCTGACCGCAAGCATAACCACATTCTCAAGTATCTCAAGCGCCGCGGCTGCGGCGTTCTTTCCAACTCCCACGAGAGCGTAGTCCGAGCTACCGTACATCATAGCGAAGAAGACTATCGATGAAGCGATGATCAGCAACTGCTGGTTAACGCCGTTGATATTCAGCAGGCCTGCCACGGGCCCGCTTATCGCTATCCCAAGAGCGGTCAGCGCAAGCCCTATCGCAACCACCAACACGAATGCTGCGCCAAGCGATTTGGAGAAAGCGCCTCTGTCGTGCCTGTCTTCCGCTTCTGACAGATGCTTGATCAGATACTGCCCGAACCCGAAATTGCTTGCCGCGCTGACAAGCAGGAAGAAGGCGTAGGCTATGGTGAACACGCCGTACTCGTCGGGGCCGAGGAGCCTTGCGATCACGATTATTGTCGCTATTCCTATCAGCAGGCTCAGCACGCGCCCAACGGTCAAAACGGAGAACGTTCTCACGCTTCTCCTGCCAAGTGGCTCCCTCTCTCTGGGCATTTGATCTCACGAATCTTAAATGTGGAAAGCTTATTAACCTAGTTTGCAATTTATCCGTGTTTTCATGTTTGATCTAGCCATAAACAGAAATGAACTAAAGAAATATGCAATCATCGCGCTCGCGTATCTGGTGCTTTCGCTCATAATGTTCTGGCCCATAACCCTAAACCTGGCGTCAACAGTGCCAGGAGCTGGAGGCGACACGTTCCAGAGCATGTGGGAGCTGTGGTGGGTCCCCTTCTCCATGTTCACCCTTCATTCCTCCCCGTATTTCTCATCGTACGTGTTCTACCCCGTGGGCGCCAATCTTGTCACGCAGACCCTGACTCCGCTGGCTGGCATAATCAGCGCAGTCTTCCAGCCGGTAAGCCTCGCGTTGGCTTTCAACTTTGTCTTCCTACTTGGCTTCGTCCTCGCCGGTCTCTTCACTTATCTGCTTGCCTTCCACGTAACCAAGAATCAAGCGGCATCGTTCATAGCAGGCGTGATCTATGCCTTCAGTCCCGTGCATACGATACACGCGTTCGGCCAGCTGCCATTCACAGACATAGCCTTCATACCGCTCTTCCTCTTCCTTTTCCTGCGCTTGATTGAGGAGAAGAAGCACGTTTATGCGATAGGCGCGGCGTTCTCATTCGTTATGCTCACCTTCTTGGGTGACATCGAGCAGGCTATCATGGCAATGCTCCTCGCATTCTTCGTACTTGCCTATCTTGCGCTTGCGAAGAGCGAGAGGCACAAGATACTCAACAGGAAATTTGCGATAATGTTCGCCGAGATGCTCATCGCCACGCTGGTCATAGGCTCGCCGCTCATACTCAGCATGCTCCCGTACCTCACCCCCGGCGCGCTTTCCAATTTTGGCTCTGTGGCCACCGTGAAGTACAACGAGCTCTATAGCGCGGATCTTCTCTCGTTCTTCATACCCAGCTCGTTCAATGGGCTTCTTAGCCCGGTAAGCAGCATTTTCTCATACGTAGCGGCCCCGGCCGTGGCCGAACGCACCACATACGTGGGCTACAGCGTCATGCTGCTCGCGCTCATCGGGATCGCCTACGAGTCCAGGAACAGGTTCAAGAACACCGGCATATACCTGGTGCCTCTCGTGATTTTTGGATTGCTCACTTTCGGTCCCTATCTGCAGGTCAACGGCAGCGTAACGGGCATACCGGGCCTGTATCAGCTCTACCATCTCGTTCCGCTCTTCAACGTCTTCAGGGAGCCGAGCAGGTTCGATATGGTTGTCGAGCTCTTCATCGCGATATTCGCGGCGATAGGACTCGTGAGGCTCGGAGAGAAGTACGCGTCTTCAGGGGCAAAGAAGTACATACCAGTTATCTTCTTCGCACTCATACTGCTTGAATACAACACATGGCCGATAAGCCAGAGCATGCTGAACAGCATGTACACGCTCAACACCACGATACCAAAGGCCTATTATGAGATAGGGGCGCTGCGGGGCAACTTCTCCGTGCTGGAGCTGCCGGCAATACCAAACTACACCAGCAGGCAGCCCGACTTCTTCATAGGCAGGGCCATGTACTATCAGACCGCGTTCAAGAAGCCGATGCTGGGCGGCTACCTGACAAGCACAAACATAACCCAGGAGTACTCCCTGTTTAACGTCCCGATAATAGCGTCAGCGTACTACCTCCAAACCGGGCAGGGGCTCGTGTACGGCAGCCCTCTGAGCGAGAACTACACGAACTCAACGTCATTCTTCCTGGGGGCGTACAACGTGGGCTTCGTCTCAGTGCTTAGAGACACGTACAACACAACCGAACTTCAGCAGCTCGCCGCGTATCTCGCGAGCTTCCTTAAGTTTCCGGTGTACCAGAGCAACACCACGATGGTCTTCTCAACTACCAACATAACGAGCAAGGCGGGCACCCAGCTGGTCACGTACACGCCCACGCTGCTGAACAATCAGCACAGCATATGGCAGCCGGGTTGGCTCATATACGGCAGCTCTCCGCTCTACAGCTCCGAGTATCTCAGTTCCTGGTTCGGCATTAATCCCGCATACATCAACATCTACTCCCCCAACTACACAAAGATAAACGTCAGCATGCGCGTCCTTTCTCCAAGCGGCACCAAGACCGAGTACGTATACCTGAACGGCCAGCCGCTGACCACGCTGAACCTCACTCTCGCATTCAAGAACTACTCGTTCGTGACCGGCATAAATCCGGGAATCAACTACCTTGTCTTCTTCTCATCCGGCAACCAGACCGGTTACTCAAATCTCGCAATTTCTAACATAACTTTTAAAAAATACTCATTGAGTTAGTCAAGTGACTATCTTGACTCTTTTCCATAAAACAACACACAAGACTTAAATAGTTTTAACAGTAGTTTCCTGAACGGGTACCAGTTGATTCTGAGTACGAGTGGGTGCAAAATATGATGGGCGAGCTAGAGGAAGGTGGGATGTACAGCCTGGACATAAAAGGGAAGAACCCAAGGGGAGAGGGCATAGGAAGCGTGAACGGCGTAGTCGTTTTCGTGAAGAACGCCAAGACGCGCATAGGCAAGGCATACCGGGTGAAGGTAACAGACGTTCACAGGACCTTCGCATACGCGGAGATTGTAGACGAAAATAGCAAGTATTTTATAGGTAATGGTAGCCTAATAATCAGGTAGGGCGTCTTTTTCAACATCTACTTATGCCCTTAGCTATTTCGGTGGAATTAATGGACCTAAAGGATGTTTCTGAGGCTGTGAGAAAGGGAACAACTACTGTTGGGCTGATATGCAGCGACGGCGTCGTGCTCGGCGCTGACAGCAGGGCAACGCTCGGCGATTTCATAGGCAGCGATGCCGCGATAAAGCTGTACAAGGTGGACGATGGCCTTGGGGTGCTCTTCGCTGGCGTGGCCGGCTATGCCGAGTACGTGGTAAAGCTGCTCAGGGTGCAGAGCGAGCTCTACAAGATGAGCGAGGGCAAGCCGATGTCGCCTTCAGCCGCGGCCTCGCTTCTGGGATTCATACTCAGGGAGAGTGTTTCAGAGATGGGTTACGCCTTCCTTATAGTGGGTGGCCTAAACCGCGGAGACCCGGAGCTGATAAGCCTGGATGCGATAGGGAGCGCGCAGAAAGAGAGCAAGTACACTTCAATAGGATCGGGGATGGCATCGGCTCTTGGCTACCTCGACAGCACGTATGCTGGCAGCATGAGCACGAGCGAGGGAGTCAAGCATGCGGTCAAGGCGCTACAGGCAGCGATGAAGAGAAGCTCGGCAACCGGAGGCGCGATGAGGATAGCAATAATAACCAAGCGCGGCTTCAAGGAACTGAGCAAGGAGGAAATAGACAAGCTGCAGAAAGTGGCCTAGGTTCATTCGTTTTCGTTTATCTTTTTGTTGCGTTTTGCACGAAAAAGGCGTAAATCCAGTCGGATTTTAAGTTGATTAGTTGGCTGAAGAAGAAAAGCAACAAAGCAAGAACATAATAGAAACCGTCAAGGAGCTGGTTCCCAAGGATGCCGGCCTCAGCAAGGCTGAGTTCGAGGGGCCGGACGTGGTAATATACGTGAAGAACGTATCCGCCATATACGGGGACGAGAACGTCATACGCAACGTCTCCACCACAATAAAGAAGAAGCTCATAGTCAGGAGCGACACGCAGAGCCTGATGGAGCCCGAGCAGGCCACCAAAAAGATACTTGAGATAGCTCCGTCTGACGCTGGCGTGAAGGAGGAGGGCATAAGATATGTGCCCGAGTTCAACGAGGTGCAGATCGAGGCGATGAAGCCCGGGCTCGTGATAGGCAAGGGCGGCAGCACCCTGATAAAGATAGTCACAGAGACGGGCTGGGTGCCAAAGGTGTTGCGCATACCAACGATGAACAGCGACGTCATAAAGGGCGTGCGCCAGATGATGGTCAAGGAGGCCGACTTCAGGAAGAAGTTCCTCACAACGATAGGCAAGAAGATAAACCAGCCGATAGTGAAGAGCGAGTGGATAAAGGCTACGGCTCTGGGAGGATTCAGAGAAGTCGGTAGAAGCAGTCTGCTCCTGGAAACGAACCATTCGAAGATAATAATCGACTGCGGGGTGAGCCCCGAGCCTGCGGTCAAGGGCCTTGACGCGATAGTAGGGGACGAGAACAAGGCGTTTCCGTACCTTGACAGCGCGAACATAACGATAAACGACCTCGACGCCGTAATACTGACGCACGGGCATATGGACCACATAGGCTTCGTTCCCTACCTTTTCAAGTTCGGGTACGAGGGGCCGGTCTACTGCACTCCTCCAACGAGGGATCTTGCAGCGCTGCTGCTCTACGACTACACAAAGCTTGTCATGAGGAGCGGGGGCACGCCGCTTTACGAAGAGAAGGACATCAAGAAGATGCTCTCGCACATGATAACAAGAGACTACGGTGAGGTGACCAACGTCACCGACGAGATAAAGCTAACGTACCACAACGCCGGGCACATACTCGGCAGCTCCCTGGTGCACCTGCACATAGGCGAGGGGCTGTACAACGTGGTGCACAGCGGGGACATGAAGTTCGGCTTCACCAGGCTGCTCGACCAGGCCGACACCAGATACCCTAGGATAGACGCGCTCTTCCTTGAGAGTACCTACGGCGGCCCGCGTGACATTGGAGCGCCGAGACAAGATTCGGAGCTGCAGCTAATGAACCTGATAAAGCACGTGATTGACAGCAAGGGCAAGGTGCTGCTGCCTGTGCTGGCCATAGGAAGAGCCCAGGAGCTCATGCTCACCCTCGAGACATACTTCGCCAGCAATCCTAACTACAAGCTTGACGTACCAATATACCTCGATGGAATGATCCTCGAGTCAAGCGCCATACACACCGCGTATCCAGAGTACCTCAAGGCGGGCCTGCAGCACCGCATACTGAGCAACAACTCGCCTTTCGAGAGCGAGATCTTCGAGGTGGCGAAGGGCGAGAGGAGTGACATAGTGGACAAGGGCCCCGCGATAATACTTGCGAGCGGTGGCATGCTCAACGGCGGCACAGCGCTCGAGTACTTCAAGCTGCTCGCTGAGGACGAGAGGAACGCGATGATATTCAGCTCCTACACGAGCGTGAACTCGCTGGGCAGGAAGGTGCTCAACGGCTTCAAGCAGATCGCCCTGCCGGGAGAGGACGGCAAGCTCGTGCCCGTCGACATAAAGATGCAGGTTCAGAGGAACGAGGGGTTCTCGGGCCACAGCGACAGAAGGCAGCTGATGAACTTCGTGCAGAGCCTCAGGCCAGGGCAGCCGAAGAAGATATTCACGATGCACGGCGAGGAAGCAAAGTGCGAAGACCTCGCAAGGACCCTCGCGATGAAGTTCCACGTGGAGGGCAGGGCACCGATGAACCTAGACTCCATAAGGTTCAAGTGATTGAACGACGAACTACGCAACACTGTTCGGCTTCGGTCTCTTTGATGTGTCGAATCCGAAGTACAAGGGCTATCTGGACAGGTTCGCTATGCTTGTCAAAAAGAAAAGAATAGATGTAGCTATACTCTGCGGCGGGTACACAAACCTCAAGCAGCCGGAGAAGTCAGAAGCGGGCACGATGGCTGACTACCTGAAGCCTCTTTTGGGCGAAGGCGTTAGGATAGTTATCGAGGATAGGTCGCGCACGACTCCGGAACACTTTCAGTTCGCCAAGGGGCTTATCGACTTCTCTCCGGAGAACAAGATTTTCATCGTTTCTGATAGCATCCGGTTCTTCAAAATATATTGGATGGCCCTGCACTACTGGTTCGGGCTTAACAAAGACGAAATTCTGGCGGAATGGCTGAAGGTGGCGAAGCAGTTATATTCAAATCCAAAGAAAAAGGCAATAGATATAGAACTGAAGGACATGAAACGGTTCCTCGCCTATAAGAACGTCAAGATAGTGGTGGACAAGCTGCACAAGGGCTACAAAGAGGCCATACACCAGCTCGTTTCCGAGGTCTTTGAAATTGAAGGATTGTACGATCCGAAGGTAATGGACATGTCCCTGGAGCAGACCAGAGTCAAAGAGGAAGCAAGAGCAAAGTTCGGACTTAGGTAGCTATGGCGGCGTGTATGCTCCCGTCCACTGGTTCGTGTACGTCACCGCGCTCGGAACTCCGTTATTATCATTTCCGGAGTAGTCGTTTGTGTTGCCATTAAGCGGCCACCAGCCAATGAGGTATTGCGGGCTCAGAGGAGCGCCTCCGATTCCTTCGGTATACAGATATTGTATCTCATTAGCCGAGAGCGAGGTATTGTAGATCTGTATGTTCGCCATCCCACCGGTGTATAACCAATACCCGCGGTTCCAAGAGCTCGGCCCGGCTATTACCGTATCCGGAGAGCCTGCCATTGTACCAACGTATGCTCCGCCAGTTCCATACTGGCCGTCCTGATAGATAATCACGTTTCCGTTTGCGGCATAGGTAAAAGCAGCGAAATCCCATGAGTTCATGGGCAACAAAGTACTCATCTTGTACTCGCTCATAGACCCGATGGTGTTGCCCACCCCTACGTCGAGGACAACGCCCTGTCCGACCGGTTCCAGTATGAATTGGAATCCGTTGCTGGCACCATTCTGGTTGTACCAGCTTGTTATGTCTCCGAGAATTCCACCCTGGGCCACACTCGGGTTGACCCACATTGCGACAGTAAGCGCTGTCATGCCGCTTTCAAACTGGGGGACTACTGGCATCGTTATAGAGCTTCCTGATACAAACATGGAAACGTACTGCGGCAGCTCCCCGCTGCAAACGCCCTCTAGGTTAACCAGCGACGCGGTGTTTGGCCCATTTGGCCTGAATACCTGACACGCGCCGGGTGGCGCTCTTGGGGCAAAGGTGCCTGCGTTGAAGACGCCAAGCTGGAACAGAGCACCCAGGACAACCGCAATGATTAGTATGGCCCAACCATAGGTCATGAGGTACTCCATCGCAGACTGAGACTTATGGCTGCTCGCCTTTCCCATGACAACTCTATCTGCGAATAAGGATTAGAAAGTTTCTATTCTGGGCCAGTTGACCTCCTGAGGTATCGGCGCTTCGCGTTCTATCACGTTGACCGCGCTCATTCTTGCATACGCGAGCGCAACAACGCTGATGAATGCTATCACTGTTACAACCAGCAGGTAAAGCGCGCTGCTGTTCAGGTACTCAAAGCTCACTGCTATGAGCATGCCTGACCCCACAAGGCCGCTGAGCATGTGGCTCCTCTTCACGTTTGCGAGCATCATGATGCCGCTTAACGCGCTCAGCACCGCGAGCACAGAGTTTATGAAAGAAGTTCCGTACGCGTAGCTCCAGTTGAGCAGTAGGGCGCCCAGCCCGTTCTTGGCTATGTATCCGAGCACGAACGATGACTGCGGGAATATGAAATAGCTGAACACGAGAGCGTTCACTACGAAGAGCACTCCGGTCAGTGTGGAAAATACGTTGGTTTCTGTTTTCTCTCCCCTCCCCCTGCTCTCAAGTTCCTCCGCTTCCAAGCCTCCGGGCGGGTTCTCGTAGAGCGACACCTTCTGCTCCAGCGTCTCCAGCTCGCGCATCCTGCGCTCGTCTTCTTCACTCTCCGGGGGCGGCGCAGCCCACTCCGGTAGTGCGGAAGCGTGTTCAGGGCTTCCTTCCTCCTCAGTTATGGCCTTCGGCTTCACAGACTTGCGTCCGAAAGTGAAAAGTGGCGTTTTTTGTTTCTGCTCCTTTGGCTTTGGTTGAGCTACAGGTGCAGGTTTCTTCTCCTCGGCCCTTGCAGGCGCTGGTTTTTGAGCGAAGAACGGCTGTTTCTCCCTAACAGCTTCAACCCGTGGCTGTTGGGGGGGTTGCACTGGCGCCGCTGCAGGCTTCTGTTGCGCTTGTTCCTCAGTAGTCTTCTCTTGCCCGCTCTTGAGTCCCCGCATCTTGAAAATCAGCAGCTCATCGGGGTTTACGGTCATGTACGATCGGCTCAGAAGCGTCTGTTGCGCTCAGCCATCTCCTTCTTCTTCTCGAATATGCCCCTGTGCTTGGCGCAGCTTATGCAGTAGTAGACCTTCCTCTTTTCGAAGAAGCGCACATCGTTCGCGTTGTGCAGGTCCGTGGAGAAGCTGATCGCGCGTTCGTAAGCAACCGCCTTGTTCCTGGGTACCTTTCTGCCGCATGAGTCGCATGTTACAGCGGTCTCTTTACCTCTCAATCAAAACACCCGTTATCTCTAAACTCTTGCACGTAATTAGTATATTATACCTTTGGCTGCCTATTTAAAGCGCTAATGGGGGTACAGTGAAGATTCTTGTGCTTAGCAACGTTGCCGGGAGCGTTGACAAGATAATGGACATACTCCAGAGCCACCACAACGTGATAGCAAAGGAGGCAAACATAGCCGAGAGCACGATGGCCAGCACTGCCGCAGACCAGCTTGCCAAGAAGGCGTACGATCAGGTAATAATCGTGGCCCGCGATCCCATACAAGCGGGCATGCTACTCAACAAGAAGGAGAAGGTTGATGCCGCAGTCTGCGGGTCGCTAGAAGATGTGAAGCTAGCCAAGGCAAACGGCGCAAACGTGATAGTCATAAGGGACATAAACGCGTCTTCAGCACACGAGATAATAGCCAACGCCGCCAGCCCCTCGCTGCGAGGGATCAAGATCCCGCAGATAAGACTTCCAGAGACGAAACCTCAGGTTTCCCAAACCCGCGGTACGTCGGACAACAAGAAGAACGATGAGAAGGAAGACGAGGAAGAGGCGCCCAGACGACGTGCCAACCCCAACTCGCTCACAGGTAAGATAAAGGACTACCTGGGCATACTCTAGCGTCTTGGTGCGGTATAAATATATTGTGAGGCAAATAGCTTATGATGGAAAAGCCAGAGTGCAAGGGAATAATACGGTCTGTGCTTCCTGCTGTTCGCGCATCTGTGGCAACAACCATGCATGACAAGTACGGATACAGCCAGGAACGCATAGCAAAAGAGCTTGGAGTCGTGCAGGTCGCGGTGAGCAAATATCTTCGCAACAGATATTCAGCGCAGATACACCGTATGAAGAGCTACATACTTCAGAACAAGCTGAACGACTCCATAGTCAGCAAGATACTGAAGGGAGAGGGAAGACAGCAGATAGACGGCGCGATAGACGAACTCTGCGACAGACTTGTTGCAATCAACCCTGTTTGATGTTTAGAGGTAGTATATGCCAGAAGAATTGGATCCTTTCAAGATAGCCCAGGAGCAGCTAGACACCGCCGCGGCGGTTATGAATCTCGACAGGCAGGCCCACGCGATACTCAGACAACCAATGCAGACAGTAACGGTCAACATACCTGTAAAGATGCGCAACGGCGCTACCAAGACCTTCACCGGCTTCCGCGTTCTATACAACAATGCGAGAGGACCTGGCAAGGGTGGCATAAGGTTCCACCCACAGGAGAGCATAGAAACAGTCAAGGCGCTGTCCGCATGGATGACATGGAAGTGCTCGCTCGCCAACATACCCTACGGCGGCGCGAAAGGTGGAGTCATATGCGACCCCAAGAGCATGAACCCGCAAGAACTCGAGAACCTTTCGAGAGCTTACATACGTGCTCTCGGCCAGTTCATAGGCCCCGATGTGGACGTGCCTGCACCGGACGTGTACACGACGCCGCAGATAATGGCGTGGATGATGGATGAGTACTCGAAGCTCAAGGGCCACAACGAGTTCGGGGTGATAACAGGCAAACCTGTCGAGGTGTGGGGCTCAGAGGGCAGATTCGATTCCACGGCGATGGGTGGCATGTACGTGATGAGAGAGGCAGCGAAGATGCTCAAGCTAAACATAAAGAAGTCAAAGGTAGCGATTCAGGGATTCGGGAACGCGGGCGCGTTCGCCTTCGAGCTCGCCGCAAAGCTGGGAGCGAAAGTCGTGGCCACAAGCGATTCGCACGGAGGCGTATACTCGAGCAAGGGACTCGACTTCGAGAAGCTAAAGGAGGCGAAGGAGAAGACAGGCAGCGTGGTGACATACAAGGGAGGAGAGAAGATAACCAACGAGGAGCTGCTCGAGCTCGATGACATAGACGTCCTCATACCGGCTGCGCTCGAGAACCAGATAACGACCACGAACGCCGACAAGATACGCGCCAAGCTCGTGCTTGAGCTGGCGAACGGCCCGGTCACGCCAGAAGCGGACAAGATACTGTTCGAGCGCAAGGTGCTTGATCTTCCTGACTTCCTTGTCAATTCAGGAGGCGTCATAGTCTCATACTTCGAGTGGGCGCAGAACAGACAGGGCTACTACTGGACGCAGGAAGAGGTCTACAAGAGACTGGACACGATAATCACTAAGTCATTCACAGACACTATTGACGCGCAGAAGAAGTACGCACAGGCGGGCAAGAAGATAAGCCCGAGGACCGCGGCATACGTGATAGCGGTCAGCAGGGTCGCCAATGCGATGAAGGCGCGCGGCTGGTACTGAAGCTCAGCTAGGGAAGGACAGGAATGAACGAGAAATTAGTGCTGGCCATACTCGTCCTTGGCACCATGATGGGCGCCATAGACAGCACGATAGTGCTGCTTGC
>JAKANZ010000011.1 GCA_021823435.1 Microcaldota archaeon
CAAAAACAGTAGGGGAACTGGTTACTGCGGTAAATCGCCCTAAGGAGTCTGTATCAAGGGACCTCAGAATCCTCTCGAATTACGGATTTGTGTCATTTGATAAGGAAGGCAAGCGAAAAACCCCAAGGATAGAGAAAGAGATTGTCGCAATGCCTCTGATTTCGTGAGTTAAGCCACCCTGAGACAGGAGAGCTTAATATAATTACAATCTAGAGTTAGCTAGCAGGGGAGGTAGGCTAGCTTGGTAGGCTTTCAGGTTTGGGTCCTGAAGACCCGCGTTCAAATCGCGGCCTCCCCGTTTTTCAACTTTTCCGACGACAGAAAATTGTTTGTCGTCGAGGTAGGAGATTTGAACCCCAAGTTCGATTCCTCTCCTGGAGCTTTTCCTTAGCAGGGACTGATATTTTAAGAGTGCACGACACTAGGATTACACAGAGGCATATTATGTTCACCCTTAACATTTTGAAAGGCAAATTTAGTCTTCCTAAGGCCCTTAGTGCAGAAGATAAGAAAGAATTGAAACACTTGACTGACGCTTATCGTGTGAATAAAAAGTTCTTCGGCATAGATGTTCCGAAATTTCAAGTGAAGCTCTTTAACACGAGGGCGGAGTTTAACAAAGAAGTGCATCAGAGGAAAACTCCCAGATGGCTGGCTGCTTATTCTAACAAACGAAGAATCGCAATATTTATGCCATCAGTGTTTGAGAGGCTAACATCTCACAGACTTTCGGCGTATCGACAGATACTAACACATGAGATGAACCACGTATTTTACGGGAATTTTGTAGGCCATTATGCCCCTATTTGGCTGATAGAGGGACTTGCAAGAAATGTTGCAGGACAGGGTAGAGAAACCAACGAGCCTGTTAATACGGACTACCTGTTTTACACGTACAGCGACAAAAAGGCATACAAAAACAAGGCAGGTGCGTACCATCTATGTGTGGAGAACGGTTATTATTTCACCAAATTTATACTGGAGAAAGATGGCAAATCTGAGATAATAAATTTCTTGCGAAAGTATAAGGTCAGGAAAGATAAGAAAGTGTATGATTTGTCTATGAAGAAGTGGGTGGC
The DNA here is from genome assembly GCA_021823435.1 of Microcaldota archaeon. Lineage (GTDB taxonomy): Archaea > Micrarchaeota > Micrarchaeia > Micrarchaeales > CABMGC01 > JAJYVH01. The sequence goes on from JAKANZ010000011.1 coordinate 1,080, forward strand.
TGAGCTAAAGGTAGCCAGCTCAGTAGCCAAGTAAATCGTAAGAGGGCGATACCCTATCTCCTGCAACTGCCTAGGGCCGCAGAATCGCATATCTTTGTATACCTGTTCCCCTTCTCACGTGACGTGCCAATGGCGGCCTCCCCGTTTTTCAATTTTCTCGACGACAGAAAATTGTTTGTCGCCTATGTAGGAGATCTGAACCCGTGGTAAGAAGATCTTCTGGAGCTACGAGCCCTAAAAATTTTCTCCTTGAAGACTTTGCCAGTCGAAGTGTAAGAAGTTTGTGCCTTCAGAACAAATCTGAATCATTAACATATCCTAATTCTTCTAATGTCTGCTTCATTTTCTGCGCCACCTCATCATCTTCAGAAAATGAGCCGCCATAATGTTTGGAGAAGGGCTGCGCTATGATGTAGTCATATTTCTTGGGAAGCGTTATGCAAAGATCTGTAACCGATACAGAGGCATTTACCTGAAAAGACAATTTGTCTGGAAAAGTGGTACCGGGGATGAAGGATATGTCTGCACTTAGATCTGTATCTACAACCAGAACCTTAATGCCTGATTTTTCAAACTCAGATTTGAGAGAATTTTGCACTGCATCACTTACGTGAGAATGAGTCACCGTAAGGTCCGATTGATATGCAGGTTCGATGCTGTATCCTTCTATTCCTTTGTTTCTGAAAGCGAGATGAATTCGCTCTGCTTCGAGATAGGCGACCTGGCCGGTTTCCTGCCTAACCTCCGCTTTAAGACCAGCGTCTGCGGATGGCGGTGTCTTTTCTTTGTCCATGAATTTTACACCCATACCATCGCAAGGAATGCCATCGTGCTCTTTAAAAGCTTATGTGTAAAAAATTGCGTCCGTGCCAAAATACCTTTCCAGCATCAGAAGCGCTCCTTTGTTCCGAGCGCCACCGGTTCACGTGAGAAAACGAATAGACGACGCCCAGCAAGTGTCACCAGGCATAGATTTTGTACCGACACATATGCTTTAAGCATGTGGCATATATACTATACGGTTGACATATTCACATGGAGAAGACGCCATTCAAGTTCGGCAGGAGCAGCTTTGCTATGGTCATACCAAAGGCATGGGCCGAGAAGAACGGGTTGCAGAGGAAGAATCTGCTCTACGTGAACGAGGATGACTCTGGAAACCTTGTGGTGAGCACCAAACAGGGTGGCAAGGCAGAATTCGAGGAGGTGGTCACAAAGGAGACGTACACATTCATCTGGCGCCTGATAGGTTTCCACTACATGTACGGCACGACAAGACTGCGCATATACTCCAAAGACGGATTCAGCGCGGGCCAGGTGCGCGCGATAGAGGAGAATGTGCACCGGTACTACATGGGCTTCGAGATAACAAGCCAGTCGATCAACGACTTTGTGATAGAGGACATGAGCAATATCAAGGACACGTCGATAGACAAGATAACCGTGAAGATCGCCTTCCTGATCTCCGAGATGTTCAAGGAGCTGCTCAGCGAAGCGTACGAGAGGAGCGGAAAGCGGGACCTGCTGCACCGCGGCGCAAAAATTGGCGGAGTGGATGTGGCGCATGCCGAGGCGGGGAGCATGAAAACTGGCGCTTCTTACAGCTCTATAGACGGGATCGAGGAACTAGTGAACCGCTACTATCTGCTGGGCATAAGGTACCTGAACATGCTCAAGCCAGGCAACATCTACCTGTATCTGAGGGCCCTCGAGCTGATGGAAGACGCGGCAGACATACTCGTAAGGTTCTCGAAGATCGACTTTGGACAGGCGAGAGGCGTGCTCGAAAGCGACCAGAGGCTGTTCGAGACCAGCGCGGCCGCCATGAAAGGCGATAGGAAGAAGATAGACGAGGTGTTCAAGATGACTGAAGCGATAAGCAAGGAGATGAGAAGAGTGAAGGTGCAGGAACACATCTTCGAGATGCTCTACGACCTTACGTGGAGCATCGCAGTCATAGCAGAAGCAGGCCTGATAAGGGAAAAGGTGGCGCAGCAGAGGGAGAACGCGCCTCGGCCTTAGCATATAGCATACTTTAATAAAGCGGGAAAATCACTTTATTAGAGTGGGGCTCTGGCCCGCGGCAAGCGGACCTGGGCGGTGGACGGGAGAAGGTTGAGGCTACGGACGCGCTCATATTGGCTGGAGGTTTCGCAACTAGACTTGAGCCCATCGGAGAGTTTATACCAAAGGCGCTGCTCACGCTGAACGGCAAGCCGCTGATAGACTACATAATAAACGACCTGGAGGGCATAGAGGCGGTAGACCGCATACTTATCTCAACGAACAAGAAGTTCGAGGACCAATTTGACTACTGGATGAAGCTGAGGACAGCAGCAGGTTTCAAGAAAAAAATGACGCTCATAGTCGAGCCCGCGATCCACAACGGCCAGAAACTCGGAGCCGTAAAGGGGATAGCCCACGCGATAAAGGAAGCAAGAATGAAAGACGACGCCCTCATAATCTTCGGAGACAACTTCTACACGTTTGACATGGGGATGCTGATGGAGGATCTGAGCGTGTCAGACAAGATACAGAGGCCGGGGCTTATAGCCTATGATATAGGTTCGCTGGAGAACGCGAAGAGATTCGGAGTGGTAAAGGAAGCCGGGGGCCGTGTCACGGACATAGAGGAGAAACCCCAGAATCCGGCTTCTTCGCTGGTTAGCACGGGCATCTACTTCTTCCCGAAGACGGCCATTGGTCACTTTGCCAAGTACGTGCGATCTGGGGGCAACACGGACGGGATGGGCTTCTTCCTAAAGTGGCTGACAACACAGATGGAGGTCCAGGCGGTAGTGCCAACAAAGGGAGAGTGGTTCGACATCGGAACGCTCGACGGATACAAGGAGGTATTCTACAAACAAAAGGGCTACAAGCAGAAATAAGCGCTTACAGCCAGCAACCGTGCGCCCTACTCTGTGATTTTCACCAACCTATTTAAATTGTTACCAGCCAAAGGTATTCTTAACGAGTTATAGAGCGGGATGCGGTGGCAAGGAAACCTTTCATAATTGTTTTTGTTTCGCAGAAAGGCGGAGTGGGCAAAACCACGATAGCACTCAATCTTGCCGTTGCGCTTACGTACAAGAATCACAAGGTGCTGCTCGTTGATACAGATACCGAATCAGCAAGCCTGAGCGAGCAACTGGGCATAAGACCAGACGGCATGGGATACCTTGACATGCTGGGTAGCAAATCAGAGATAAAGGACACGCTCTTCGCCTACGAACCGATATACCTGCAGCTTTTGCCTGGTAAGCAGTCCGAGGTGAAGATAACTCCGAAGCCGGAGCATATCGTCTCGTTTTACGGCAAGCTAGCGCACGCGGACTTCGATTTTGTCATAGTGGACAGCCCTCCTGGCATGTTCAGCAGTGATGTTGCCAGGTACCTCAACGACGTTGCGATACTGACCACGCCCGATTCTGTCTCCTCATCAAGCAGCGCAAAGATGAACCAGTACTGCCAGAGGCTCAAGCTCGAGCACAGGCTGATAATAAACCGGATGGGTTACAGCAAGTACGACCTTGAACGCGAGGAGGTGGAGCGCATCTACGGCGATGTTGCGTTCCAGACTGTGCCTGAAGACAAGATAATAGCTGAAAGCCTGAGAAAGAGAAAGCCGGCGTACATGATAGACAAGAACTCAGACTTCTGCGTCGCGATAAGCGAGCTGGCGAACGACTACTCGTTGAAGGTGGATTCGCGGCGAGGAGCAGAAGATGAGGTGTTTGAGAGAAGCACCACGCCCACTGTCTTCGAGAGGCTTGCAAAATGGTTTCTGAAGTAAAGGGCATTGCCTACTTATTTTAAGCTTGCATGCCTATGCTTTTCGTGCCGGGGTGGCAGAATCTGGTTAATGCGCCGGTCTTGAATCAACTAGGTTCAAGAGCTGAATTGTGATGCGAAGAAAACCGGTTCCCTCGCGGGATTTAGGGTTCAAATCCCTACCCCGGCGATTCACTCGGCGCTTGCGCTTTTGGAACGGCCTGCGACCTAGCACCGTCTACGGCGAAACACGGAGACAAACAGGACAGGAAAGCTGGTTTTAAATACTCTGCCTGCCAATTTCCTCTGCATTCTTATGGGGGAAAACGCACAGGCTCTACTTGGAGGCAGAGTCAAAGATCTGAAACTTTCCAAGAACATGAGCGTGAAAGAGCTAATTGCAAACATGAGCGCGGTGGGCGGATTCTCGGCGCAGCACATGGTCAACGGGATAGGCATACTGGGCGAGATGCTCAAGGACAAGAAGTCGTTCAACTTCCTCTCCTTTCCCGCCGACATAGTCGCGACCGGCCTCCGCGGGGCGCTGGCCCAGGCGGTAAAGCACTTCGACGCGATAATCACCACGGGCGGCACGCTCGACCACGACCTGGCACGCGCGTACGGGGGAAGATACAACCTTGGCAGTTTCTACGCTGACGACGCCGAACTGCACAGGCGCAAGGTATACAGACTCGGCAACATCTTCATAGAACAGAAGGAGTACGGGCTCGCCGTAGAGAACTACTTCAACGAGATAATGGACGACATACATAAGTCAAAGGACTACAAAACAGAATACAGCGCCTCCGAGCTGACGTACGAGTTTGGAAGACGGATGAAGGACAGCGGATCGATAATAAGGCAGGCTTACCTGCACAACGTGCCGATATTCAACCCGGGCATACTGGATGGCGCCTTTGGCACGCAGCTCTCCATATTCTCGCAAACGCACAGGTTCAAGCTCAACCTGATAAAGGACGAGCTGAAACTCAGCGACATCTCCTTTGACAACAAGAAGACCGGAGCGCTGATGATTGGCGGAGGTATAAGCAAACATCACGTAATCTGGTGGAACCAGTTCAAAGGCGGGCTTGATTATGCTGTCTATATAACTACGGCCTCGCAGTTCGATGGCAGCCTGTCAGGTGCAAGGCTCACCGAAGCGGTCTCGTGGGGCAAGGTGAAAGAGAGGGCCAGGTACGTAACCGTGGACGGAGACGCCACCATCGTACTGCCTGTAATGTTCTCCGCGCTCGATATTGTATAAATTTGGCACGCTTGAAGGGAGATTGATGACAAGAACAAGATACCTTATAACAGCAGAAAGCGTCACCGAGGGGCATCCAGATAAGGTCGCTGATATCGTATCGGACTCCGTGCTTGATGCAATAATGAGCAAGGACCCGAGCGCGCACGTGGACTGCGAAACGCTGATAATGCAGGGAATGGTTGTGATAACCGGCCAGATAAGCACGCACGCATACGTAAACATACCAGACATAGCGAGGAGCTCTCTCAAGGAGATAGGGCTTGACAACGCCAAGGACGGGCTTGATTGGGATACATGCGGAGTCATAACCTCAATAGAGGAACAATCTCCAGACATAGCTCTAGGCGTGGACGAGAAGAAGGGCCTCGACATAGGGGCCGGCGATCAGGGATTTGTCTTCGGCTACGCATGCAACGAGACACCGGAGCTAATGCCGCTACCCACAATGCTTTCCCACAAGCTTGTTATGAGGCTAACAGAGTGCAGGAAGAATGGCATGCTTCCTTACCTCAGACCTGACGGTAAATCTCAGGTCACGGTGGAGTACGTGAATGGGAAACCCAAGCGCGTAGACACCGTGGTGATAGCGGCGCAGCACGTGAACGGCAGCGCGATAGATCAGGTGAGGCGCGATGTGGTGGAGAAAGTGGTGAAGAAGGTAATACCGAGTTCACTCATGGACAAGAACACCAAGTTCATAATAAACGGCACCGGAAGGTTCACGATTGGGGGGACGCTTGCAGACTCTGGGCTAACAGGCAGGAAGACGGTGGTGGACGGCTATGGGAGCATCGGCAAATCCGGGGGCGGGTGCTTCAGCGGCAAGGATCCCACAAAGGTTGATAGGTCAGGAGCGTACTATGCACGCTACATAGCAAAGAACGTTGTCGCAGCCGGACTGTCCGACAAGTGCGAGATACAGATCGCTTATGCGATTGGAGTTGCGAAGCCGGTGTCATTTTACATAAATACTATGGGCACCGGCAAGATAAGCGATGATAAGCTGGAGGCGCTTGTCAAGAAGAATTTTGACATGAGGCCAGGAGCAATAATAAAGCAGCTGGACCTGCGCAGACCGATCTTCAAGAAGACAGCGGCTTATGGGCACTTCGGAAGGGACGACAAAGATTTCACATGGGAGAAGACAGACAAGGTCGACCTGCTAAGGAAGGGCGCAAGAGGAGCGAAATGACATTTGACGTAAGAACTGCCCTGATTCTTGTAGCTTTCGTGCTGTTCGTTTCTTTCGTAGGCTCCCTTTCGTACGTGCTCTCGTTCTATAACACGCAATCGACGCTGCCGCCTTTCTCCAGAGTCGTTACTCAGGGAACGCGCATAAGCAACTTTCTGGTGCAAAGCGTGAACGTGCCAAACGATACGGTCTCGGGACTGCTCTACATCTTGTATCCCCCGGCCTATGTAAACGGCACGCCAAAAACCCTCGACGCCGGAGACATAATAGGGTACGCGTGCGACGACTCGGAGTGGATACTCACGGGCGTAAACGCAAACAACGATACCGCGGTCTTTACCGAGGTCGTAACGAAAATAAGCCCGTGCCCGATCTGACTGCAAGCGACAGGAGAGGAGCCGATACTATTGCCTTCTTTGCGTTCCGAGCGCCTTCGCAACGTCACGCAGGTATCTCTTGGCTTCTGGCTGTTGGTTTTGGCATCAAGAAAGAGTTATCTCGATCTGCACCGCGTCTGGGACAGGTATGCGCATTATCTGCCTGAGGGCCTGGTCGCTGCCGTCTATCTCGACGAGCCACTTGTGTATGCGCATCTCCCAGTGGTCAAACGTATGCGAGCCGTCTCCGCATGGCGTCTTTCGCGTGGGTATGATCATGCGGCGCGTTGGCAGAGGTATTGGTCCCTTGCACTTGACGTTTATGCTCTTCGCTATGTCGACTATCTGCTTGGCGATATCGCGCACTGAGCCCATGTTCTTGCTGATAAGCTTGATTCGCGCTACAGGCATTCATTAACCCTGCTTCTTGACAATCTCGAGCACAACTCCTGCAGCAACTGTCTGTCCCATGTCCCTTATGGCGAACCTGCCGAGCGGCTTGAAGTCGCTGAACTTCTCCACTACAACTGGTCTGCTCGGCTTTATCTTGACTATTGCCACGTCTCCTGTCTTGATGAACTCGGGGTTCTTCTGCATCGTCTGACCCGTCTTGGGGTCTTTCTTCTCCACTATCTCAGTTATGGTGCAGGCGATCTGGGCGGTGTGTATGTGGAATACTGGCGAGTAACCAGGTGCTATTGCAGTGGGATGGTTTATGACCACTATCTGCCCTGTGAACTCGTCGACAACCGCTGGCGGGCTGCTTGCGGGGCCTATCACGTCTCCGCGATGAATGTCCTTCTTATCCACGCCCTTTATGTTGAAGCCTATGTTGTCTCCCGGCTCGGCCTTTTGCAGCTGCTGGTGGTGCATCTCGATGCTCTTCACATCTGTTTTGACGCCGGCAGGCATTATTATTATCTGGTCACCTGGCTTCATCACTCCGGTTTCGACCCTGCCCACTGGCACGGTACCGAATCCAGATATGCTATAAACATCCTGGATTGGCAGCCTCAGCGGCTTGTCGGTCTCCTTCTGCGGGACGGTGAACGTGTCTAGCGCCGCTAGAAGCGTCGGGCCGCTGAACCATGACAACTTGTCAGACTTTTCTTTCACGTTGTCTCCGGTCAGCGCGGAGTATGGAATGAAAAGTATCTTGCTTGTGTCGTATCCTATGGCCTTGAGGAAGCTGGATACAGAAGCCTTCGTGCTCTCGAACTTGGCGGCATCGAAGCCCACAGCGTCCATCTTGTTTATCGCGACTATCAGCTGGTTGATGCCCAGTATCTTCGCGAGCTGCGCGTGCTCCCTGGTCTGCGTCTGCACTCCTTCCTGCGCAGAGCACACCAGCACAGCAGCGTCAGCCTGGCTTGCTCCAGTGATCATGTTCTTTACGAAGTCCCTGTGACCAGGCGCATCTATGATTGTGAAGTAGTACTTGGCTGTCTGGAAGTCCTTGTGCGCTATGTCTATTGTCACTCCTCGCTCTCTCTCTTCCTTGAGCTCGTCCATGACGAACGCGAACTCGAAGGTTGCCTTTCCCAGTGCCTTGGCCTCCTCCTTCAGCTTGTTCAGGTCCTGCTCGCTAACTGCGCCGGCCGCGTACATAAGCCTGCCTACCGTGGTCGACTTGCCGTGGTCGACGTGACCTATGAAGATCAGATTCAGGTGTGGTTTTTCTGCCATATTCATCTACCGATAAATGTGATTGTTTTGATTTATGCGAGCGCAGAATTCGAGACGAAAAAGCGCCCCATTAAACAGTAGTAGTTAGCGGACAACGTATTTAAAGGTTTGTGTGAAACGCCGACGGAAAGTGGAGATCTGCGGCCTTGAAAGCCTCGGACAGGAGCCGGGCCAATTAGTCAGGGTCCATCTGGACGGGTTAATCCAATTCGGGATTGCTTCTAACCACTTCCTTTGCTCCTTCTTTGAATGATTTATTAATCTCTTCTAAGACCTCCGCCTTCAAGACATCCGGGAGGTCTTCTTTCTTCAGATATTTTTCTTTGAACTCGGACTGCATTTCCGAAACCCCGTGAACAGGGGTCGGGTCTCCTATTAAGGCACGCGCAGTGCCTAGTGCTCCTGCCTCAAACCCTTCGGATCTGGCAATATTCCTTAGTTCTCCCAGTCTTAGGGCTTGCATTGACGTAAGTTTTATTTCAGGTATATAATCAGAAAGAACATCGTTTTGGGTGAATATAAATCTTTGTTTGACCGCCTCGGTTTGGAGTCAGGTCTAGCCCTGATGCATAAAGACAGGGATGCGAAGAAAACTATTTATACTTTATATAGCTCATAGTATGCACTTGTTCTCCCGCAAGTACTGCAATTGTGCAGGAGGGATTTCATGCTAGAAGAGAAGTACCAGGAGTTTGAGAAGTTCATAGACGAGAATAAGAACCAGAGGAAGTTCGAGCAGAGCGTAGAGCTCGCGATAAACTTCAAGGGCGTGGACTTTTCGAAGCAGGCAAACAGGCTGAACGTTGACGTGCTGCTGCCGAACGGCAGGGGCAAGACCAACAAACTAGCGCTCTTCGCCACTGACAAGAACTTCGTCTCGGCCGCGAGGGACAAGGGCATAGAGGTGCTGGACGGCAACTCGCTGCCAACGATAGCAAGCGACAAGGAGAAGATGAACTCCCTTCTGGGCTACGACCTGCTGGCACAGCCAAACCTGATGCCGAGCATAGCAAAGCAGCTCGGACCGTTTCTCGGACCAAGGAACAAGATGCCAAAGCCCGTGATGACAGCGCAGGATCTGGGCCGAACGGCAGGAGAGACGAGCAAGCGCATCTCCATAAAGAACAAGGGCAAGTTCCTGCCCACGGTGCACTGCGTGGTGGGCAGCGAGAAGATGGAGGCGAAGAAGATTTACGAAAACATACAGGAGGTTGTTGGTGACGTGAACAAGGCAGTAGGCGCGAACAGGATACGCTCAGTGTACGTAAAGCTGACGATGAGCAAACCGCTGAAACTGGTGTGAACATGACGATGATCAAGGCACAAAAGGTCGAGTACGTAAAGAAACTGCAGAAGGAGATAGCGAGCTACAAGACCGCTGCGATAATGCCGATCGACGGAGTGCCGGACAGGCTTCTGCAGAAGGTCAGGAACGAGCTCAAGCCGGATTCGCACATGATAATAGCCAGGAGATCGTTGCTTTCGAGGGCTGTCGGAGAGGAGAAGCTCAAGCACCTTGGCAAGAGCATGGAGAGGAACTTTGCGCTCGTGCTCTCGAACAAGGAACCGTTCGAGCTCTACAAGGTGGTACACTCCAGCAGGCTCAGGCTAGGGGCAAAGCCGAACCAGATAGCGCCGGAGGACATTCGCATAGAGGCGGGAGACACCAACGTTGCTCCAGGGCAGACGGTGACGGAGCTGAAGAGCGCAGGAGTAGACGTGCAGATACAGAAGGGCAAGGTTGTCATATCCAAGGGCAAGGTGCTTGTAGAGAAAGGCAAGAAGATAAGCGGCGCTGTTGCAAACGCGCTCAAGATACTAGACATAAAACCTTTCGAGATCTCGCCGAGGCTGAGCGCGGCGCTGTCGGAGAGCCTGCTCTACAGCGATGCGGCGCTCGGCGTAGATGAGGACTTCGTCAGAGACGAGCTGCTCAGGGATTTCTCCCAGGCATACGCGGTGAGCCTTGAGGCGGGCATAGTCACGCAGTACAATGCAAACGTGTTCGTAGTTCGTGCATACAGAAGCGCGATTGCCCTCGGGCTTGAGGCCAAGGTGCCGGAGGACGAGATTGTAAAAATGCTTGTGGCGAACGCCGCAGTGCAGGCGGGCGAACTCGCCAGCAAGACTGGTGTTGATACTAAGTAGGTGAAAAAATGGAGTACATATACGCTGCCCTATTGCTCGACGCAGCCGGAAAGGAAGTCACGGAAGACAGCATAAAGAGTGTTGTCAAGGCTGCGGGCAAGGAGCCCGATGAGGCAATGGCGAAGTCTGTGGTGAGCGCTCTGAAAGGAGTGAACATAAAGGACGTGATAAAGAACGCACAGACCATGCAGGCGGCTGCACCAGCGGCAGCTGCGCCGGCGCAGGCTTCGAAAGCCAAGGAAGAGAAGAGCGAGGCAGAGGAGAAGAAGAGCGAAGAGGAGGCCGCAAGCGGACTCGCGAGTCTATTCGGCTGAAACAATGAGCTATGGTGCCAGCAGCTCAGCGCGTGACGCCTAGCGCACGCTGGGACTAAAACGTGACAGATAGATGCTGCCCGGAAAAAAAGTATAAAAACATTTTCATGCACAACTGAGGTATAGCTGGTTTGGATGGATGTTTACGTAGAGAAGGAGCACTGCACCGGTTGCCAGCACTGCAAGGATGTTTGCCCAGTAGCTGTTTTTGAGATGAAAGGGAGAGGCACGCCGGACAACCCAGGCGCCGAAGGGGCAAACGCTGATAGCGCGCCGCCAGAGCACCAGTGGAAGGGGCAGTCCAACCCAGAAAATGTCCAGAAGTGGAGCAGTGTACAAGACGGGCACAGGCACTTCGCCCAGGATAACAACGGCACGAGCGGGGGTCTGTCAGTGGCTGTAAACGGCTCGGCCTGCATACTATGCCAGGCCTGCCTGATAGAGTGCGAGGGCGAGGACATAGTCATAACCGACGACAGCGGCAACGTCTACAGGTCGATATACAAGTAGCTCAGCCTAGTGAAAGGTTGCTGTAAGTGTGCCGGGACCCACGGCGTTGGCCGTGGCGGATTGGGTGCTGCCCGAAAGCATGACGTTGGCACTTGCGGTCCATGAGTAGAATGTATTTGATGAAGGGGGAAGCGCGTATACGGAGTAGGTGGAGCCGAGAACGAACACAACATTGGCGCCATTCGCATACTGCACTCCGTTAAGCGCTATGTGGCCGTTTGTCGGGCTGGTGAGCAGTTGCACCGTATAGACAAACGATTTGTAAGGCGAAACCACAGCCACAGCCGTGCCGCTTGTGTTGTACACCTGCGCGGTGCACTTCGAGGTGCAGATCTGATAGCTAAGTGTAAACTTGGGATTTACCTGCGTGCCTGCAGAAATCGAGTAGCCTGGCAGCGTGGCGTTGCACGTAATTGAAGAGCCGACGAGGGCGTTTTGCGGGATGCACCTTCCCTTGTAGGTGGTGTTGGTGTAGAAAGATGGTACAAAGAGGAGTGAGTTGGGCGGGAAATAGAGGGTTGTACCGACGTTGTTCTGAAATATCAACATAAAGTTTGTGGCCGTGGAGTTGGTGAGCAAAAGTGCCTGGGAACAGGGGAATGAAGGCGAGATGTAACACGACTGGGGGAGGTACGTGGGAGTGCTTTTCGAAGGAAGAGAGACCACAGAAAGTATCGCCACAACAAACAGGCCCAGTACGAGGAAAGCCCATGAATATGTGGTAAGGAACTCAACCGCAGATTGCGCCTTTGCCATGGCTATACCTTTCATAAATAGGCTTATAGGTTTTTCAATTGACCAAGAGGTCCACCACGAGCTCGATCTCTGTGGCCGAGTAGGGTCTAACCATCCTGTGCCCAAGCACTCTCGCCTTCCTGCCCTTCCTAGAGAAGAAACCAGTTAGTCTCCTCATCGCCGAGCGCTGCTCGCCTTCCTTGCAGAAGGTATAGTAGTGTATTACGCATCCGCGCGAGCACATTTCAAATGCAGATTCTAGGAACTTTGACGAGCCTTTGGGCAGAGGCATCACTATCCTATCTGCAAAACGCGAGTACTTCTTGGCGAAGGCGTCAACGTTTCCTTGCTCCAAAACGACGTTAGGAGTTTTGTTGAGCCTGGCGTTTTCTCTGGCGTACCTGCACGCTGCTGAGTTCAGCTCTATCGCCACAACCGCACTCTTCTTGTGAGTCTTTGCTATCTCGATGGCATAAGGCCCCACGCCTGAAAACATCACGACCACGTGTTCGCCATCCTTCGCCATCTCACTAACGCGCTTGCGCTCGTACGCCAGCCTGGTGGAGAAGAAGGTCTTGCGTATGTCAAACCTGAAGACGCAGCCGTTCTCTCTGTAGGTTGCAAGGTAGTTCCTCCTGCCTGCAACATACACGAATCTTCTCGTTCTGTAAAGGCCCTTGACCGCGCCTCCCTTCCTCAGCACCGTCTCTATGTTCTTGTTCTCCAGCAGCAATTTCTCTGCCAGCGCTTTCGCCGTGTTCGGGACCGCATCTATGACGACAATGTTCCCATACAGGTCGTATCCGCGCGCTGATCTGGCTGTAACCTTCATACCGACTCACTTCATGGGCAACCTATATAAATTGTTGGCTACTTAATACCATATAATTGCTCTCGAGCAAGCCTTTTTTCAAGATGTTGTAGGCTTTAGCAGAGCAGAGTGATGCAGTGTATTTCATAGTAAGAGTAACGTCGAGCCAGGAACGCATAACAGCAGACATACTCCAGAACAAGATAGAGAAGAGCACCATACCCGTGTACGCGATAATACTAGCGGAGGGCATGCGCGGCTACCTCATACTTGAGGCGCAGGACGAGAACGCTGCGAGAGAACTGATACTCGACGAACCGCACGTTAAGGGCATACTGCCGAAGCCGCTGAGCGAAGACGACCTGAACCGCATGCTTGAGGTAAAGAAGGTCGTGCAGGAGATAAACACGAACGACATAATCGAGTTCATGAGCGGCCCCTTCAAGGGATACAAGGCGAAGGTGATCAAGGTTGAGACGGCAAAGGAAGAGATAACCGTCGAGCTAATGGATGTTGCGGTACCTATACCGGTTACTACTAAAGCCAGCATCGCAAGAGTGGTGCAGAAGGCTGAGAAGGTGTAAGCATGGCAGAAGTGACGATAAGCGGATTGATAGAAGGCGGCAAGGCAACGAGCGGACCGCCGTTCGGACCTGCATTGGGCCCGCTGGGGGTCAATGTGGCAAAGATAATAGAAGATATAAACAAGCAGACCGGCGCGTATTCAGGAATAAAGGTCCCGGTAAAGATAATGATCGATCCTGCCACGAAGAACTACAGGGTGGAGGTGGGCTCGCCTCCGAGCAGTGCGTTGATACTCAAAGAACTTGGCATACAGAAGGGAGCAAAGACCAAGGAAGAGACCGTGGGCAACGCCACCATAGAGCAGCTTAAGAAGGTGGCAAAGGCGAAGGAGAAGAGCCTGTACGGCGAATCGCTGAAGGAGAAGGTAATGCAGCTCGCTGGCACATGCAAGAGCATGGGCATAACGGTCGAGGGCATGCCCGCAAGAGAGGCAATAGCAAAGATCGGGAGCGGAGAACTCAAGGTCTGATTCTGTCTCTGGCAATCTTCCATGAACCCTTGAACCACGGAGCTGCCTTATCTGAATTTGCTATCTGGTCGACTCTGCGTATTGAATAAAAACTGGCGTAATCGGCCTCGCTCGGATCCAGGGTTATCTTGTCGTCGCTCTTTGCGTAGAAGACAGCCACGATTTCGTTCTCGGGGTAATCAAAATGGGTGAACTTGCCGAGATAGCGAACTGGTGCCGTCACTCCCGTCTCCTCCTCCAATTCGCGTTCTGCAGCCTGCTTATAGGTCTCCCCGAACGTCACGTGAAACGAGGCCGAGCATTCATAGCAGTTCGGAAATGTCTTCTTCTTCTCATTGCGCCACGGAACCAGAATCTTGCCGTCGCTCCTCACCAGAAACACCACGCCGGAACGGTGCAGGACGCCCTTCTCATGCGCGTTGTCCCTTTCAATGCTGCCCAGAATCCTATCTCTTTTATCAACCTTGTACAATAGCTCCGTCAAGGCAACACTTTTGTACCGACAACCGCCTTGCCAAGCAGAAGGTTCTGCAGCACGCCTTTCTTGCTTCCGTTTATTATGTAGCCAGTAGCTCTGCTCTTTTTCACGAGATTGAACAGAAGGAGCAGTTTGGTGTGCATACCTCCAGTAACATCCACTTTCTTTGAGCCCTTGGCGTAAGCAAGAAGCCGCCTTATGCTCCTTGCGTCCACTTTCTTAATCAGTACGGCGTCGCTGTATATCTTGGGATCTTTATCCAGCAGGCCGTCGACATCGGTAGCAAGCACTATTTTACGAGGATGGAGCTTCGATGATATGAATGTGAATACTTCCTCCGTTGACGCTATGCCGACTCCCTGCTCTTTATCCGTAACAACGTCTCCGTATACCACAGGAACAAACCCGTTTTCAAGTGCGAGTCTGAGAGGCCCGAGGTTCCACGACACTATCCTTCCCTTCTTTGCAATCGCGCTCCCCGAAGGAGGGAACGAAACCGCATTTATGCCCTGCTTCAGCATTCGCTGAACCACTATCCTGTTCAGATTGGCGGCGGCATCTTGGGTTATGCTCGCACCCAACCTACTGTCCTTGTTGATTATGCCTAGGTGGGTTTTGTACTTGTGCGCTGGCACGTGTGCGAATGACCCGCTGCCGTGACCCACGACCAGCGTGCTGTCCTTTGGAAGTTTTTTCAACTCTCCTATTATGCGATCGATCGCCTGCACGTTCGGTGAGTTCTGCTTTTCAGTATGCGTTATTATGCTTCCGCCAATTTTTACCAGAAAGAGGTTCTTCGGCATTGATATCAGGTCAAGCTTCCTCGTATCCCTTCCTTAGCCCGCGTCTCACTTCGTTGTATATCTTCCCGCTGGGCACGCCCTTCGCGCTCTCCCCGAGTTCTGGTTTCCCCATCCCCGCGATCCTGGCCAGGTCGGCAAGTGCGTGACCCATTTCCCGCCCTATCTCGCCTGCCGCCTTCAGATCCGCCTTGGTCATCCTAGGCATAGAAATCAATAGCAATTGTATTTCAGCCTATTTAAATATTTTTGTTTGGGTAGAACGTTCGTCGAAGAACAAAGTGCCAACAACGCTTATAAATGAAAACTGAGATACAAACCTTGTGTTTGTGTGTTAGACAAGGTAGTGACAGCGGTGGGCACACCGAACATAGCCCTTGTAAAGTACTGGGGAAAACGTGACGATGAGCTTACGCTACCAATCAACGGATCCGTCAGCATGACGCTCGGAAGGAGCAGAAAGGGCGAGTTTGCCACGGTAACAAGCGTTGTCTTTTCGAAAAAGTTCAGGAAAGACACGATATACGTAGACGGGATAAAGAGAGATATAACGGACAAAAGAGTAAACGTGGTCGTGAACAAGCTTCGTGCCCTGGCCAAAACGAGCGCCAGAGTACTGATTGTGTCGAAAAACATGTTCCCTGCAGATGCGGGAGTGGCGTCGAGCGCTTCGGGGCTATCAACTTTGACATTTGCAGCGGCGAAGGCTCTGGATCTTAATCTTTCAGACAAGGAGCTGTCCATGATCGCGAGGCTGGGAAGCGGCAGTGCGTCCAGAAGCATGTACGGGGGCTTTGTGGTGTGGCACAGAGGCAAGAGAAAAGACGGCATGGACTCTTATGCTGAGCAGATCATGCCGTTCTCCCACTGGCCTGACATGGTGGACATAATTGCGTTGACCGATACCGGTAAGAAAGAGGTCTCGACCTCTGAAGCGATGGGAAGAAGCGCAAAGACGAGTAGGCTTTATGCGCACAGGGCCAAGAGCGCGGAGCGCAATGTGTCCGATATCACCAAGGCGATAAGGGACAAGGATTTTGAGACGCTTGGAAGGATAGCGATGCAGGACAGCAACAACATGCACGCTGTGATGCTTGATACCATGCCTCCAGTAACGTACCTGAACGACGTCTCGAAGAGAATAATGAAGAGCATACACGCGCTTAACGAGAGAGAGGGGCACGTGGTTGCAGCCTACACTTTCGATGCGGGGCCAAACGCGCACATAATAACCACAAAGAAAAAAGAGGAGACGGTGATGCGGGAGCTCTCAAAAATAAAGGGCATAGTGAGCGTTAACAGCCTCGGCATCGCGAAGAACGGCCCTGTGCTGGAGAGCTCGTCGCTTATAGACGGGAGAACGCTGGAAAAGAAGAGATAAGATCAACTCTTGTAGTTGAGAATCACCTTATCTATGGCGATCCTCAGCCAGGGGGTAAAGCTTCCTGGGTTTTCCTGTATCTCCTTTTTGAGCTTCGGGAGGGAGACCCATCTGTAAGCCATAGCCTCCTCCTTGTTCAGGCTGGGCTCGCCATCGTATCTGCCGAATATGACGTGGTCATACTCGTGCTCAGTGAGCCCGTTACCGACGTCGGCTTTGTAGACGAACGAGAACGCCTCGTTCATCTCGCAGTCAAACCCCATCTCGTCCTTTAGCCTCCTGTGCGCAGCTTCCAGCACACCCTCTTTGGGATACGGATGGCTGCAGCACGCATTGGTCCACTTGCCAGGAGTGTGGTACTTACCCATCGCCCGCTGCTGCAGCATGGTTTCGCCCCTGCTGTTGAACACAAATACCGAGAAAGCGCGGTGCAACTTTGCGCCGTTCTGATGGGCCGCGAGCTTGTTCTCAAGGCCTATCTGCCTGTCGTTTTCGTCGACAAGTACTACCTGCTGCTCGTCGTTCTTGCTCATTGGCATCAGACTTTTTCCCCCCCTGTACGCTTCCCTTTCTCAGCTCCAATATTTATAAATTTCGCATGGGTGCGTGACGGAAAAGGCGAAATTTCACGATTGACGAAGTTGGCACTATGCTTTAAATAGGGGTAAAATTACATACTGGTAAAGACACGGAAAGAACCTTGGGCATACGAGCTCTCTCTGCCCGAAGGAGATTGGATGAACTTCAAAGAGTACATAGAGATTCACAGACCCAGCATCTATGCGAAGATCTGCGAGTACGTTCCCATGGCTGAGCCGAAGGCGCATCATCAGATAATGCGAGACTACATAGACAGGCAGGGCGCCTACAGGAGACCCGGCCTCGTGATGCTTACGGGCGAGCTCTTCGGTGCAAAACCAGAAGACCTTGTTGTTCCTGCGGCAGCAGAGCAGCTGTCAGAAGACTGGATACTTATGCAGGATGACGTCGAGGACGACTCTGAGCTGAGAAGGGGCAAGCCAGCGATACAGAGGATATACGGCTGGGTTCACTCGTTCAATGCAAGCAACACGGGCCAGATGGCGATGTGGCGCATGCTCAAGGACTACATGGTAAAGTACCCCGAGAAGGGCAACAGGCTCTTCGAGAAGTTCTACCACATGCTCGAGTACACGGTGGAGGGGCAGTACGTGGAGAACCAGTTCATACACCACACCAAGGACCTCAACCAGGCGTCTGAGGCGCTCTACTACAGGATACTTGACAGCAAGACCTGCTACTACACCGTCTACGGACCCATGCAGTTGGGAGCGATAGCGGCTGGCCAGAAGGGAGAGACGCTTGAGGTGCTGAAAGAGATAGGACAGCCGGCGGGCGTCGCCTTCCAGATTGTAGACGACATACTTGACATGACAGGCGACGAGAAGCTCTTTGGCAAAAAGAACTTCGGCGATCTCTACGAGGGCAAGCTCACGCTCATGGTACTGCACGCGTTCGAGAGCGCAACCCCTGAAGAGAAGGCGAAGATGAATGCCATATACGCGAAGAAGAGGCAGGACAAGACCAAGGAGGAGATAGATTTCCTGAGGGAGCTGATAGATAAGTACGACGGTCTTGGCTACGCGAGGAGAACCGCCGAGGTGTATGGCAACAAGGCCAAGGCCGCCGTTGAGAAACACAAGGACAAGTTTCCGTTGAATGGGTTCACGCCGCTGGTAATGTCGGCAATGGAAGAACTTTACATAAGGAAGAAATAAGTTTCAAAGCGCGCGCGATCTATAGGCCTTCTCCTATATCGGCTTCTACTCTGATGAGTTTGCGCTTTACGTTCGATAGGGCGCTGCGTATCTGCTTGATGCGACCCGGTTCGTTATAGTACAGTCTTGAAGATGCGGGCGTGTGGCCTCGCAATTCATCGCTAAGGTCAACTATATTGCGGGCCCTCTGGGTCGTGGGTTCCGCCTTCTCAATCGGCTCTGCAACAACGGACATGATTTCACGGACGTGATTAATTTTCAGCTTATTTAAAGGCGAGCTTTAGCTTCGCTGATGGTCGAAAAGTGCCAAACAGCAACGCGCTTTCCCGCACGAAGTGCAGTATTTCGCGTCGTGAGCGGTCTTAACTTCGAAGTTCGGAATGGGTTTCGGTGTTACCCCGCTCCTATGGCCGTTTGACATATCTATTGTGCCAAGAAGGTTAAAAATGCTATTGTTGCGGTTCTTCGGAGCTGTGTTTCGATTCTACCTTGTAAGTGCCGCGCTCTGTCTTTCTGAGTATCCCGTTCTTTCTCATCTCATCGAAAACCAGCCAGGTATGTCCTTCTGTAAGCTCCAGCCCGATTTCTAGTTCGCATAACAGGTCGTCTTCTGTGGCCTCTCCGGTTGCGTGCTTACTTGCCAGCGACTCTGCGATCCCGCAGCCTTTTTCCACCCAATAATCGGCATCAGGTCTCTGGTTCTCCATCCTCGCCCTGAACCCCGGCTCCGCTCTCATCAAGGCTTCGATACTTGGAAGCTCGATGACAAAGTCGTCCCTGGGAGCCGGCACCACGCGACGCCTGCGGCCATCAGGGCAGTCTATGTAGACCTGATCCTGCACTCCGGATTGGCCTCCTGATGCGCTTGACGACTGGTTTTTTTCCAAGTCTTTCAGCCGCGCGTGGGCCGCAGCCTCGGCCTCTGTTTCGTTTTTGTACGTACCTGGCAGCGGATACCATTCAGAAGAGAACGCGTCGTAGCCTTTCAGCACATATTCCTTCTTTTTGGCTTTTGTTCCGCTTATCTTTTTGCTCTCCATCTCATTCGCCTCTTGC
>JAKANZ010000049.1 GCA_021823435.1 Microcaldota archaeon
TCGGCTAACTCCCCGCTAAAGATTATGTCGGGGAAAACCTTGTGCTTCCGGCGTACTGGATTCTTTCCAGTATTTGCTGTTACTTACACCAGGATCTTCACAACTGTACGGTCCATCCGGCCTCAAAGCCGAACTTCTTGCCATACAGCACGCCCTTCTACCAACACGTCATTGCTGACGTCTCTGGGGTCTCGGTACACGGTTTAGCCCCGTCCATCTTCAGAGAATCATGTCTCAATCGGTACGCTGTTACGCGTTTTTTGAAGGATGGCTGCTTCTAAGCCTACCTCCCGACTGTCTGCGACACAACCCTCCTTCGATACACTTAACCATGATTTGGGGACCTTAACCTCAGTCACTCGCTTTCAAGTCTCGCCGCACTAGCTTACCCAATGCCGCCGACTCCCGGGTTACGCAGCGCACATATTCGGAGTTTGACTCGATGGCCGAGCCTTTCGGCACGCACCAAAGAATCGGTCGCTCTACCACGTGCGCAAGCTGCCCAAGGCTATCCTAAAGATACTTCGAAGGGGACCCGTTATTGCCATGTTCGAACGGTCTATCGCCCCTACTCGCAGGTCACCCAACAGGATATACCATGACAGGTTGCGGGCCTCCATCGAGCGTCAACTCGACTTCGCCCTGCCCGCGAGTAGTTCACAATGGCTTCGGGTCGTAGAATAGTGGCTGAGGCGCTTTCGCACCCGCTCCCCTTGCGAGGAGACTCGCTTTCGCTTCGCTTTGATACTCGCCACTACCTTACACTCCCTGGCTCTTGCTTCAAGAAGAAGGGTAAAACACTGATCCCTCTTGCGAGTTCATCTCTTTGCGCCTTACCTTCTTGTAACCACCTAGTTTCAGATCTTTTCACCCGCACACGTGTGCGTACTTTTCAACTTTCGCTCAAGCTACTTGTTCGCTATCGGTCTCTAGTCTATATTTAGGGTTGGAGTTTAATGCCCCCATATTCGCACGACGTACTCAGGCCGTGCTACTCTTTTTACAGCTCATTCCACACCGCTTCCGCCTACGAGGCTGTCACTCTCTTTGGCCGCTCTTTCCAGAGCGTTCGACTAATGGTGCGGACCTTGCTGAACTACATCTCCCGACTTTTGCAAATCGGGATTCGGCTTGCCCTGTGCCACTTTCACTCGCTGTTACTAATGGCATCTCAATTGATTTCTTTTCCTGCGGGTACTAAGATGCTTCAATTCCCCGCGTGAGGCTCGCGCACTTGCGTGCGCGCGATTCGGTGATCCCAGGTTCAAAGGCTGACATGCGCCTACCCTGGGCTTATCGCAGCTTGCCACGACCTTCTTCGCTACTAGAGCCTAGTCATCCCCTAGATGGCTTAAATTAAATTGCAAGTCAACTTCTCCTCAAATCAATTGCAGAAATGCAATCTCATATACCAAGCAACAAAGGCGCATAGTTAGATGAATCTAACAACCTTTTTTCATCAAGCAAAAGCAGAGAGCTCGCTCTCAAAAGAAGCCTTTAGAAGCAAGGTGTGCTCATTCAAGCACCGGTCTATACTATGGCGTAGAAGGTTTATATAGATTGCTGAGGAGGGCCGCGCTGTTATGCTTGCTTCCTGAGCGCGCCGACGAGCACATCCCTGAGCCTCAGGGTGTCGCTTTCCATGAGATCGGCGTTCTCCCACGACGCTTTCCTGACATTTGCGTTCGGTTCGCTGGCGAGTATGCCCTTTATCACAAGATCTATGAACAGGTTTGCCTCGGGCCTTGCCTTTCTGACCTGCGACTCGAGCTTGCCGAGCATGTGCGTGTACAGCTCTATCCTTCCGTATTTGCCCACGTTCGTGGCCGCATGCGTAACCTCTTTCGTAGCCTTCGAGACGAGCGACTGGGTAATCTCGCTGACGCTTTGGCCCCTGTACCGAATCTCCAGCTTTTCCTTCTCGTCCTTCAGCAAAAGCAGAGCAGCGTTGTAGCTCTCAACTATCCATTTTTTGCTTTTCTCTGCCCGGGCTCTGACCGCCGGATCACTGTGCGAATCGAAAGAGCACTGGAAGTTGTAGTAGTTCTGCGCAACCTGCAAGCAGGACGAGAA
Organism: Microcaldota archaeon; assembly: GCA_021823435.1. GTDB lineage: Archaea > Micrarchaeota > Micrarchaeia > Micrarchaeales > CABMGC01 > JAJYVH01. The sequence goes on from JAKANZ010000049.1 coordinate 2,074, forward strand.
GACCGCGTGCGGGTCTGTGAGGAGCGAGTACCCAATAATCGAGTCAACGCAGACATCGGTGGCTTTCTCGGCCTTTCTGTTGATCATGTCAGATTCTTTTATGAACTCCTCGTACTGGTCCGGATGCTTCACCCTTATCTCTAGCGGTTTGGCACCACCATGGCGCATTACCGATTCGAAGACTGGATCGTCAACCAGCTGATATCTCGCCCTCATCATTCTTTCCTCTACGACTGGATACGAGCACTTCCTTCTCGGTGAGGAATGGTGTATCTTGCATGTGGGCGTCGAGCCACGCCATCTTCCTGACCTTGATGTCCTCCTCGGCGTACAGAAGGTGCCTTATGAGGAGGTCTACGAAGAGCACAGCTTCCGGATACTCTTTCTTTGATTTCTCATTGAGCGCCGAGATGACGTGCGCGTATATGTATGCCCTGACGTTTGTGCCTGCTCCGCGAGAGATGATGAACACTGCGGCTTCGGCGTAGGATTCAAAGAACTCGAGCCTGGCTGCCGGGCTCCAGGTTCCAACAACGGATTCCACGGCTTCCTTGCTCTCCGCGAGGGAGGCACACGATTCTGCATAGCGCATGTTGAGTTCGGTCAGGTCCTCCTTGGCGGCATCAAGGACCGCGGGGCTGCCTTCCGACTCGAGCACCTTTATGCGGATACGTTCCTCGCCCTCCTCCCTGGTCTTCCTGAGCTGCGATTCAAGAGTTTCCCATCTTTCGGTTATGAGGTAGTTGAGCACCTGTCGCCTGCATATCTCAGCGGCGGCCGCCACCTGCATGTTTAAATCATCAAGTTGTTTTTCGAAATCTGCGGATTTTTCTGGGTGAACGGCGGACACTTCTTCCTTTCCGAATACGCCTTTGCCCCACATCTCTTCAACAACGTCATAGACCCTGCCTCTTTCAGCTATCTTCTTTGCAGATACCACCAGACTCTCCTCGACGCAGACACAGACTAACTGAAGCGATATAAAACTTTATGTTAGGTTCGCGATTTCACGGCCACGCGATTCCTCTTCAAAACGAACAACGAGGAATGTTTAAATACAAGAAAACGGAAGTTTGCTTGAAGGGAGGTAAGCATGAGCAATGTGGATAGCAGCCACTTCGAAGATGTGCCAGATGCGTGTTCGTGCGGTAACGACAAGTTTCTGGAGGACAGCTTCAGGGGGCAGCTGATATGCGCGAAATGCGGCATCGTAGTGGCTCAGGGAGGGGTTGAAACCAAACAGATTCGCACGCCGCTCATCTTACGCGCGGTGAGGTACGACAAGACACCAACCACCATGATAGGAACCGCGAACGTGGATGCGTTTGGGAAGCGCATGCCCGGCGAAGACATAGAGAGATTGAGGAGACTTGACCAGATGCGTGGCTTTGTATCTGTAGCGCGGAAAGACGCGTTTAACAACCTTCAGAAATTTGCTGAAAAGCTTTACATCGGAGAGTCGGCACTGGAGATAGCCAACCGCATCTATAATTCTGCTGCGGCGAACGGCTTGCTGCGGGGCAGATCCTCTCTGGGGCTTGTCGCCACGTCGCTGTATATCGCTTGCAGGCAAGCCGAAGTCCCAAGAAGTATAAAAGAGATAAGCGAGGTTGTCGGAATTAACAGTGGTGAAATATTCAGGTGGGAGCAACTGCTTCAGAATAAGATCGACATCGAGATTCCTGAGGTAGATCCGGCGAAATTCCTATCCAGCATAGCGTCAAATTTGAACGCCCATGCAGGAGAATGGAGGAGCAGAAAAGACGCGCGCGTCAGCGAGAGCGAGCAAAGAATAGCGCTCGGCCTCCTAAGACGGGTTCAGGAAGCGCGGCTCACCGCGGGAAGGAACCCGAAGAGCGTCCTGGCCGCGATTCTTTATATAGCTTGCGACGGTACGGTAGATCAGCGTTCCATAGCGATTGCGGCAGGGGTGAGCGAAGTGACTGTCAGAAACACATATCATGTTTTAATGGACAGGCTTTATCCGGGAACCAGGGCTGAGAAGGCAAAGATCGCATGACCGAAAAAATAAGATGCTCGCACATACTGGTTGAGAAGTTCTCTGTTGCACAGCAGCTTCTGGAGCGGCTG
>JAKANZ010000050.1 GCA_021823435.1 Microcaldota archaeon
GGGCGTTTCTGCCGCCTGCTCTACACCGGAACCCGTGTACTGTTCGCAGAAGTTGCAGAAAGAGGGCTTGCCATTGATGGAATATGTGGTGGAGGCGCAGTGGAGGCACCTGCGTGCTGCGGGCTGGAATTTTGAAAGCAGCCTGAGGTATTTTCCGCCGTCGATCATCCAAGCACTGTCTTCTGCTTGGCTGTTAAGGCTTAAATTTGTTATATCGTTATGCTTCCCTGAGGAAACGCAATGAGAAACGTGCCGTTTCAGAAGCATGTATTCAATGCGCAGTCTGCGATGGAGTATCTGATGACCTACGGCTGGGCAATTCTCATAATCGCTGTTGTATTGGGAGCTCTCTTCCAGCTCGGCGTGTTTAACGCCAGCGCATTTGCGCCGCGCGCGCCTCCAGGAGCCTGCCAGGTTTTCAGGCCTAACGGACCGTACAGTATCAGCGTCATAAACCTCGAGGGTGTGTGCAGCGGGGAGCTGCCGCAGTACGTTGATTCCTATAGCTATCAAGGTTATGTGGATATACCAATGAGCAGCCTTTCCTTCACCTCGTCAAGCCCCATTAGCGTCACACTTTGGTTCAGAACCACCAATGTGCAGTCCACAGCACAGCAGATATCCTACTTTGGCTCGATAGACGGAAGTAATGCTTGCCAAGGCTTGCCGCAACTTGACACTTATACTGGCAGCACCTTTGCGCTCGATGGCTGTGGGAACAACTACAACACAGGTCTGACCATAATTGACGGAAATTGGCACTTCATAGGGTTCTCCTATGCCGGAGGAGGCGCCACAACTACAAATGTCTTTGTAGACAGCCACATCCAGACAGCAACCATCTCTGCGTACAGCATTCCCACCTCATCTTCTGCATACCTGATGATCGGGACTGCCATAGGATCAGGAGAAGGCGACAGGCCGATATACGGCAACATTGCCGATTACCAAGTTTACAACACTTCTCTGTCGACAAACGAAATCCAATATCTGTATTTTGAGGGCATAGGCGGCGCACCCATAAAACTCTCAAACCTCGTAGGTTGGTGGCCGCTCAACGGCAATGCCAATGACTACAGTGGCAATAACAACAACGGAGTGCCGAGCGGCGTGACGTACACAAGCCAATGGACTTCAGGATACGTGCAACCTTAGGGGCCTATTTCTTTTGCAATACAGCAAACAGATGCATCTTGGAATACGGAGCTATGTCCACCTTTTCTACAACCTTGAACTTCGCTGATACCTCTTCCAAGAACTCTTTGAACACCTGCTCTGGCTGCTTGACAACATCGATACTCTGAGATTTTATCGCGACATAAGCATAGCCGCTGTCCTTCAACAGCGCTATGTTCCTTATCAGGATGTCTGCCTGATCGCGCGCCGCTATGTCCTGGTAGATTATGTCACATACTCCGGTATCGCTGGCATATGCGTCGACGTTCCTTGCATCCTGGAGCATCGGCAGCATGTTCTGCCTCGGCTCGCATGTCTTGAGGAGTTCGCGCATGTTGCGCTCTGATATCTCTATGCAGTAAACGATGCCGTCCTTGCCCACTATGTCACTCACGTGGCTGCTTGTCGTGCCCGTCGCTGCCCCAAGGTAGAGAACCCGCGAGCCCGTCCTGATGTGCATCTGCTTCATGCCGTTGATTATAGCTGCGGCGAGCTTGCTCCTGTAAGGGTTCCATAGGCGGTACTGTTTGCCTTCACGCATTATCAGCTCCTCATCGTACACCCTGTTCCCCTTTACCAGGTTGAGCGTGGCTAGCTTGTTGTCTATCTTGTAAACTCCCTCGAATATCTTCCTGAACCGCATCAGAGCCACTGTAACTGACTGGGAACCGCACCTATTTAAATTTGGTAATCTCTTCTAATAGCGCGACCAAGATGCAGGAAACAGTTACAGTTGAACAGCTTGCAACTGAGCTCTTCACCATGGGCAAGGAGAGTAATAACGCGGAGGAGCTGCTCTCCGGGTTTGCATCGCGTGTGAAGGAAGCGGTCGGCATAGACTACATAATGATCAAGGACGCCTACCAGGGCAAAGATGAGCTTTCGGGACTTGAGGAATTCGCGATAAACACGGGCAAGCCATACGTGGACAACAGGCTCAGCGGCTATTCCGCGTTTCCAGAGTTGATAAAGCACTACAACCTGGGCTTCAGGAGCTGCATGCTGCTGCCAGTTGTCGTGGAGGGCAAACCGGTACTTGTGGCCACCTTTCTTTCAAAAGGAGAAGACAGGTTCGATACGCTGCTTTCGCAGAAACTGATGCTCGCCGCAGAGATACTCTCTTACCAGATGGTCGCGAAGATAGAGAAGGAGCGGAGCGTGGGCCTGGCCAAGTACTTCGATGCTGCGTTCAACACCTACGTGCCGCAGATGCTTATAGACAGGAGCGGGAGCGTGGTTAAATCCAACAAGAGCTCAGCAGGCCTCTTCGGAAAAACGCAGAAAGAGATGGTGGGAAAAAATGTGAGCGAGTTCTTCAACGTTGATGCGGGCATGCTCGATTCGCTGCGTGCGGGATCCGCGGCTGAGGTGAGAGAGAACGGGGATTCTGTGAGGATCTACAAAGCTACGTGCAGCAAGATAAACGACAGGCTGACACACCTGCTGCTCTATGACGTGACGGAACTCAAAGAACTTGAGGAGAAGGTGCGGCTTTCGGAAAGGAGTGCCAGCGACGCATTCATGCTCCTGGCTAATGACACAACGGTATTGTGGTCAAGTGGAAACATAGGCAAGGTCCTCAAGATAGGCGTTGATGAGATCGTCGGCAGGCGACTCATCGACCTTGCGTACGAAGACAAGGAGTTCGCCGGAGAGATAGGTTCGCTGCCCGACACGCTTTCCAAGTCTCTGCGGCTGAACATAGGCAACGACGTCTTCATTGATACCAAGGCCACGCTGATGAAGAACGACTTTGGCGGCTTCTCCTGCGTTCTGTCGAGCAACAACATAGAGAAGTACGCGTCTGCGATGCAGTCGACGCTGGACGGGCTCGTGGAGATAGCAAGCGACGCGATATTCAGCATAGATGCGCTAGGCTACGTGAAGTCGGTAAACAGGAGCGCGGAGAAATTGCTGAGCTACACCAACAGCGAGCTGAGCGGCAGCGCGCTTGTCTCGCTCTACGCGGATGAAGAGAGCCAGCAGAAGCTCAGTTCGTCGCTCTCGCTCGCTAGGAACAACGGTTCCGTAGAGAACGTGTTCGCGAATCTGCGCGCCAAGAACGGTGAGGCGCCGATACCCTGCGAGCAGTCGATAAGGAGCATGCTAGACAGCGACAGCAGGATTGTTGGCTACATGATAACCACCAAGGAACTCGCGACCAAGATAAAGATGGACAGGCTCGAGGAGGACACCGAGGAGCTGAGCAAGCAGCTTGAGAGCGAAAAGTCGGAGAGTGACCTCAAGACCCAGTTCTTCTACAACATCTCCCACGACCTAAAGACGCCTCTTACGAGCATATACGGCTACGGCAAGTTGCTCGCTGGAAGCAGTGAGCAGATGAGCGAACAGAACAGGGAGTACGCTGAGATAATAACAAAGGAAGCGGACCGCCTGCTCCAGCTGATCAACCAGATACTTGACGTCGCGAAGCTCTCGTCGGGCAGGATAAAGCTCGATGTTCAGGAGGTGAACTTCAACGACCTGCTGAAGAACCCAGCAATAGAATCGCTGATAGAGTTCGCACAGAAGAAGGGTCTTGCCTTCGCTGTGGACGTTGACTACAGCGTGCCAACGATACAGGCTGATCCCAACAGGCTGATACAGGTGCTCGTCAACCTTGTGGGCAACGCGATAAAGTTCACCGAACAAGGCAGCATAGGCATAAGGATAGCGAGGGCGGGTAAGAAGAGCAAGTTCGTAAAGGTCGAGGTGACTGACACGGGCACTGGAATAAGCAAGGAAAACATTGGTAAGCTGTTCAAGAAGTTCTACCAGCTCCAGAGGAAGGGGCTAACGGTTCAGGAAGGCTCAGGCACAGGTCTGGGCCTCTCGATAGCCAAGGAGATAGTGGGGCTGCACGGCGGCAGCATAGGCGTAGATTCAGAACCGGGCAGAGGCAGTACCTTCTGGTTCAAGCTGCCGAT
>JAKANZ010000012.1 GCA_021823435.1 Microcaldota archaeon
GGGGTTTCAAAGTGAGCTATATTAAATACCTGAGAGGCGAATTCCTTCCTGTGCGAGTGTAGTCTAGCCTGGTAGGACTTTGCCCCTCCAAGGCAAAGACCCGGGTTCAAATCCCGGCGCTCGCACTTTCTTCTACCTCTCGATCCACCATCTTCTGGTTCTCATCGAAAAGGAAATGGCCAATGATATTCTTTCCTTCCAGCACCTGCGGCATCCAGTAAGCATCATCCTCCCACATCTTTTGGAAAGGTAATTCGTTTTGTTTGAACCATTCAGGACGCATCTCTTCGCTCTCAGCCGGTGTTCCGTCCCACTTGTTCACGAGAAAGACAACGACCTGCTGGTTCCAGTTTCTGTCTTCCGTATCTCCTACAAAGTAGAAATTGAGGGTCGCTACACGCCGCATCGATGTTGGGGTTACACCTATCTCCTCTTGGGTCTCCCGTACCGCGGTCTGCTCTATGCTCTCTCCAGGCTGCTGTTTTCCTCCCACACCGTTCCATTTACCTACTCCGAAGCTGCGCTTCTTCAGCGCCAGTAATACCTCCATTTCCCTGACCAGAAGACAGAGGCTCACCTGCCTGAGTTTGAACTTACCTCTGTAGCCATCCAGCAGTGCCATGCGATCATTACTTCTTAGGCTTCAGAACTACCAGTCCGTACCTATCAGCGTTGATATATCTGCTGCAGTACTTACGCACATCATCAAGCGTGACTCTTTTTATCAGAGCCGGCATGCGTTCGGCGATCAGCGCGTCTCCATACAGCAGGTACGCCTCGGACATTGAAAGTGCCATACCAAGAGTGTCTTCGCGCTGGGTCAGGAAACGTATGCTGAGCCCGTTCTTTCGTTTCTGCAGCTCGTCCCTGCCCACCTCTCCATTCTGCATCTTTTCGAACTCCTTGAGTATGACTTCCTTCGCTTGCTCCAGGTTCTTGGGTTCCACTCCCGCAGCCGCGGCTATGAAACTGAATGTGCTGTAAGCAGAGTAGGACGCCCTCGGGTCGTATGATAGGCCGCGTTTCTCCCTCACTTCGTCAAACATGCGCCTGCTTAGTATCTCCGATATTACGGAAATTGAAGCGTATTCGCCAATGCCAGCATCGCCGAACGCGGCCGTCTTAAACCCTATGCCTATCCGGGTCTGTTTTATTCCTCTCTTCGACACTGTGAGTTCGTTCCTCTCCTGCCGTTCATTTGCGTTTGTTCTGTGTTGCGGGCTGTGTTTCTTCTCAAATCCAGAGAAATGTTTCTTAACGAGCAAGAGTGCCTTCGCAGCGTTAACGCCTCCATATACAGAGACAAGCATGTTCTCTGGAGAGTAGTACTTGTCGTATATGTTGAGCACATCCGATAGTCTCGTCCTCTTTATCGTAGCTTCATCGCCTCCTGTCGGCATCTTCGCCGGATGTTTCTTGTAAAGAACCTTGGGGATGAAATCATAGAACATGTATATAGGCGAGTCGTCGTTTATCAGGTTCTCATTGATTATAGGACCGCGCTCGAGTTCAAACTCTTTCTTCGGGAAGGTCGAGTTGATCACCTGGTCTGAGAGCAAGTCAAGCGCCTTGTCAAAATATCCCTTGTAGGATCCGAGGAAGTACGTGGTCGTTTCCTTGTCTGTGAACGCGTTGCGTATCATTCCAAGGTTTCGAGGTATATCGTTTATCTGCTGCCACGTGCGCCTCTTCGTTCCCTTGAAGAGCATATGTTCGAGATAGTGGGCGGCGCCGCTGACCCTTGGATCTTCATCTATCGATCCATATCTCACTCCCACAGTCACACCAACAGTCTCGTACTGCGGAGCCGAATAGATCGCGACCTTCATCCCGTTTTCCAGAGTGAATAGTTTTGTCTGCATGCATTCTTAGCCAACTCGGCATTTAACTTTTAAATATCAATAGCACATTCTGTGACGATGAAGGTAACGCTGATAGTGCACGGGGTGGTACAGGGCGTCGGTTACAGGAACCTGGTGCGTGATGTCGCAAGACGCCGCAACGTTACAGGACACGTTAGAAACTTGAGAGACGGAAGCGTTGAGGTGGTGGCGGTTGGAGACAGCGATACGCTTGCCCTGTTCGAGAAAGAGATAGCGGTCAGCTATCAGCACGGCCCCCAGGTCATGCACATTGAGAGGGCCGAGCAGGATGCCGGAGATGGGGAAGGGTACGACGGCTTCAGGATAGAGCGCAGCAGTGACGAGTGATCATACCTCGTAGTGCTCCTTCAGCACGGGCAGCGTGACCTTGTACTTCCTACTCAGCTCTTCGGCAAACACCTTCTGCTTTCCTTCCTCTCCGTGTATCACGAATATGTTCTTCAGCCCCTGTACCTTCCCGATCAGGCGCAGCAGTTGTTCCCTGTCGGCATGGCCCGGTAGCCTGTAGGTCTCGACCTTAAGCCCGATCTTCACCTTCTTGCCGTCGAACGCAACCTCCTTTGCGCCTCCCAGTATCTCGCTTCCCTGGGTTCCCGGAGCCTGGTAGCCCATGATTATCAGCTTGTTCATGTTGTTGTCGCCGAGCTTCTCCAGATACCTGACCACCGGCCCGCCCTTCAGCATGCCGCTCGTGGTCACTATTATGGCGGGCTCCTCGGCCTTTATCACCTTCGCCCGCTCGTCCTTGCCCTCCACAACGTGGAAGTTCGGGCTCTTGAACGGGTCGTCGTCGCTCATCAGGATGCGCTTCTGCAACTCGTCCTTGCAGTAGATGACGTTGTGCCTGTAGATGCGCATCACCTTGTTTATCATGCCATCGACGTATATAGGCACCTTCGGGAGCACGCCCGAACGCACGTAGTCGTCGAGTATGAAGAGCACGGTCTGCGCCTTGCCGACCGCGAAGCTTGGTATTATCACCTTGCCGCCGTCCTTGAGCGTCTCCTTCATGCTCTTAACAAAATCGGCCATCACCTGCTTTTCCGAAATGAAAACGTCCTCCTTGCCGCTGTAGGTGCTCTCCGTTATGAGGGTCTCGGCCTTGAGGTACTCTGTATATGCCGGGTCCAGCAGCTTGGTGCTCCTGAGGCTGATGTCGCCTGTGTACAGAAGCCTGTTGTCGCCCTCCCTTACCTCGACCATGGCGCTGCCCAGTATGTGGCCCGCTGGCACGAGCTTTATGGCCAGATCCTTGACCTTGAACTCCTCGTGGTATTCGACCATCTTGTAGCGCTTCGGCATCCTCGCTAGGGCGTCCTTCCTTATCCCCTTGGGTTTCGATATGCTAAGGTAGTCGTTGACTATAATGTTCACCAGCTCGAGCGTGGGCTTGAGCGAGTATATCGGGCCGTCGAATCCGTTCGACAGGATGTGCGGAAGGTAGCCGCAGTGGTCCAGGTGCGCGTGCGAGATCACGACAGCGTCTATGTTTCTGAGCATAGAGTCTTCTATCAGAGGGTGCTCCTCCACCTCGCCGAGCTTTATTCCGGCGTCTATGAGTATCTTGGTGCCCTTGCCCTCCACCATTATGCAGCTCCTCCCGACCTCCCTTGCGGCGCCGTAGAAGGTCAGCCGCAGCTTGTCGTCCTTTATTATTTCTCTGACGACTCTGGGCTTCCTGTCTTCCCTGGGTCTCGGCGGAGCTCTCTGCCGAGCCTCGCCCCTGCGCTCCGTCCTTGGACCCATCCTTACGTATGTTCCTGCTCCGTACCATTCATCTGCATCTGCTAACTTTCTTTCCATACTAAATCAATCCTTGCTTTTGTTTTGTTTTTTATTCTTGTTCTAGTTCTTGTTCTCCAGACCGCCTCGCGTCATTGCCGCTATCGCGCGTCTCATTCTTCCTTCTTCTTTATGGTCGCTATGTCCTCAAGGCTTACCTCGAATGGCTCCTCGTGCTTGGGCGTGCGTCTCGGCCTTGGTTCCTCCGGCTTTCTCCTCCAGCTGGATCTGCCGCGCAGGCTGGTGTAGAGCTCGTCGAGTTTCCTGTCGACCTCCAGGACCTGGTTCTTGTAGGACTCAAGAGCCTTGCCGATCTCGTCTATGTCCTTGGTGATGAGCTCGGCCTTTCTCTTGAACCTGTAAGCACTCTGCGCCTCTTCAAGTTCCTTGTTTATCTTGTTCAGTTCCTTTATCAGTTCCTTTTCTGCAGCGAGCGTGGGCGCCTGCGTTGATATCTTGAACTCGATGCTGCTCTTCATCCTCTTGAGCCTGCCGAGGTTCTTCGCTGCCGTGTTGATGATTGCGAGCTTGGATATCGCGACCTGCTCCTCCTGCTTGTAGTTGAGTTTGCTCCTCAGTCTCCGCATCTGGTCTATGAGCTGGGCGCGCTTCTTCTTCTCCGCCTCTATCTGCTCCTTCAGCTTCGATGACGCATCGGGTTCGGCCACGGACTTGGCGCCCGCATACTGTTCCGCATTGGCACCGCCCTTCTCCTCTTTTGCCTTGCTGTCATCTTCATTCTCGCTCAGTAAACCGCCCGTTTGAGACTAAATGCTCGTATGTTTTTAGCAACTCATCGGTGACACGCTCAGTCGAGTAGTTCCTTGCAGTGTTCACCGCGTTCGTCTTATACGCATCTTTGTTATTTAAAACCCTTTCTATCTTCCTCGCACAGTCAGCATGGTCGAGAGACCTGAACTTCTCCCCGTTCTTCCCGCTCTTTATCAGGTCCTTGAGCGCGAGATCGTCCGAGCCGACCACAGGCTTGCCCACCGCCATGGCCTCCACGGCGACTATGCCCTGGGTCTCGAAACGGTGCGACGGCAGGCAGAGCATGTCGCTCGCTGCGTAGAGGCTCGGCAGGTCTTCGTTCTTGACGAAGCCCAGGAAGTTGGTTTTGTGGCCTATGCCCAGCCTCGTAACCAGATGTTTCATTGAGTCCAGCTCAGGGCCGGAGCCGCCCACCACGAACTTCAGGTCGTCGTGTTTCTTCAACAGCAGTTTCGCTGCCTTTAGCATGATATCGACTCTCTTCTCCTTGCTGATCCTGCCGAGGTATAGCACCACCCTCTCCCCGTCCCGTATGCCCAGCCTCTTCCTTAGCTTCTCCCCGCTGACTCTTGGGTTGAATCTCTTGAGATCTACAGAGTTTGGGACCACGGCCGTGTTCTTGATCTGGTGCCTGCTGAGCATCGCGGCTACCGCGCGCGAAGGAGCGATGGTCACGTCGCAGCTTTTGTAGAAGAACTTGGTGTACTTCCAGAGGTAGGCGGAGTAGAAGTTCCTTAGCGCCCTGTTCTTCGGGTAGTAGGCGCTGAGCGAGGCGCTGTTCACCATTGTGTGGAACGTTGCCGCTAGCGGATACCTGCCCATCTTCGCCGCCAGAAGCCCGGCGAAGCCCATCATGAAGGGCGTGTGCGAGTGCACTATGTCTATGTCAAGCTTCTTCAGCTGAATGGGCATGGATGAGTAGTAGGGGAAGAGCGCAACGCTGTACTGCGGATAGGGCTTGAAGCGCATGCCCGTATGCAGGAAGACGTCGCTTGCCTCATACCTTTTCTTGTCACGCATGCTGGCGCTCGCGAATATGTAGACCTTGTGGCCCCTTCGCTCGAGCTCGCGCTTGAACTCGAGAATGGACATGACCACGCCATCCACGGCGGGCAGGTAGCTGTCTGAATAGAAGGCGATGTTGAGATGCTGCATCAAAAACACTCAGAACCTTAGCGCTTCCCCTCCTGCTTGCTTTATCTTCTCTTCGGCGCTCTTAGAGAATCCGCTTGCCTTGACAACCACGGGCTTTGCAAGCCTGCCGCTGCCGAGAACCTTGTAGCCCTTGAGCTCTATGGTGGGTTTTGCGTCCTTCATCTCTTCCGCGCGCTTTGAGATCGCGTTAAGGTCTATTATATCGAGGAGCTTCTTCTTCCAGGGGGCGAAGCCCTTGTGCACCAGGCTCTCCCTCTCGTACACCAGCAGGTATGTCATCTTGTGCTTTCTACCTCCGCGGCCCACGCCGCCTCTGTCTCCCGCCCCTCTGGCGTTCTTTATGTTGCCTGCTCCCCATCTTCTGTTCCCGAAGTACTTCCTCCTTTTCTTTATCCTTAGAACCATAACAAATCACAGCATTCTTGCAATAAGCTTGTTTATCCCGTCGCTCCTATACCCGAGGCTGCCCCCGTTCGTGTACGCGTTCTTTATGCCCTCGTACCCGCGCTTCGGCGGGTGCATGCGCATCGGCATATCTATCTTCAGCTCCTTCGGAGACGCGCTGCCCGATATCAGCGACTCCGTTGCGGACGCATCAGCGGTCACGCCCTTAGCGTTGAGAAGCTTTCCGAGCGTCTCCTTGTCAATCTCGCCGAACGTGACAAAGTCTTTGCACTTCTTGACCATGCCCATGTACGATGAGTTTCCCGCGTTGACCAACACGAGATTGTTCACGCGCCTGAGGTTGAGCCTGTCCAGGGTCTCGGCTATGCTCTGCCTGACCTTCACGCGGCCCCGCACTCTTATCACTGCGAGTAACTTGCTCTTTTCTGCCATGTAGAACACGCCAGTATGTATCATTCTCCTGAAAGGCTTTTAATTATATGTTATTCCCTGCGTCCCCCAAGCTCTTTCTTGCCGCGCAGCACCCTCATTCGCATATCTAAAGCCGTGGAGAAGTTTCCCATGACCAGCTCCGGCGGGAGAAGGTCTTTCTTTTCGTATATGCGGACCACGTTGGCTATTAGGTTGACCATCCAGAACCTGCCGTCTTCTAGCTGCATGCGCTTGTTCAGCAGGGGCGCGCCCACGAATACGCCGTCAGGCACGTTGAACGACCTCAGCGTATCGGAAAAAGTTTTGGATTCTGAGAGATACGCTTCTTCCAGGACGGGCAGGTCCTCCGGCCTGACAAACATGCTTACTGACAGCTCAAAGATTCTGCTCTGCGGGCCGCCGACCTGCCTCGTATGAACGCCACTTGCCTCTCTCTCGTACTTCTTTGCCAGCATACTTTCCATTCGCACCGAACACTTATAAAGAGTTATTTGAAAAACAGAAAACGGCAGAGGGATTAAACTATAAGGTTTTATACCTTGTTTTCTAATCCTATCTAGGTCAAGATAATGCGCGCCTCTCTCGCCCTCTTGTCTTTCTTTTTACTTGGGCTCATAGCCACGGGCAGCGTCAGCGCCTACTTCAACGTCACCTACCTCTCAACCAGGGTGGTGCTTACAAACTCGACTACGGCGCATGTGATAGAGGGGGTGCAGCTATACGTGAGCAACGGCTCGATAGCGACCTACACGCAGGACAGGCAGGCCTTCAACCTCTCGCTTGAAAGCTGGCAGAAGGTCATAGGCGAATCGCAGTACCTGACGCAGCACATACTTAACCCGAAATCCAGTATAAGCAACTTCACATTCCTGCCAGGGCCGATAACCCCGGCCGGAGGCGGAGGCGGCTACGCGTCTCTGACCATGAGCTACGACGCGAACAACATCACCAGCTTCGTCAGCGTGGCCCCAAGGAAGTTCGAGTACAGGATAAACAGCAGCATCTTCAACTACCTGCACACGGCCAGCGGAGAATCTCTCTTCCCTAACGCGAGGCTCACCCTTACCGTGCCAAACGACACCCAGGTTGTCGCCGTGTACCCGCTTCCGGATTTCCCCCAGCCCAATTCCTTCGGCCAGTACTCCGGAGGCAGTTTCTCATGGTATTCTGCAGAGCCGCTTCAGAACTTCAATTTTGTGTACATAATTACCCAGACCCCTGAGCAGGAAGTTGTACAGTACTTCAACAACCTGTACAGGAACTACGGCACGCTCATCTACCTGCTGGTGGTGGTTGCGGTGGTGGCGATAGCTGCATACCTCTACTTCAGGGTGCTTAGGTAGGTGAATCGTTTGCACAGGCATGAGCTATCTTTGCTGAGCGCACTCAAGGAGAAGAAACGCATGAGCTTCGCCGAGCTGCTCGAGGCGTCTGGACTGGGCAGGGACGAGGCGCTTTGGGGGATCTCCAATCTGGAGGCACAGAAACTGATAGAAACGAAGAGCGAGGGCGAATACGAGTTAAAGATCAGCAAAGAGGGCGAAGATTATGCGAGGACCAGCCTGCCTGAGCTTTCGCTACTAAAGAAGATAAAAGGCAGGGCTGTGCCTCTGAAGGAGCTGACGGGCAGAGAGGACCAGATAGGGCTGATGTGGGCAAAGAAGAAAGGGTTTGTGGAGGTCAGCGGCCAACAGCTTGTGATTACAGAAGCAGGCAGGAAGGCGGAAAAGTCAGGCACAGAGGCGGATTCCGCCCTCAGAACTCTTTCCAACGACAAAGGCGCGTACGCAAAACTGGCTGGAAGCGAGGCTGCCAAGGAGCTGGAACAAAGAAAGTTGATCTCGATAAAGGGCAGGAAGGAGATAAGGGAGGTGGAGATAACCCAGCGGGGAGTGCTGGCGCTTGCAAGAGAGAGGCAGACAGAAGAGATGATAGGCTCGCTGGACAGGAGCATGATAGCCAACAGGTCCTGGGCTGGTAAAAAATTCAAGCCATATGACCCTACAACCCCCGTGGAATCGGCCTACGCCTCATCGCGGCACAAGATACGCAACATAATCAACGAGATAAGATCGGCTTACGTCGGCCTAGGGTTCAGCGAGATCAGCGGACCCGTTGTCGAACCGGCATTCTGGGTCTTCGACTACCTCTTTGTTCCTCAGGACCACCCCGCCAGGGACGTGCAGGATACCTTCTTCCTATCCAGGCCCGGAGAACTGCCGGTGCACGACAAGAGCCTGGAAGGGAGGATAAGGAAGGAGCACGAGAAAGCCTGGCACGGCGAATGGTCTGCAGAACTGGCAAGGAGGGCGATACTGCGCACGCACACCACAAGCGTGACGGGCAGGAACATATACACGATGGTCAAGGCTCTGGCAGAGAAGAGGCGAGGCCTGAATCCGCCCATAAAGCTGTTCACCGTGGGCAGGGTGTTCAGGAACGAGAACCTTGACTACAAGCACCTCGCAGACTTCTACATGACTGACGGGATAGTGATAGGCAACAACCTTACGCTCGCCAACCTGTTCGACGTGCTTCTCAGAGTCTATGGCAGCATGGGAGTCAAGATAAGATTCAAGCCCGCTTACTTCCCGTTCGTGGAGCCGGGGGTGGAAGTACATGTGCAGCAGAACGGCGAATGGCTCGAGCTGGGAGGGGCCGGGATAATAAGAAGGGAGGTCACCGGAGTAAGCAGGAAATCTATAAGCGTGCTTGCGTGGGGCCTGGGCGTGGAGCGAATAGCGCTTGTCAAGGACAGCAGCATAGACAGCATAGTCAGCATGTACAACAGCAGCGCCGGCTGGCTGAGGGAGCGGAGGGTGTGAGATGCCTGTAGCAAAGTACAACAAAACATATCTGCTCAGGTGCCTGGGCTTCAAGGTAGACGAGAAAGAGCTGGCGAGGAACATAGACAACATGGGCCTCAACGTCGAGGAGTCGAACGAGAAGGAGATAACGATAGAGTTTCAGGCGAACAGGCCAGATCTACTCAGCACCGTGGGACTTGCGCGGGCGATAAAGTACTTCATGCTGAAGAGCAGGAACTTCTCCTACGAGGTCGGCCCCGCCGGAAACAAGGATCTCATAAAGGTCGGAAAACACGCGGCGGAGATAAGGCCGTACATCGCGGCGCTCATCGTCAGCTGCATGGAGATGAGCGAAGAGCAGCTCAGGGATCTTATCAACTTCACAGAGAAGGTGAGCGAGAACTACGGCAGGCACAGGGAGAAGATCGCAATGGGACTTCACGACCTGAAGAACGTAAAGCCGCCTTTCTTCTACGACGCTTACGAGGACGAGGAGTTCGTGCCCCTTAACAGGAACAAACCGATGAGGTACAGCGAGGTAGTGAAAATGGAGGAGAAGGGCAGGAAGTACGGCAGGCTCGGCTCCGGAAGCACGAGGTATGTTGCGCTGAAGGATACGAAGGGCACCATGTCGCTCATACCGGTGCTCAACTCTGACCGCACCAAGATCTCCGCATCGACCCATGAGATGCTCGTAGACGTGACCGGAAGGTCGCGCGAGGTGGCGGGGAAGATAGTTGACATGCTGGCCGCAGATTTTATCGACATGGGCTTCGCCGTAAGACAGGTGGCGATAGAGTACGAGGACAAGCGTGTGGAGGCGCCGATGATGAGCCGCGAAGAGTTCGAGGTTCCGCTCAACCAGTTCTACAACGAGATCGGAGTGATAATCGGATTCAACAACGTGATAACGCTGGCTAACAAGATGGGATACGAGGCTGCGCTCGTGGGTAAGAACGTCATGTTCCGCGTGCCCGCCTACAGGCTTGACGTAATAAATGATCAGGACGTGGTGGAGGACATTGCCGTGGCTTACGGCTATGACTACATACAGCCTGTCGCGCTCTCTTCAACGCAGCAGGGCGGCCTCGAGGCCAACACCATGACGATGGAGAGGATCAGCAGCGTCATGGTTGGTCTCGGCTTCGACGAATCGATGAACTCCTACCTCACAAACGAACAGAACAACTTTGGCAGGATGCGCGCGAAGGAGGATGGCGGCTACATAACGATAGAGAACCCGAAGGCGTCAACGATAACGATGCTCAGGACGTGGCTGCTGCCTTCGCTGCTAAGAGACGTGGGCATATCTATGCACGACAGGTTGCCAATAAAGCTCTTCGAACTTGACATGTCATTCGGGATAGACGGCAACCTACCGAGAGAGTCTTACAGCCTTGCGGCGGTGGCATGCTACTCCCAGGCAAACTTCAACGACGTAAAGGCCGTGCTGGAAGGCCTCGCACAGAGACTCGGAGTGGAACTGCGCATCTCAAAAGGCGAGCACCCCAGCTTTATAGAGGGGAGATGTGCAACTGTCGAAGTAAACAAAAAGAATATAGGCTTTATGGGTGAGATACACCCTGAGGTTTTGACCAGTTTCGGCATCGAGGAGCCTGCAGTAGGTTTCGAGATAGACCTCACGGGATGGTTGGACGTCGGGGAGAATGAAGCAAGTGGCGGCGCTGGAGACTGAGGTATACACAGTAACAACGCACTCATTTTTTGAGAGTTTGAGACCGCTTGTGAGGCACGATGTAGAGCCGATCGTGTCCAGGGTGATCAACGACGTGCCGAAGTTGGATATGACTCTTGGGATAAGATTCGGTTCGGAAGGGGGCCCACAGGATGGAGAAGAATGTGCCAATCGGCTATTCTACGGACCCGCTGATATCTGAAAAAGCGTGCCTGATGATGTACTCTGCGCGCAAGAGGGGCGGAGAGAGCGAAAAGGCAGAGATGCAGGTGTCGATAAGGAGACCAAGCAGGGATGTAATAGATGCGAACGGCATCCCGACCATGGAACTGAAGAGAGGAGAAGTCGTCTACTTCCACAGGAGTGACCTGCAGCTGATGCGCCTTCCGGACGGGGAAAATGTATTCGTGTTCCCAGAAGCGACGTTTGAAAACGACCCGTTGAGATTTGACTTCTCGTTTACGATGCAGCAATAAAGTACTCTATCTCGTCCTTATCGAGCTTGAAATCGTTCTCAAGCGACTCTGTGAACGCTGTCCTGCGCTCTTCTGGCGCTTTCTCCACAAGTCTCCTGAAGAGAGGGAGGTAGGAGCTGACTATCTCATGCCTGTTCGTGTGGAGGTAGGGAGAAAGCTTGTACGCTATCCTGTTCTGCACCCCACGTGATTCCTTGGTGCTGCTCAGGTATTTCACCCTGGACGGGAAGGAGTAGGGGTTGACATATCTTGTGTTCCCGCCGCTGGATATCGACACACCGGCTATGCCTACGTTTGTGTAGCGTACATAGCCGTAGTAGCGCACGCGCTCCGCCATCTCGAAGAACCTGCTGGCGAAGGAGAGCTGCTCATACGCCTGGTCCAGCGACTTCTTGAGCCAGTACCTGTTGGGTATGTTCTCGTCCACCCAGTTTATCAGCATCTCAAGCTCGACGTCGCTTGTCTCCACCGCGCTCTTTGCAGCAAGAAAGCTGTTCGTCATGAAGATGCGATCCAGCAAACGGAATATCTCCACCTTGCGGTTCCTCACGACAAGGTTGTCTATTATGTCGTTGCCGCCCATGAAGACCATCTCAAGGTCGTTGAGCGCGGCGCGCACATCTCCGTCGCTCCTGTATGCGATCTCGCGCAGCACGCCTTCTTCGAGATGCTCGCCCTCCGCCTCGGATACTTTTCGCAGGTAGGCGATAAGCTCCTTTGAATCCGCTTTCCTGAACTCTATCCGCTCAACGTGCGTTCTGAGGAAGCTGATGCGCCTGTCCCAGAAGTCGTTGGCCGTGAAAGCGATCGGCTGTCTCGCTTCTCTCAGCATCTGCGTGACCACGCTTTCTGCGCCCTTGTCGAATCTGCTCGACAACTCATCTATCTCATCGAAGAGAATGAGAGTAACGCTCGAGAAGAGTCCCCGGCTCTTCGCCGCGGGCAGTAGTCTCTTCTTCAGCGTGTCAGCGTCGCGGTAGTCGCTGGAAGTGAGTTCAAGCACTTCAAAGCCGCCTTCCTCTGCGGCCGCGCGCAGCGCTGCCGTCTTGCCTGTGCCGCTGGGACCGTAAACCATTATCGGCTTTGGCCGTTTCCCCGCCTTCGCCTCTGCAGCGAAGCGGCCTATCCTTTCAAGTCCGAGCCTGTTGCCTATAAGCTCTTTGAGCGAATGCGGCGTATACTTCTCGTAAAGAAGCATGAGAACACGTGTAATTATTATATATACGGGCAAAGAACCTATAAAAGAATGCTCCGATCGTCTAGTCCGGTCAAGGACACGGGCCTCTCAAGTCCGTAACTCGGGTTCAAATCCCGATCGGAGCACATAATAACAGATAACATCGCAGGTTTTGTAAATTTAATAAACATTATTATAGGTAGAAAGACACACTTACTTCGTGAGTAAATGCGGAGATTAAAGAAGCCATTTGTAGTTGAGGCAGGAGAAGGGGATACTTTTGAGCTCTACAATGGAAATGGGCGTCATGTCTTGCATGCCGAAGCGGTCTATGAAGTTGAAAAAGGAGACTTGCTCGATGTAGCATATGGAGGAAACAAAAGAACATCGGCAACGGTGGGATTCACAAAAGGCTGCAGTCTCGTAATTGTAAAACGAAATGCATAATCACCAATGTTCGTTAACGATCGGGAAGCTGACTACTGTTGATTAACCCGATAGGAGCACCAAGACAAATTTTACTGCGGCGAATAGCTGTACAGCGGTTTAAGCTTCTAGGGGAGGTTCAGCAGAACAAGACTGCCTGCTATTACCATCATTATGACGCCAACAGATATCTTGAGCGAGCGTCCCTCTATCCTCTCTATCAGCGACCTGAGGAATCGAACAGCCACCAGCGGGATCGCCCAACCCACAAGCAGTCCTGCGATGCTCGCAGCCAGCGCGCCCGTAGCAACGCCTACAGATATCGCTACCGTGACTATTTCTACGCCTTCCAGCACAACGCCGGAATAGATGCCAAACATGCCCGCGCTCAGACGCCTTTTCTCTTCGTGCTCTTCCCCGCCGTAAAGCCCCTCGGCTACAAAGTAGAGCCCGATAAGAAAGATCGCGGCTCCGGCCACTGTCTCAAGCAATGCCCGTGGCAGGATGGTGAAGAAGTAGTAGATGACCATGCCGATTGGAACCATGGTGGCAAGGCCGGCCAGTGTTATTTCCCACGCTCTTCGCCACTTGTATTTTGTGGAAGCGGCCACGGTCATCATTGCGATCTCGCTGCCGCTTATGATCCCAAGTCCGATCCCGCCAACGAACAGCAGCAACTCAGACAGACCGGCCACAGATTCATGCCTCAGGCCGCGCTGCTGTCGTTTGCTTCTTCTCCTCTTTAGCCTTCTTTGCAATCGCCTTCTGCTCCTTGGCGACAGTTTTATCCTCTTCGTTGTTTACCTTGGCCGTCACTCTGACAGACCTCATCACAGAGTAGGAGGCTAAGGATGTTATTATGTTGGTTATCAGTATGACGAACACGACTATGTTTATGAAGCTGCCTGCAAGAGGCAGGTTGCTGGTAAGGGTGACTATCGCGAGTATTGCGGGAGTCGTACCCTGCGCGCACATCAGAGTTATGAGGTTCCTGTTCTTGTACAGGCTGGAGCCTTTGGTAGAGATGTTGACGGACACGTACCTCACCACAATGAGCACTGCAACAAAAAGCAGGCCAGCAAGCAGGTTCGTCTCTATGGTCGAGGGCTGCAGAATGAAGGTGAGGCCTAGGAAAACGAAGAAGAAGGTCTCGAACAGGAACGAGATCTCGTCCTGGAAACCTTTGAGCTGGTTCTTGAGGTCCTCTATCTTCAGCTCCTTCTTGACCCATGCACCGACGCTCTTGTAATTGCCGAGCAGTATCCCGAACACGAGCACGGCCATCAGGCCGCTGCCTCCTGCTACTGACACCAGCACGAAGGTGGTCAGAAGTAGAGCGAGGGTGAAGACGTACGTGTAGCGGTAGTCCTTGAGATAGTTGAGGACCAGCAGCCATACTATCGCGAGCGCAAGGCCCGCAACAACGCCCACGGATATGTTGGATGCTATCGAAGCGAGGGCTCCGTTGAACGATGTGGATCCGGTCAGGTAGATGCTCAGGAAAACGGAAAACATGACAACCAGCAATATGGAGTTCATCACCGATTCAAGACTCAGAAACGTTATTGTCTTGCTGTCGTCTGTGAGCAGTTTTGAGACGCGCATCATAACAGGCGCCGTAGTTTCTCCACCTATTATGGAGCCGAATATGAGAGCCTCGAGCGTGTCCCATCCGAACACGAGATGCGCCACTGCGGCCACAGCGATCATGCTCACCAGAACGTAGAGGACGACTTGCAGCAGCGTGCGGCTACTGCTGCTAATGACGTCTTTTATGTCCATCTGCATCCCGTTGTAGAAAAGGACCATCATCAGCGTGAACTCGGCGAAGATACCCATGACCGGGATGAAAGAGCTCGTGGACACGAGTCCCAGCGCCGGGCCTATGAGCACGCCTATGAAGATCAGGAATAGGAAATGTGGTATGCCGGTCTTCCTGAAGAAGATTTCGGCGCCGAAGCCGAAGAATATTATGCCGGCGATGAGGAGAAACGCGAGTACGATGTCTATCATTCTAATTTACACCTGTGTCTGTGTAATTCACACACAACATTTCTCCTTAACACTTTTAAGCATTCTGGGCGCGGTCGTTAGACGTTGGAGGGTGTGTAGACCCTGTCTCCTGCGCCCACAAAAACAGTATATGTTGACCCGACGAAGCCTGCGCCAGAGCTATCGTTCATCCAGACAAGCACGGTGTACTCTCCGGGCCCGTTCTTGTTTATGGTATCCTGCATGGGGAACGCGACCTTGAAGTTCCTGCCGCTGATACTGTACTCGTTAGCGTCTATGGTCTCTATGCCAGTGTAATAGTAGAGCGGGCTGCCGACTACTCCCGCTATTGTTGGACCGTAGCTGTAGGATGAAGTGTTGTCAAGCTGCGCAGTGGTCATGTTCTGAACAGGCTTGTCGTACGCGATCTGCACAGATGAGAAAATGTTCCCTCCGCTGAGGGTTCCCTCAACGTACATTTCATCAGTTGACGGGTTGATGCCGTAGTCGCTCCAGTTTACGTAGTTGTCTATGAAATCCTCGGTAAAGTACACGCTGCTGGAATTGTAGGCGATGCCTATGCTCACTTCGTTGTGATCGGGGTTTAGTATGTTATCCCTGTGACCGTTGTTGCAGCACACCGAGTCGTTGTACATCATCTCGTATTCCATCTGTTGCAGCGCCTGCTTCACGTTTATGTTGCCCGTGCAGCCGAATATGCCGCAGCTTTCGCTCTCTCTGTAGGCTACGTTCTCGCTCGCCGCGCCGAGGCCGCCAAGAAGCGTGTAACGCATGTACGGCTTCATGCCATAAGGATCCCAGTGGCTGAAGTAGCTGTACGACAGCATGCTGACCGAATGCTGCTGGGCCGATGGTTCGTTCGAGAGCGTGACGTTGCCGAGCCCGTACTTATGCCTGTCCGTGTTTATCAGGCCGAGAGCATACGCGTCGAGAGCGGCGTTTGTTTGCGAGTTGTTGAACTGCAGAGCGGTGGTCGTTGCCGCTGTGCCGTTGATGCTCGTCACGGCGGGGACGACCGTAGAGGTGATATTGCCGAACGCGGAAAGCGGATTGTTCAGGTTGAACGCGTAATGGGTGATTGCCACGTACGCCAGGCCAGCGACTAGAAGCATTGCTATGGCGGTAAGAATGCTTGATACCACACTTGAGACCTCGCCCATCCTCGCGCCTGTTCTGCCGCCATGTTAAGCAGCAGTGGTGTGCCGTAGCCCCTCTTCTGTTCTAGGTGGCATTCGACTAAGCGGCTATTGCCTTGCACGCTCACTGCATGCGCATCGGCCGTTTCAAGCACACATGCACGCTCGTCTTGTCATCGCTTTTGTACATTTGCGCTACGTTTCTTTTCCGAATCGGGCCTTGAGCCCACCGCATGCTTTGCGTGGAGGGAGCTTCCTCGGTCCGAAGACCGTAAGCCACCCGCACACCACTAGACATCTTTTTATTCTTATGGTTTATAAGGCTATGCGGGATGGAATGGCGATAACAATATTCGGGACCGCGCTGTCGGGCATATGGCTCATAGTAGCCGCTGCCGTTGCGATATTTGTTGTGTGGAAGGTCGGCAAGCTCTTCTTCAAGATAATCTTCGGGATAATAGCTAACACGGTACTCGGCTTCATCACGCTCTTCCTGGCAAACAGCTTCTTCGGGATATCGATACCCTTCAGCCTGCCGGTCATAATCTCGACCGCACTCTTCGGGATAGGCGGGGTCGGTACGATAATAATACTGCAGTACTTCGGCGTGGTCATTTAGCAAGGTCGATGTCCGCCTTCTTCACCGTCTTGCGCTTTGCGTGCTTGGCCAGCTTGACAGCCTTCTTTGCTATAGAGTAGGCATAGGCGTTCAGAGTCTCGCAGAGCTCTGCGGCCGCACTCTCGCTGATCCTCGCGCCGCCGACACTCTTCAGTATCTTCTTTGCTGCCAGCTTAGAAATCGTCATGCACAGATATTAAAATGAGAAAGCTTAAAACAATATTTGGATGCAAATCAGGGAGCTTGAGGAGGGCGACTTCGGCAGCTGGTCTTCACTTATACTGAGCGTATACGATGAGATTCCCTTTGCGACCACATTTGAGAAAAGGCCGAGCGCAGATGAACTGGCGGCGCTCATGAAAAAGAAACTCGAGGGCATGCGCGATAGGACCGTGGTGGATTTCGTGGCTGTTGATAACGGAGGGGTTGTGGCAGACTGCGAGATAGCAAAGAGCACGGAAACAGGAGGCCTGATAGGCATACTGGTGGCCAGGGAACAGAGGAGGGGTGGAATTGGACGCAGGCTGATAGAGAAATGCGCTGACAGGGCTAAGCTCTACAAGATGCTTGAGGTCTATGCCGAAATAGACGACAGGAATGAGGGCGCGGCCGCGTTCTTCGCAGCGTGCGGCTTCAGAGAGCAGGACGGGGAGGACTCGCTGACTATGATACGGAACCTATGAGTTCGGGACGCTGAACGCCTTGATCAGCGTGCCGTTGAGCTGCGACAGGAGAACGTACACAGTATAGTTCTCCCTGGCCGAGGAATAGTTGACTATCCATATGTTCGAGTAGTTGCTTCCCTGCACGGATGTGAGCGTGAAGAAGTTCGCATGTGCCGAGGTGTTACCAAACCCGGCGGAGCCAACAAATGACAGGACTGAGGGTATGCCAAGCGTGTACGCTCTGGTTATCGCCACAGGAAAGGATGAGAGTATGAAGGGCTTTGCGCTGCTCAGCCCGTAGATGACGCAGTTGCTTGTGTATGTGTTGTCCACCCTGTATACGAAGCCGAACTGAGGGTAATCGAAGGTGTAGACAAAGTAGGAGGGG
The DNA here is from genome assembly GCA_021823435.1 of Microcaldota archaeon. GTDB lineage: Archaea > Micrarchaeota > Micrarchaeia > Micrarchaeales > CABMGC01 > JAJYVH01. The sequence goes on from JAKANZ010000012.1 coordinate 17,832, forward strand.
CATACTGAAGTGGCGTTGAGAACCACTGAGGCGACGATGTGCCAGCTGCCCGAGTAGTTTGAGGGTGTGTTGTTTGTTACGTTTATCAGCGCGTTGGGGTATGTGCGCTGCAGGTCTGCTGTTACGAGCGAGGCGGCCTGCTGCTGAGTTACGTGCTGGAAGACGGTATTCTGGAGCGCGTAGTACACGATGAAGAGTATGATTATTACGGCAACCGCGATTATTATCGTGCGAGCCAGCAGATCCATGCTCTAAGATGAGACCAGCACATATAAAATGTTTGCTGGACGGCTCAGCGCTTTTCCAGGCTGACCCACCCTGGTTCCGCCATCTTTCTAACCGTCTGCCTGGCCTCGTCTTCTGTTATGCTGCCGTTAACCAGTGCGGCGTACTGCCTGGCTTCATTCTCGGTAAGATTTCCGCGCGCGACCTTCTCAAGCAGCGGAAGCAACGCCTGCGACCTGCCAATGTTCTTTGAGATTGTCATACAATCATGCTGGATAGGCATTGCTGTTATTAAACTTCTTGCACTCCGGCCAGTTTGGCACTCCTCGCCACCACCCTTCCGATCCCGATGCTGCGCAGCATCTGCTTCATGTCCTCGGTATTTGTCTTGGTCTTGGGGTTCCTCGCGTTTATGGAGCAGACATCCTTGTACTGCCTTATTGAATCGCTGAACGTGCCTATCCTCTTGGCAATCTGAACTATCTCCTCCTTGTCCATACCTATGAGCGGCCTGAGGATCGGCAGCGAGATGCCGTGCTGCTCCGCCATAAGGTTGCTTGAAGTCTGCGCTGCCACCTGCCCCAGGCT
>JAKANZ010000013.1 GCA_021823435.1 Microcaldota archaeon
GCCACAAAGCTGAGCATAGCGGCGCGCGCCGATTCGATATCTAAGAGGTTCATAGGCAAGCAGCTGCGCGAATCGATAGACAAGAACCTTCAGAGGATAAGGGAGAAGGAGAAGAGCATGCCGCCTGCGCGCGAGCAGCAACAGCAGAAGTTCCCGAGGCAGAATCAGAGATTTGGGAGGCACCAGTTCAGGCGCAGGTAGCTGTGATAGATTGAAATCGCTAAGCGTGTTAAGCAAGCATCTCGAAGACGTACATCTCGCTGCACACACCACAACCGCCAGGGTTGTGGAGAACACGAAACTCTACGAGCTGGCAGAGGATCTGGTGAGCCAGTTCAGACCCTCGAAGACATACTCGAAGAACGACATAAGATGGACCCACTTCTATCTGCCCCTCGAGGGCCCAAAACTCAGAGCGATACCTTTTGGGATAGGATATGTTAACGGCGAGTACTGGCTGGGGTTCGACGAACTTGGACAGGTGGGAATAAAGAAGGGCGACCAAAAGGTAAGCGACGTATATTTCGACATACTTAGATCCACCGCAGCATTCGAGCACCTGACGGACAAGGCCGCCCTGGAGAAGGTGATTCCCTGGAAATTCAGGACGGGAAAGGCGAAGAGGAAGTACGTGGATACTGATGTGGACTTCTGGAAAGGGAGTGACTGCAGGAAGGTCAGCAAGGCGTATGCCTCGCATCTTGCCAAAGGGCTGAAATCAGGTCCGATCTCGCTCAACCACTACCTTGAGACTGCAGCCATAGCATATCGCGCCGCATTCCCTGACGAGGCAGGCAAGAGCCCGCTCGAGCTTTATAAGGCACATGCTGACCTGAGGCACGGAGGTATGCTGGAAATCAAGAGGCCTGACAGCAGATCGGCATACAACAGATGGCTCTTGAGTGACGAATGGCAGGGCTCGCATCCCTTCGAAGTCGTCTTCAGCTGGCACAACTACGGTATACATTTCGCCCCACCCCGCATGGACAGATGGAGTGACGCAAACAGCTTCAACATAACTGTCGGAGACTCCGTGTACTCGCAGATGTATATCAAGATGCTGAGCGCACTGATGCAGGCAGGCGTGGCGGTGACGACGCAGCAGCCTATGCTTAATGATGCGCTCCAATATCTCAGCGGCGAACTCTACTACACGGTAAACGACTACTCCAATAACTATACACACTATGAGGGATACGCCGAGGAAGAGGAGCTCTTCAAGCATATAAAGTGGGACGAGATAAAAGTCTTAAAGAGGAGGGGCTGAAGATGTGCAAGCATTCGCCGATAGACGATATTTCCATGTGCATGGTCTGAAATTATGTTTAAATATCTTATGTTCATAACAGAGTAATAAACGGTGTTTTCCTTGGGAATGAGTAGCTCTTCTAGACCTTCTGACATACTAAAGATGGACGATAAAACGAACACGATAGCGGGCTCCGCAGCTATGCCTGTAGATGCGCTTCACGCCCCCTACCACAGGACCATGGAGGAGATAGAGGCCATGCCTGTGATAGACAAGACCAAGACAGTCTGCCCCGAATGCAAGCTCATAATTGACGGCATAATCTACAAAGACGGCGACAACGTAATGATTCGCAAGCACTGCCCGGACGACGGCTGGACGATAGAGAAGTACTGGGAAGACTATGACATGTACATGCGAATGCGCAACTACAACTACTACGGCCGCGGATTCGACAACCCCGACGTCATAAACAAGGGCGAGAACTGCCCGTTCGACTGCGCAATGTGCATGCGACACAAGAGCCACAGCGGGCTGGTAAACGTCGTGATAACAAACAGGTGCCACCTCTCGTGCTGGTACTGCTTCTTCTACGCGAAGGAGGGCGAGCCAGTGTACGAGCCCACCAGGGAGGAGCTTAACAAGATGTTCGTCAAGCTGAGGAACCAGAAGCCCATACCCGCAAACGCGCTCCAGATAACTGGAGGCGAACCCACGATGCGTGAGGATCTGCCGGAGATAGTGACCATGGCAAAGGAGGCCGGCTTCGACCAGATACAGCTCAACACCACAGGCATAAACCTTGGCATGCACCCGGAGATGATGAAGAGGCTGAGGCACGCTGGCGTGAGCACACTCTACATGAGCTTCGACGGGGCGAGCAAGAGGGCAAACCCGAAGAACCACTGGGAGGTGCCGGCGACGCTGAGGGCTGCGAGAGACGCCAACCTGAGCATAGTGCTCGTTCCCACGGTCATACGCACGATAAACGACCACGAGCTAGGCAACATAATCAACTTCGCGCTCAACAACATTGACATAATAAGAGCGGTCAACTTCCAGCCCGTATCGCTCGTGGGCAGGATGCCCGCCAGGCTGAGGGAGAAGCAGCGCATAACAATACCGGGAGCGATCAAGCTGATAGAGGAGCAGACCGGAGGCGTGATAACGAAGGAGGACTGGTTCTCGGTGCCCTATGTGGGCGGAATAAACAGGTTCATAGAGGCGCTTACAGGAGAGTACAAGTACGACCTCTCGATACACTTCGCCTGCGGAGCAGGCAGCTACATCTTCCTGGACAAGGACAACAAGATAATACCGCTCACAAGGTTCGTGGACGCGCCTGGACTGCTAGAGCACCTGCAGGAAGCGGTCAACGAGATGGCCGGCAAGAGCAAGCTGCAGCGAAGGGTGCTGGCGATGAGGTCGCTGATGCAGATGAACAGGTTCGTGGACAAGGAGAGGCAGCCGAAGAGCGTGAACTTCAGCAAGCTTCTCATGAGCGTGCTGCTCAAGCACGACTTCGCGAGCGTCGGCATGTTCCAGATGAAGAGCTTGTTCCTCGGCATGATGCACTTCCAGGACGAGTACACGTATGACATAAAGCGGGTGGAGAAGTGCGACATACACTACTCGATGCCAGACGGCCGTGTGCTCCCGTTCTGCACGTTCAACGTCTTTCCGGAGGTATACAGGGACAAGGTGCAGAGGCAGTACGCCATACCGAGCAAGGACTGGGAGACCACGCACCCGGCGTGGAGCTACGCAGCGGATAAGTACAAGCGCGACATAAAGGCGCTTGAGGCAACAGCCGAGTACCAGAAGCTGTACAACCAGGCCACAGACTTCTTCAAGCTGCAGACAAACACCGTCGAGGCGGAGAAGATAAGGGCGCGCAAGAGGAAGGTCGCGGTTATTGAGACAAACGCGGGATCCACGGCCACGGTGCAGGTGCCAAGCGCCCCCGCGGCGCAGGAGCCTGCGCATGAAGGGCACGCCAACGAGACCGGAGAAGCCCACGGCTGCGGAGACCCCAACTGCGGCTGCGGCGGAGCCTGCGAAAACTGATGCTTGCGATTTAAGTACGTTAACACACATACCAATAGCAAAACGGTGGCTGCATGGACAGAAGAGAGGACGCGGAGAACTACACCTATCAGAAAGAACTCGAGGAGGAGCGCAAGCAGCCAGACGCGGCCCGCGACGAGTACGTCGAAGAGAACGGGGTCAAGTTCAGAGTGCCTTACAAGATGGTAAGGGAGGTAACGTTCAGCAACGTGAGGAAGGAGGAGCTTATAGACACGGAGCACGCCGCGAGGCTGCAGTACAGGCTTATGCTGCAAGAGGCGGTGCTCTTCGCCAAGGTCGAGTTCGTGACAAGGAAGATACGCATAACCTACAATCCCGACGACGTGGTGAACAGGAAGGCGAAGATGAGCCTGCAGCAGCTTGTTGAATTCCTGTCGAAGCAGGGGGTTAATGTCAGCGCCGAGGGCCCTGACACCAGCCAGAGGGATGTCGACTACTACACGGAACACTACAGCTACCACTTCAACCCCGCCGTAATCCGCGAGCACCCGCCCTACGGCTATACCCGCGAGGAGTGGCAGGAGATGAAGGTAGAGTACGAGGGAAAGAAAGTGGAGTACGAGAAGGGCAAGCTGGACAAGTTCCACGCGTTCCAGGCAGAGTACCTGCAGGAGCACCCGGACCTCGCGGAGCAGCTGGGCATCAAGCTGGAGGCAAAGCCTGAGGACAAATCGGTGCTGGGCAGGGTGCTCAAGAAAAAGAAGGAGACCAGAGACAAGGGATTCTGGTTCCACGGCGTATAGCAGTTGCTGATTCTACGGAGGAGTGTATCCGCTGGTCCACTGGCTCGTGTACGTGACCCCACCACTGGTCGCTCCGTTGCCGTCGTTTCCGCTGTAGTCGTTGGCGTTTCCATTCAGCGGCCACCAGCCGACAAGGTTCTGGAGCTTGAGCGGCGCGCCGCCGATGCCTTCAGAATATAGGTACTGTATCTCGTTGGATGAGAGTGACGTGTTGTAGATCTGCACGTTAGAGATGGAACCGTTGAAATAGCGGTCCCAGATGCCTACCCTGAACTGCCCGTTTTGAACCGGGGCACAGGTGACTGCAGAACCATAGGGGCCTCCAACGCCATTTATGTATTCTGACGGTGTTCCTGCGCTATTCGTATTCCCGTTCACACCGTTGAAAGTCATCGCTGAGAATATCCAGATGCCTTTAAAGTTCGAGGAGGAATAGTATTGGTCGCCGCCAGTGCTGCCGGCGCCATTGTTGTAGATATATTCAAATCTGTAAGAGCCGTCGTTGTTCTCAAGGTCAGGGCCGCCGTACACAACGCCACCAGATGAGCCATATGCCTGAATCGCGACTATTCCGCCTCTGTTGCCTGAACTCGGCATTCCGGAATCGTACGACCATGCTGTTAAAGTAAAGTTGCATAGCGCGTTGTCTGCTGAGGTTGTCATTGTCACCACAGCGCCATTGCCGTTGAAAACGCCAACGTACTGCGGCAGTTCACCGTTGCACACGCCTTCCAGATTGATAAACTGTGCCGTATTGGGACCATTGGGCCTGAATACCTGGCACGCTCCGGGCGACGCTCTTGGGGCAAAGGCGCCAGCGTTGAAGACGCCGAGCTGGAACAAAGCGCCGAGGACAACCGCTATGATCAGTATGGCCCACCCGTAGGTCATGAGGTACTCCATCGCGCTCTGCGATTTTCTTGGCATGTCCTCTCGCTTATCTGATTGCGTAATTATAAATAGATTCCCAGTCATTTTCTAGCGATGTCAGCAAAAGATTACGCCATGCCAGCGGCACTGATAGTGCTCATACTTTTCGTCAGCATTCTCTACTACACCGGCTTCCAGACAACCGTATGCCTGAACAGGACCGTTTCAAGCGTGTTTCTCTCAAACTTCAACGGCTACAGCGAGGTGCGCGGCAGCCCCGTGTCGGCCACGCTCAACATCTTCGCCGTGATAGCTCTCATGTCCCTGGCTGCGCTCGCAATAGGAAAGATAATCGATGACAAACACGTCAACTTCGTTTTCACCTTCATGATAGCAACGCAGATAATCTACGACTTCGTCATCTCCTACGGTACCCTCTCATCCACGTGCGTCATAGGAGGCGTCTCGCTCTTCGACACAAACAGCTACGCCATAGTCATAACGCTGGTCGTGTTCTACATAGGCAGCACGGCCTACAACACGTTTAACAGGAAGCCACCGAAGGCATCACTTCCTGTCTCTTTCAGCACAACTGCAATAGCCGCATACCTGCTCATCTACTTTCTCGTACTTCCATCCGCTGAGTCACAGATAATATTCTACGCGATAATGATGGTCCTCTTCGCCGGTCTGTATCACTTCTCGGACATGTTTCTGGCATCGAAGTACAAGAGCATGAACAGCGAGCTGAAATCAGACTACCACCGCGCGCCGCTTCTCCTCCTGCTCTTCTGGCCGGCGTTTCTCGTGTCCGCGCTCGCCACCGAGTTCTATTTCTTCTTCCTCACAAGGCCGGTGCACGCGATAGAGCTCGCGATCTTCGCCTTCTTCCTGGCGCTCTACTTCGTGCTCCACCTCACCTCAAAGCGCCCAATCGAGGCGAAGCCGACGCCGGCGCAGGCCAGCGCCGCAACGGCCTAGCTATTTCTCCAGCGCCTTCTTCAGCCTTTCGACAGTGTCCTTTATGATCGCCTTTTTCATCTCGTCATTCTTCATCTTTATGCTTGCTGCGTTGCTGTGCCCTCCCGTCGACTCCACGTAGTTGGAGAAGTTCGCGCGCACATCCTCAAGTATCTTCAACAGCTCGACCCTTCCTATCAGCTTCTTGCTCATGCGAACGGAAATGAAATAGCCGAAGTGCAGCATGAGTATGCAGGCATCTTTGTTCAGCTCCTCTATCCTGCCCAGCAGCCGCGAGGCGAACCTTCCAGGCAGCGGGTACCTCTCCTGGTCGTTGGCGCGTATCGCCTCGAAGTCAGCGACGTAGATGCGCGTGGAGTCTGCGTTGTACGCCTTCACGGAGCTTATGGCCAGATCAAGCATCTCAGCAATCCTGCTCTCGGCGTAGGCAGTCAGCTCCTCGCTCTTCTGCCTGTCTCTCAGCACCGAGTCCACGCTCTCAGGAGTGAGGTTGCCCCTCATGCCCGATATCACGCGCGTGTCGCTGGTCAGCAGGTCCAGGAGGGCAGCGAGTTTCCTGCTTCCCACGCTGGGCTTGGAGTACTCGCTGTAATCGCCTATGAATGACGCCTCCTCAATCTCCCGCGTGTCTACATTTGTTAGCGTCTTGGCGAAGACGCACGCGAGGAAACCTGCGGTATAGTTGGAATCTCCGCCGAAGTTCCACGGGTTTATGTAGTGCTTCAGCTCTCCTCCCCCGAATCCTTCCACGATCGGATGATGGTCAAGCCAGACTATGTCGAACTTTTCCTTCGCGGCTTCAAGCCCCGCGTTGCTCTCCTCTGACGTGCCAAAATCTACTATCAGCAGCAGCGGCTTCTCGACGCACTCATAGTTGTTGCACATGAGAAGATCGTTTATGGCGTCGTCCTTCGTGTAGAACACTGAGCCGTGCATGCGCCATGCTATGTTTGGTTTGTACGCCAGGTGCTCGCTGCTTTCCAAAACGAAGGCGAGCGTCTTGTAGAGCGCGTAGGCGCCGCTCGCGCCGTCTATGTCGTTGTGGAACCGTATCACTATCGGCGCGCCGAGCATGAGCTTCTTCGCAAAGAGTGCCATCGCATCGCGCAGCCGCTTCCACATCTTCTCTGTGACCGAGTCAACTGCGGCTATGCCTATCTTGTGCGCCTCTCCCTTGAGCATCTCCTTCGCTGCCGCCTCTATCATCTCACCGAACGCGCTGCGCTCCCCTGCGTCTTCCAGCCGCGTGAACCTCTCCACGCTTCCCTCCACGACCGACATCTCGGCCGCTTCCCCGAGGTTTAGAGCAAGCGTGCTTTTCAGCGATCGCGTTCTCGCAGTGCCGTCGTGCATTACCACGAAGTAATCGGGCTGCTCTGCCCCCGAATTGCGTCTTATGCAGGATACGAAGCCCTTCGAAAAATCACCAGCTCATGATCCCGATATGCAGCTCTGCCTGTAGCTCGCGTTGCTTATCTCGCTGCAGTACGCGCTGTTCGAGTACGTGCTGGCAAGCAGGGTATAGCATTCCGCATCCTGCCCCGTGGGCAGCCTCGCGCACAGCGTCGCGTTCCTTGTCTTTACCGCCTGTGAGAGCGTCACGTAATCGGCGCACCCCTGCGCATAGGCTCCTGTGCTCGCACACGCGGCCAGCAGCGCGGTGAAGTTCTCGGTGACGTTTGTGCTGCTCGTGCTCGCCTGCTCGTTGCACAGCGTCGCCGCATCTCCCGCGCTGACGTTTTGGCAGAGCGCGGGGTTGGACGAGCTTGTGGCCAGTGTGATGTAGCAGTAGTCACGCGCGGTGTAGGTTACGTTCGGCAGGAATGCCAGCACGTCGAGCGCGGTGCCGGCCTGCGCATACGCAGCACTCACCCCCGCGCTTACGTTCCTTATTATGTAGCCGCTCACGTTCCTGTCGTAGGAGGCGCTGACCTCTGAGCAGAGCATCGCGTTGCTCGTGGCGAAGGCTGCGCGCATCGCTATTATCGATGTGCACTCGCTTTCATAGGTTGAGTTTGATATGGAAGCGCATAACGCCTCGTTTCCAAGCTTGACCGCCACGCCCGCAGCGCACCTTGAAGCGTACGGCTCTTCGGCGCCGGCGCACGCGGAATAGTTTCCGCTCGCGACAGCCGTCACATCTATGCACTCTCCAAAAACGCTTCTGTTGCTTATGCCCGAGCACATGCTTGTGCTGTTGCTTTTCTCAGCCACCTGGACGTAGCACGAATCTGCGAAAGAAACCGGCTCGTAGCCGCATATGCTGGAGTTCTCCTGGGCCAGCGCCAGCCCGGTCAGGCACGTGTACCTGCTGCTCTGGATCACCAGCCTGTTGCAGGCTCCAAGACTCGCGCCCTGAGGCACAAGCAGGAACGAGGCAAAAGCGATTATCATGAGCGCTATGGTTATTGCAGCATACATCCTGAGCCTCCTCGATCTTTCAGAGCCGTTGCCTTCTTCCCGCATCGAACCAGCTTGAACTTGCTATAGGCCCATCTCCTCTGCGGAGAGTATGCTTACTCCGCCGGGGGTTATCTCGTAGGGGGTTGTCACGAAGCTGTGCTTCGAGCCCCTGGTCTTTATCACTTCCATGGCGAGCATTCGCTTATCCTCCTCGCCCTTCTCGTACATTATCACTATGTCGTCGAAAACGAAGTACTCCATCTTGAATCTGAGCTCCCTCCTCTCAGGTGTCACCATCTCCGCGGTAAGGAATGCGGTAACCCCCAGTCTTCGCAGGTTGTTCACCAGCGCGAGCATTGACCTCCTGTACACCACCTGGTCGGAGACGAGCATGTCTATCACAGAGAGCGAGTCTATCACTATCCTCTTTGCGCCGCTCGATACCACAACGGACTCTATGTCGGATACGATCTTTCCGAACTCGTACTGCGAGGTGCCGCTCTCACTGCCGCCGTGCAGCACAGCGGTTGGGTCCTCACCGTCTATTATCAGTTTCTTGCTCTTTATCAGCGCGTCTATGTCCTTGAATTCAGAGAACGCGGCCTTTGCGTTGGCGAGCACGCGCTCAGGAGTCTCCTCCAGTGCAAAGAAGACAGAGGTCACACCCATCTTTGCGCTTCTGTACAGGTATTCGAACGAGAGCAGCGTCTTCCCGGCTCCCGGTCCTCCGGCGATTATCACCTGGTTGCCCTCCGGCACTCCGCCGTATAGCATCGCGTCGAGCCCGCTTATCCCTGTCTTTACCAGATTGGCCAACTGACCACTGACAACTATTACTACCAATCATTTAAATAATATTCTCGCGGGCCGCAGAGAAAAAATCTTTAAGCATGCGCTGCCTATGCTTCTCGATAGTGTGAAAAAGAAGTTTCTTTACATAGGGCTCGCGCTGATAGTTGTAGGCATAGCCGTAGGCTTTCTCTCCCCGGGGTTGGCGCTTCCGTCAGCATTTCCCCCTCCCATCTCGCACAACATGACCCTCGCGTCTGGCGCTGTCGATTACCTGCCGATGAACCTCAATGAGTCGGGGCTGACCATACTGACATTCAACTCCACCGCTCCGCTAGACTTCTATCTTGCGAACGCTACGGCCTTCAGCTCCATAGAGTCTGCAGCGTCTTCGAACTCCAGCCCGAGAACGGCTGCGCTGTCGCTCGAGGGAAGCGGAGTGTACGAGGTGTACCAGAACAGCAGGAGCGGCGTCTTTCCATACACCAACCTCCCAAACGTTACCGCTCCCGCCTACCTGACGAACGTCACGCTTATGCAGCAGGGCACCTACTACGCAGTGTTCTACAATTCTGGCAACTCGAGCGCGGCGGTGAACCTCGCAACTCTTGCTCTAGCGCTCTCCAAGATACAGTCGGGAGAGGCATCGATAGGCTTGTACCTCGGCGTGGCTGTGGTGCTGTTCATAGCCGGCCTGGCAATCGCCATCTACGGGTTTGTTTCCAAGGAGAAGCAGGATGGGCAGCAGGGCGGAATGGACGCTGATGCGGCGCGAGAGTACGACAGGATAGAGAAGAAGGGCAGGAGAGGAAAGCGGGCCGAAAGCTGACGTAGGCAGCTTAGACATATACCTTATTAAACCTGTTTTGCCAATTCACCGCATGGACAGCCTAGAGGAGAGGATCGGGGGAGAAATAGCGATGGCCGAGAGCGCGGGCAGCGCGATGAAGAAGTGGCGGGAGCTATTCGGCATCTCACAGGTCGAACTGGCAAAGTATCTCAAGATATCAGCGAGCACCATAAGCGACTACGAGGGCAACAGAAGGGCGAGCCCCGGAGTAGGCATAATCAAGAGATTCGTCAAGGCGCTTCTCACGCTGGATGAGCAGAAGGGGAGCGAGGTCACCCGCAACCTGCAGAAGTTCAACGCCGCGAAGGAGGAGAGCGGCAGCTTCTACATGATCAAGGACTTCTCAACTCCGATAAGCGGCATGGACTTCTCGAGACTGATAGAGGCGAAGATAGCCGCAAACCCGGGACTGCTCGACACCGTCAAGCTCTTCGGCTACACCCTGTTGGACAGCCTCAAGGTCATACTCGAGATAAGCCCGACAGAGTACCCGAAGCTCTTCGGCACTACTACCGAGCGCGCGTTCATCTTCGACCAGGTCAGCACGGGCAGGTCGCCGATGGTGGTCATAAGAGTGGCCCCGATAAAGCCGAAGCTCGTCGTCATACAGAACGTAGACCAGGTGGACAAGCTCGCCATAAAGATAGCCCAGATAGAGAAGATACCCCTCCTGACTACGAGGCTCAACGGCGAGGAGCTGCGCGTCAGGCTGAACAACATCTGAGCTTACTTCCTGCCGGAGCTCTTCAGCGCGTCCACGAGTCTCTTACTCTCGTCTTTGGACAACAGTCTCAGTCCGTCGAGGAACTCGCCGGGGCTGAAGCCATCTATCAGGTGCAGGCCGGTCCAGTCCTTGGCCGTTATCCACTCCACCTCTATGGTCTTGCGCGCGTTGTCCTCGTAGCCCAAGATCCTGCCGATTGAACCCTGCGGGATCATGAAGTAGGGCCGCAGTGACACAACAAGCATGTCAGTGTCTATCATCGCCATGTCCTTTTCAGGCATGGTGCCGATCTTGTACTTGAGTCTTGTGTAGCTCTCTGGCAGCTTCCTGAGTTCCATTCCCTGGTCGATGAATGTTTCCTCTACCTTTGCAAAGAAGAATCTCCTGTCTTCGTCTACTCCCCCGATCACTCTCTCGGTCTCGGTGCTCATTTCCTCACCAAGCATATGTTTCTGGCGCCATATTTAAACGTTGACGTGAATTTTTGCTTGTGGCGCACGCCAAGCAATATATAGCAGCTGCTCGAGAAGAAAGCATGCAGAATTCAATTCTCTATTCAAAGATATCCGCCTGCAGGCTCTGCCCAAGGTTGGTGAGGTACAGGGAGTCGGTAAAGCCGGCAAAGAGGTTCGAGGATTGGAAGTATTGGCACAGGCCGGCGCCAGGATTCGGCGACATAAATGCGAAAATACTGATCGTGGGCCTGGCGCCTTCTGCGCACGGCGGCAACCGAACGGGAAGAGTGTTTACGGGTGACCCCTCGGGCGACTTCCTCTTCGATGCGATCTACAAGGCGGGTTTCTCAAATCAGCCGGAATCGAGCAGCAGGGACGATGGACTCGCACTCGACGGCCTATACGTGACAGCGGTGGTGAAGTGTGCGCCTCCGGACAACAAACCAGAGAACACAGAGGCGACGAGATGCGCGACCACCTTCCTCGTGGACGAGCTCCGTGCGCTGAAGAAAGTCAGGGTGGTAGTGCCACTCGGCGCGTTCGCGCACAAATGGCTAGAATACTCGCTCAGGCAGCTCGGCATAGACACGAGCAGCGTAAAGGATTTTGGCCACGGCAAGGAGTACACCGCGGGCAGGTACAGGATACTTACCTCCTACCATGTCTCCCCGAGAAACACAAACACGGGCACACTTACCGAGAGAATGTTCATCGACGTGCTCAAGAAGGCGAAGCTGATGGCGAAGGCCTAGCATCGCACTTCTCTCGAATCGACAATACGCCTATAAACCCGTATGCAAATATGAGATTATGAAACGTGGGTTTGAGCTTGGGGTCATCGCTGGCCTCCTGCTCGTAGTTCTCATCGGTTGGATACCTGTGGTGGGTCCGTTTTTGGCCGGATTCGTCTCGGGTCTGCACACCAAGCACGAGAGGGAAGGCGCGGCCGTGGGGTTCGTCAGCGGAGCTCTTGGATCTGTCATAATAGCGTGGATGCTCTACATAGCGTTTGTCGAGTTCTTTGTAATCGGAGCAGATGCGCTATCCGGCGTAGTTGGTAACGTTTTTAACGTGGCCTATTCATTTGGGCCAATCGCTCTCATCGTGCAGATAACATTTTTTGCAACGATAGGAGGAGTTTTCGGAGCGCGGGTCAGAGAGCACTGGTCTGCATGATCACGCCCAGAAGCAGACTTGGCCGCCACCCCATAACGCAAATCCGTATAAACCACTAACAGCATAGTTAAAACATGCAGGGAGGGGAGAAGGCAGGATTACTGGTGGGCATAGTGATACTGCTCGTGCTCGGGTGGGTGCCGATAATCGGACCGTTGGTGGGCGGATTCGCCACGGGCCTTAGTTGCAGGAAGAGGCAGCGGGGCAGCGCCTACGGGTTCGTCGCCGGTTCAGTAGCGTCGCTTATACTTGTGTGGTTCTTTTACGCTGCAGGCGCACGCGTGTTTGTCGTGACCGAGGGGCCGCTCTCCGGCTTCATTGGCAACGCGTTAACATTTCTTTACTCTCTTGGTCCCATCTTCCTCGTTGTGCAGACTGTAATCCTGGCGACCCTTGGAGGCACACTTGGTGCAATCAGAAGGGAAAGATGGTCGAAGTAGCAAGAAACTGGAGGCAGGGAGGTTGGAATGGACTGGTGCTTGAAGTTACTGTGCCTTTCTAACGGAGTACCACCACGCCAATTCGTTCCGCCTTCTCTCTCAAAGGGCCGTCGAACGTCAAGAGCGGAGCGCTCTCGGTAATGCTGCCCGCAAGGTAGAAAGCATCGTAAACAGACATCCTGTTTCTTGCAGCTAGCGAAGATGCGTACTTTGCTATCTTTTGGTCATTAATTTTCTCCAATCTGTTAAATATCTTTATTGCGTCAGACACAGCCCCGTCAAATTCAGCTTCGCTTAGTTCTTTCTTCAGGACATGATGCTTCCAGATCGCATTAAGGGACTCTGGCAGGGCAAGATTTACTGTCATAACCCTCTTTCCCAAACTAAGCTGTTTTTCAAACAATGCCGCAGCCTTGTCATGACCTTCCTCATTCAGCACAAGCTTTGCTATGGCACTCGCATCGACAAGCGTCATCTAGACTCCCTGTCTTCTCTTATCATTGCGCCGCTGTCCCCACTTACTTTCCTTTTCCTGGCCCTCATCTCTATATCCTCATACTCTTTCCTGAGTTTTGCTGCGTTCATTCTTGCATTTATGAACTCTCTGATGTCTCTGCTCAGCTTAACCCTTGCCCTTCTTAGTGCGGCTTTGGTTCCGCTAGGAACCCTTATTGTTATAACTTCCGAGTTTTCCGCCATACTACCGATAAGTTATGCAAGGAATAGGTATTTATGTATTACTATTGTCATACAAGTATAACGCAAATGCCGGATGGAGGCAACGGGCTTCCCACGCAACGTGAGCTTCTTTTTCAATAGCGTTCGATAGTGTTTACTGTTAGTTAAAGAATTTTTGCTACTTGCGTGTTGACTGGCCACTCGCCGTCTCGGAGAACTCTAACGCACCCTCGCGTTTCTCATCAGATTAAATCCTTTTCCATGAACAATCGCGGTTCTCCATCGCCGTAAGGATTTTCCTCAGGACGAACTACTTTGAAGCCTCTCCTTTCATACATCTGTTTTGCCTTTTCATTGTCGGGGTGGACTCGCAGTGTGGCTTTCTTATAGCCCTTTCTAGTTACCTCGGCTAGCAGCCAGTCCAGCGCTTCCCTTCCGAAGCCCTGTCCTTGGTGTTCACGCAGAATCCCCAGGCCAGCAAGATACGCAGTTCCATCTTCTCCGGAGTCATAAGAAGTCGTGCCAATCAATTTTTCATCTGATTTTATCAAGAAGACATTGCTTTTCTTGAACGAATCGCGTGCTTCCTTTTCAGTCCGGAAAGATGCATATGTCTTGTCTATTAGATCCAAATCCACTCTGAGTACTTCCTTCCAGTCGGTTTCTCTAGCCCTAACAAAAGAAACCTTTTGCAAGGTCATAATTACCCCTCACTTCAGCATCGGTATTGAAAGAATTTAAACTGTTGCATTGTATTAACTTTATTTGGAATTACTGCGGAAAACGCAAGCTTTATTATTTGCTATTCTGAGGTATAACCATGCATTACGGACCAAGGGAGAGGTTGGTGCTAAGGTCGCTGAGCGATGACGCACGAATGACGACCACCAAACTAGCCAAGGTTGCGAGGTGTTCAAGGACCACTGTCAGCAAACTGATAAAGCAGATGACAGATGAACTCGACATTCGATTCACGCTAGAAGTTGATGCCTCGAAACTTGGTACGCTGGAAAGACACGTGCTGATGGTAAAGCTATCGAGGAAACCCACAGCAACGGCCCTGGAAGGTATCTTTAAGGACGAGAAGTTTGTGCATGATGCATACATAACCGAAGGAGACTTCAACCTTGTGATTATCGCCACTGCAAGCAACCCTGTCGAGTACATAATCTGGGAAACAAAGATGATTGAAGGACTCTCTGATTTTGTACCAGTGGTCAGGCCTTCTGACCTGGCATACCTAAGCTTTGGATTTGTGCCACTCAACGATAGTTTTGTAGATGACATAGGCAAGGAGATTAGGGTTGACGAAGGGGAGAAACGCATCTTGCGCGAATTAAACCACAATTCGAGAACCAGTTATAGAGAACTTGCAAATCTAACCGGGATAAACGAAGACGCGGCGAGATATAAAGTATTTAGCCTGAAGAAGAAGGGGATAATAAAGCGGTTCACCATAGCAGTGCAGAAACCACAGAACGATTACATTCTGGCCTTCTTTGAGAACTGGACTTATAATAAACAGTTCGATGATAGGGCTGCGATTGATAGAGAGGGCATGATGAATGCCGATACCGAACTGCCATTGCTGACTACTTTCCAATTCTCTGCACCTCTCACTGGCAGTTTCGGCAACTTTGCCATCGGCCTATTTGCGGACAGAAAAGAAGCCATGCAAAAAGCGATCCGAAAGCACAAAATCATAAACCAGAAAGACCAAGTAGAGATAAAACACGCGAGGATAGTCAAAGTGTTGAAGGGCCTTTTGCCTTTAAGAAATTTGGACATAAAGACTAACTACGTGGTTGTGAGATGGACGTAAATCTGGAATTACACAGCAGTTGCAGAAGTAAACATGTTTCAAAATCCGCTATTTTATCAAATAAGATTTAGATTTCGACAATCTATAAATATAAGGGCAATCATATTCTATCCTGTGGGTAGGGATTGAGGACATGGGAAACGCCAAAGAAAAATCTGTTTATGACCCCTCCAGCCTGGCGTTCATTTTATCCGGCCTCAGGCCTACCCTTCATACTGCACCACAGATATAAGGCAAAACATAGATGCATACTGGAATTGATATGGAAAACCAAAACACAGGATTGATAGATAACCCTGAGAGCAGGATTAATAACAGGAGCAACACTAGTGACAATGAGACAAGGCCGGTAAAGTGGATACAAGAGGGCAAGAATGCCTGGCGCATAGTTTACGCTGATTGAATTGGGTGGAATAGTGGGAAATGGAAACATAAAGGTGAGGACCTCCACGGAGAGCTTTCTATTGCTGCATCCTACTGTCGGGAAGAGCTCCCACGAGGTGGCGATGAGCATTGCCGCATGCAAGGGTGTGAATAAGGTAATCATAACCAGCGGAGAAGTCGGATTTGTGATATCGGCAGTGGAGGACGGCAGTCTCAGCTCTGAGAAAGTCAGCCAAAAAGTAAACAGGATCCTTGGTGGCAGAAAGGTCAGGATTGCAAGGGGCCACTATGTTTATTCGAGAAATCCATAAAAGGTGAGAGAATGGAAACAAGCATGAAAACAGAAAACAATAGAGCGAAGGAGCCGGCAGGGCCAATCCCTGTCGGAGTAATTGGAAACGGACAAGAGTATAAGCTGAGTTTAATCCCGTTTTCAAGAGGCTCAGACCAAGAATTTGCCTTCCCGAAGAAAGGCAGGCCGCTGACCGGCTGGGATGATGTCTGGCACGATGGCAGTGGAACATGGGACAACAACCACCCCGGCTGGGATAACGGAGGCACTCCATGGGGCAACTACGGAGACGGTTGGGATAACCATGGTGCTGCGTCCAGAAAGATAACGGCAGACTCCCCACTGGGTAGCCTCATACAAATAAGGCGGGACAACGAGCAGTACGGCTTCGTTTCAAACCTGAAGACAAGCGTTGTCTTCCTTGCCGATGCGCAGACCATCGAGGTGCTGGGCTCGCTGCTTGAGTCCCCCCTGAAAAGGTTGGCGAGAGAGCACCCAGAAGTGCTGTCGGCCATCTGCTAGTTCGGGATTCGAGAGGTGTCGGACGTGATACTGCCTGACTTCCCGCTGAGAGTGGAGTTCGAGATAAGCGGCGTATGCAACCTCAAGTGCACCTGCTGCTACGCCAAACCCTTCAGCAACTACTTTCCGCCAGCGGAGAGTCTGCAGTATCTCTTTGAAAAGACTGAGAAGGAGGCGCAGCCATTTGAAGTAATCCTTCTGGGAGGCGAACCCTTCGCCAGAAAGGACATAATCAACGTGGTGGAACTTGCTTTGAAAACGTTCAAACACGGAGTAGGGATAAGCACTAATGGTACTCTTCTGGAAAGGCTTTCAGAGACCGATGTGACTAGGCTGAGGGAAAGCGCTGCCAACGGCCTTTCCGTGCAGGTGTCCATAGACAGTATAGACCCCGCTATAAACAACATCACTAGGGGCAAGACCAAGAACGTTATAAACGGGCTCAACCTACTGGAAAAATACGAGATACCTTTCTCCGTCGGCATCGTTTTGACAACGGCCAACGAGGCAGATGTGGTGAAAACCTCAGAATACCTGAGCGCGAGATACGCGCAGCTTAGAGTGCTGAACCTCGAACCCCTTCAGCCCTCGCTCGGGCTTGGCGACGTCTATTTCCAGTTAAGGGTCGATCCCCAAAAAATGGTGAACATCTACAAGAGCGTGAGCAGGCTTGTGAGTGTATCAAGAAACGACGTCAAGGTTGTTGGTGTGGTTGAGGACTGCCAGACCATCAAGGAGGGCGTCCAGCCCCTCATTGAAACCTATGACTTCAAATCGTGCATGGCAGGTCTGCTGCGAGCCGGGGTTCTGACCAACGGCGATGTGACCCCCTGTGTGACCATCAGGGACCTGAGTCTGGGGAACCTCTACGTGGATTCGTGGAGGGACATATGGAAAAGGTCGAAAGAGAGATTTCTGTCTCTGAATCATGAAGGAAGACAGTGTCAGCTGAACAACCTGGTGCGGAAAGAGGTCGTTAGAGAAAGAGTTAAAACCTAAGAGGCGCTTTTATCTAACGAGGTGCGTCCATGGAGCTGGTATTCAACACCAACAAATACCTGAGAAAACTAGCATCAGTATGGGACCTTTTCGGACCTCCAAATTCCCCCGCGCGGCTTCTGCGCGCCTACGATGCCCGTTTTTTCGGAAATCCATTCTACATCTCAGCACAAATCTATGATGAGATGCAGAAAATGGCGCAGAGCAGAGAGGGGATTAGACCATTATGGTTCGCTTTCCTAGATAGAAACATTTCCACTTCGAAGAGTGACAAGAGATTTACTTCCTTAACCAAACTGGTCGCCTCGTTAGAAATTCCAATGGAAGATGAGAATGGCGTTCTCTTCAGACGTTTCATAAAAACTTTCAAAGGCGATTTTGAGACCTATGAGAAAGAAAGCGCCATGTTGGTGGGGAAGATTTTTGGTTTCACATTTCCAGAAAGATTGGATGTAGTTCTGGATTTGCGTGGAGGTGTGGCAAGAAGCGGATCATCTTTGATCGCAGACCCTCCGACAATAGCAATGCATCTTGACAAGTATGAGAGATCCTGCATAACCTTGATGTTGCACGAGCTTCTCCACGCCCTTGTTCGTAAAAACAAGATTATACGCTCAGACAAACAGACGCCCCGCTGGCTCGAAGACGCAGTCATCGAGTATTTTGTCCCTCATGCAATAATCGATGAGAAGCTGGGTTTCATCGACTCTTTCAACATAGACGAATTTGAGAAAGAGAGGGAGTTTGCGAGGCCATATGCCGCAGAGGAATTCAGGAGACTGCTTCCTCACATCAAAGAGTACTACAAAATATGTGGCAAAAAAACAATATGGCGCTTCCTAGAAGAGAAAGGGTTTGATACTTTCAGGACTAATTCGAGTTGAATGGCACGCAGCTTAAGTGCTAGTAGTTACTAATAAATACTATATCTGGAGGCAACGAGGCTGGAATGGGTTGGCATTAAGAATTGCTCGCTTGCACTAACGTTTACAATTTTCCTAAACAAAGATGG
>JAKANZ010000014.1 GCA_021823435.1 Microcaldota archaeon
AAATGCTTTTCCATAAGCATATTATAGCCCACTATCATTTCGCTTTCTTGTTCAGGAGTTACTACCAACCCTCCAAGAATGTAATATTTTGCTTTACTTGTTCCGTGTGGAGCTACCCACCCCGAGTCCCCACTCGCATCGAGATACAGAGTATGTTTTTGCCTCTGAGCTTGCATAGCTTAACATTGCTAATTAAGTAATAAAAATGCTAATTTAGCAAGCTAAAAAGCAGACTTTATTAGCAAAGCCCATTAGTGTAGCCTTGTTTAAAAATTCAAAATCTGTTTAATAATCGGAAATCCTGTTTAGGAATCAACTATTGATAGGCCCGCGTGTGGTTCTTTCCCCCCGCCGGTTATTTCTGCCTTTATTATATCGCCATCAGCCACCGAACGATAACAGATGTGGCTCTGCCTCTTTTCCCATCTCTTCCGGACGCTCTCCATAAAAACCTCGCAAACTACTAAGGTTTATAATTGCAATATGCACAATAGCTATGGCTTTTGCTGAATGGTCGTATGTCTTTTGTAGTATCGGTTCTCATCGCACTGATATCCATAATCCTCCCGGGCTTCTTTCTTGCCCTTGCGCTATTGAAGAAGACCAAACTGAACATGATAGAGATAACCATAATCGGCTTCATGTTCGGGCTCATCTTCCCTCCAACGCTAACGTGGCTTGAATCGTATCTGATGAATTACATCCACGCCTTCAGCTTCTCTTCCTCGCTCTACGGGGCCAACGTAATCATACTAACCATAATCGGCATAGCGCTCTGCGTGCAGCAGGGAGTGCTCGACCTTGGGTTTGTCAGGGCCAGGCCAGAAGGCGAGATAGCAGCAGAGGCGAATGCGGCTTACAGGAACAGGCTCGCCGAGCTCAGAGGCAAGATAGCCGAACTCAGCATCGAGACCGACCTTGTTAGGAAGCACCAGCGCGAGGAGGAAGATCTGGAAAGACGGCACGCAGAGGAGAAGTCGAGGATGCGTTCTCTTCCAGCAGAGGAGCGCGCGAAACTGGAGGTAATGCACGCAGCTGAAGAGAGGAAGTTGATGGAGGAGCACGAGCGCGAAGAGAAGTCGCTTGTTGAAGGCGACAGCAAGAAAAGCAAGAACACCAAGATTATCTGGGCTCTGCTCATCTTCCTCATGCTCTTCACATTTGCAACACGAATGATGAGTATAGGCATAGCCCCGCACTTCTTCGAGTTCGACCCCTATTTTGATATGCAGAGCACCGAGTTCATGCTGATACACGGTTACCAGTGGCTGTACGACCATTCAGCCTGGCCAACAGCGATAAACGGCACGCCGCACAGGATAGAGCCCATCGTGCCGTACCTCGAAGCCTACTGGTACCAGATAAGCAACCCGCCCAGCAACCAGATAAGTCATACCCTGCTGAGCGACGTAGGCAGCGTTTATCCCCCCATAACCGCAGCGCTTCTCGTCTTCATAGTCTTCATGTTCCTGTATCACATGTACGGCGAGTATCCTGCAATAATAGGTGCGGCGCTAGCCGCAGCGATGCCCGCGCTCATAACCACGTTCATAGCTGGCGAGCAGCTCGTGGAGCCATGGGGCATATTCGGCATGTTCTTCTTCTATGCTGCGTACCTACTCGCGGTGCAGAACCCCGAGGAGACCCGGTTTGCGGTACTCGCGGGCATAGCGTTCGTTTCATCGTTCCTGGGCGCCCACTACTACACCGTGATAGCCGGAGTGTTCGCGATATACATAGCAGTCCAGGGCGTGGTGGACGTGCTAAGGAAGAGAGAGATGCGTGATTTCTACAAGATGAATGCGATAATCATAGGGATAATCGTCCTCTTCTACATACCTTTCAACTCATATGGTTCAGTGCTTGCTAACAAGATACCCAGCGTGGCCGGCATACCCATCATAGTCTCGTTTCCCCTGCTCGCCCTGATCTTCGTCTTTATGTTGGAGCGCCTGCCCGTGCTTGCCAAGGAGCGCGGAATACTGAAAAAAATCAGCCTGTCCTCGTACCTGGAGACACTTGTAGGGTTGGGCATATTGGCGCTGTTGCTTATCCTGTTCACACCGCTCGGTACGTCGGTGGACAGGTATCTGGCCCTCAGTGCTCACTACACCACGCCATCCATAGCCCTTTTCATGACAGTTCAGGAGTACGCGCCCACGGGCTTCAACTTCGACTTCGGCGCCGCGGGCTTCGGGCCCATAGGGGCCAGCGCTTTCGGGGTTAACGCCGTCGTCTGGTTCGTGCTGATAGTCTTCTCGGCGTTGGCGATACTCGCCATCTACAAACGCAGTTCAAAAGGGAGCGTGCTTGCCATGGCAGCCGTATGGCCCTTGGCGGTAGCCGGCATGATAGAGATAAAGTACATGCCTCATTTCGGAGTCGGTTACATACTGGCCCTCGGCGTAATAATAGGAGAGCTGTTGCTCCTCACCAAGGGCAAAGTCCACAAGAACGTCAGGCTTGCGGTGATAGGTTTCGGCGTGCTCATAGTGTTGCTAGAATCTACGGCATTCATAAGCATCTTCTCCGCCATTGGCGTGCCGTGCTCCACGATCAGCGCCCAGGGCAATTCCCTCGGCTTTGACATGTTCTGCAACGTGGTGTCAAACTCATGGCTCGGCGCACTCTCGTGGATGAAGCAGAACGTTGGCCCAAACGCTCCGCGCGTGCTCTCATGGTGGGACTACGGCGACTGGATCAACTGGTTCGGCAACAGCAACGCCGTGCTCAGGGGAGACAACGCCATAGCCAAGCTTGACTACGAAACGGCAGCAAGATACGTGCTGGGTCCTCAGGACGGCTATGGGCCCTCCAACCTCACCGACTTCATGAACAACGAGGTCTATGCCAAGTACGTAGTCTTCGACGACCAACTCACCGCAAAGTGGCAGGCCCTCGACTTTCTCGCCTGCGTCAATATCAACCAGACCAGCAGGGCATTTGCAATGCAGGCGGGCAACGGCACGGGCCAGCCGTATCTGCTTGGCACTTCGCAGTGTGAGCTTACCCACGATCCGGCATACCTGCTCCTGCCTCTGTCTACGAGCAACATAAACAGCTACTGCCAGTTCAAGAACAGCAAGGTATCAGCACTGAAGACGATACTGCTCACGGGCAACCAGGTGTCGAATCAAACATACTGCACTCCGACAAACTTCACCACCAGTTCTGTGAGACTCCTTGACAGCAATGGCAACGAGACAAACATACTGCTCGTGCCTTCGCAGCAGTTCTACGCAGGACTCAACAACTTTGGCGGGCAACAGTTCCTGACTTTCATACCTCTGTACCTTCCGAACGGTCCAAACAACACTATAACCGACGCCCCCACAAAATTCTACGACAGTAACTACTACCGCGCCTTCTATCTCGGCCAGCTTCCAGGGTTCCACGTAGTCTATCCGAGCAACTTCACAGGCGTTAACTACGTAAACGGTACCTGGCCCGTGGTCGTGTACCAACTGGACAACTACACCGGCCCGCTACCAACCGTAACTCCGAAGCCAGCTTGGGTCGTCAACAACTTCACCATGCCTGGCTAGCTGCATCCGGCCAATCGTATCAAAGAACACTGCCTCATGGATTTCATTGAAGACCCCACTTCGGCGCAAGTCTTAAAATATTTGGTCTCTGTATCTGTATCATGGGGGTAAACGCCGGAGACGTAAGCGCCGCAAAGAGCATCCTCTGGCCTGATGAGAAGGTACAGGTAACTGTCAGGCAGAGACGCGTCGGCCCCGGAGGGTCTGTTACCGCCCCGACGTCCGTTCTCGCCACAGACAAACGAATAATAATCCTCAACAGGGCAACGCTGGGCATAAGGCAGGACTACGAGGTCATACCTTACAGGCAGGTCACGAGCGTCAGGCTCGAGCACGGAGTCATCTCCTCATCCGTGTTCATAAGGGTGCAGGGCTACGACAAGGACCAGGGCCTGCTGAAGAACGGCAGGGAGGAGGGAGAGATAGACGGGCTGAGCAACTCCGATGCCAAGGCGCTTGCCGATTTCCTCAACAGGAAGCTCGACGATTCAAATTCGTCTTCCGGTTCAGGGCAGGAGGATGGAGGATTGGGCGGGTTCAGGTACTGCACCAAGTGCGGCACCAAGAATCCCGATTCTGCAAGGTTCTGCTCCAAATGCGGCAGCCCCCTAGAATCATAAGGCGCGCTGAAGCTTTTTAGTTGTACCTCCAAGGCTTCTAGAGAAAATTAAGGACGGAAAGAGATCGTGGGCCCCTGGGCACCTCCGGCTTAGGCGGTGCCAAACATGCGAGCCAGAAAGATTTAAATAGATTATCCGACATAACTTATCATCATATACCCATAAAAAATACAAGTCAGTCTTGACGCGATTTTGGGGGCAAAATTACGCTAATTGAGTGAAAACATGGCAGAGAACCAACTAGGTCAGCAGTACATGATATTGCCTGAAGGGGCAAGCAGGATTCTCGGAAGGGAGGCACAGCGCACAAACATAGCAGTGGGCTACGCCGTTGCGAGCATAGTGAGGAGCACGCTTGGCCCGAAGGGGATGGACAAGATGCTAGTGAGCGAGCTCGGCGATATAGTCATAACCAACGACGGCGCCTCGATACTAGAGGAGATGAATGTAGAGCATCCTGTGGCAAAGCTCATGGTTGAGATAGCGAAGAGCCAGGACAAGGAGGTGGGCGATGGCACCACCACAGCCGTCATAATAGCAGGCGAGTTGCTGAAGAACGCCGGCGACCTGATAGAGAAGGGCATAAACCCGAACACGATAATCAAGGGGTACGAGATGGCCGCAGGAAAGGCAAAGGACCTACTCGGAGACTGCTCCGAGTCCGTAACTCTGAATGACGACGACAAACTCGAGAAGATAGCGATGGTCTCGGTCGGCTCGAAGAATATAGGCAACGACATAACCAGGAAGTATCTCTCAGGACTTGCGATAAAGGCGATAAAGCAGGTAGCTGACAAGCGCGACAGCAAGATACTGATAGACAAAGATTTCATCAAGCTGGAGAAGAAGGAGGGAGGTAGCGTTGAAGATACGCAGTACATAAACGGGGTGCTCGTGGACAAGGAGGTCGCGCATCCAGGAATGCCCAAGAGCGTCAAGAACGCAAAGATAGCGCTTCTCGACCTTGCGCTTGAGATAGAGAAGACGGAGACCGACGCAAGGATAGAGATAACATCTCCGGAGCAGATGCAGAGTTTTCTGCAGCAGGAGGAGAAGATGCTCAAGGGCATGGCGGACAAGGCAGCAAAGAGCGGCGCTAACGTTATTTTCGTGCAGAAGGGTATAGACGATGTTGCGCAGCACTACCTATCCAAGGCAGGCATGCTCGCGGTAAGGCGTGTGAAGAAGAGCGACATGGAGAAGCTGGCGAAGGCAACAGGCGCAAAAGTTGTCACCAGCCTCGACGATCTAACTTCCAGCGACCTCGGATTTGCGGGTCTCGTAGAAGAGAGGAAGATCTCAGGAGAGCAGATGGTCTTTGTGGAGAAGTGCAAGGACCCGAAGAGCGTCACCATATTCGTCAGGGGCGGCACCAAGCAGGTCGTCGACGAAACGGAGCGCGCTCTCACGGATGAGATAGGCGCGCTGACAAGCGCCCTCGAAGTCGGCAAGTACGTCTACGGAGGCGGAAGCACCGAGGAGTTCGTGGCCAAGGGTCTCAGGGAATACGCGAACAATGTCGGCGGAAGGGAGCAGCTCGCCATACAGGCGTTTGGAGACGCGCTCGAAGCCATACCGAAGACTCTCGCGGACAGCGCCGGCATGGACGCGATAGACACGATAGTGCAGCTAAGGAGCAAGCAGAAGGGCAAGGAGGGCAGGAGCTACGGCGTTGACGTGCACCGTGGAGTGATAGGTGACATGGACAAGCTCGGCGTTATAGAGCCTGTGAAGATAAAGCAGCAGGCAATCTCGAGCGCCATGGAAGCAAGCGTTCAGATCCTCAGGATAGACGACATGATAAGCAGCAAAGGTAGCAGGCCAGCGGGCGGACCGCCGGGCGGCGGCATGCCTGGAGGCATGGGAGGGGAGTCTGACTAGGCAGAGCCTGGACCCCTCTTTTATACCTTCTCTGCGCATCCTTACTAGACGTGTTCGGATGACAAGTCTCTTTCTTGTGTTCGGTACGCAGGGTGCAGGTAAGACAACCGTGCTCAAGGGTGCAAAAGGCGCCAAGGTGATAAGCATAGGCACCGAGATGCTCAACGTGTACTCTAGGTTGACCGGAACGAAGGACAGGGACGAGGTAAGGAAATTGGGCGTTCTGGACGTGAAGCACGACGCCGAAATAAGGAACGGCATACTTATGAAAATCTCAAGGATGAAGGGTACAATAGCGCTTGACACCCACGCCAGCCTCAAGACAGGCGACGGCTACTACTCAGGCTTCTCCTTCGCAGATCTGGACATGCTGAAGAGCATAACAAAGGCGATAATATACGTTGACGCGCCAACAAAGCAGATAATCGCAAGAAGAAAGAGGGACAAGAGCAGGAGGCGCGAGGCTGACAGCGCAGATGAGATAGAGATGCACAGGAGAATGAATCTCTCTTTCACAACCATATACGCCATGCGCCTTCAGGCGCCCATATTCATAGTACAGAACGATGACGGCGGTCTTGTGGCGGCGCAGAAACGTGTTGTGGAGATAATAGAAAAGGCCAAGTGAAAGCGATGGTAGTAGGAATAGAGATAACGGCAATAGCGATAATCTACGTAGTGTTTTCTGTGTCCGCGCAGCGCAAACTTGTAGACATGAAACACATGCAGGAAGTGCAGGAAACGATAAAGCAGAAGAGCAAGGAGCTAAATGAGATGGTAAAGGCAAAGGCGGACCAAGAGAAGTTGGCGCTCAAGCAGAAGGAGATAACCACGCTGCTGGGCCAAAGCATGAGATCGCAGCTCAAACCTATGTTCGTGGTGCTGCCCATCTTCTTCGTGGTCTATTATCTTGTCTTTCCAGCAGTATTCACTACCAACCCCAACATAACCGTGCCTGTTTTGTCGATGACGCTCAACTACAGGACCTACTTTATAGCGGTTGCTTTCGTGGCAGGCCTGCTTCTCTCCGGAGCGCTCATGCTACGCGACAGGATGAGGCTTGCGAAGGAGAAGCAGCAGGCGGAGGCGACGCAGCAGTAAGCTATTTATGCTTTAGACGAACAAACATATTCTCTGTTTCAGGTATCGAAATGCCCAAGCCGATGCACAGGTCCAGGAGTTTCAGAAGACTCGACAGGGTCGCGCCCAGCGGGAGACATGTGCTTCACTTTGAGCGCAAGAAGGCGATGCTGCCGCACTGCGCCATATGCAGCACGGAGCTCAACGGTATAAACGCAGGAGACAACGCCAAGGGCAGGAGCAGGAAGAGCAACTCCAGGATATTCGGCGGCGTGCTGTGTGCATCATGCACCGCAGAGGTGGTCAAGCTGGCGAGCAGGATAGAGAACGGGGAGATGCGCGTCGGGGACATAGGCACGAGACAGAGGGTCTTCGTGCTGCAGATGATTGCGCACTAGCGTGTTTTGGCGAAGCCGCGTCAAGAATATTAATCTTGCAGGGCAAAACTCAATATGAAGGCTCTTATCCTTTCGGGCATGCCGGCTGCGGGCAAAACCGCCACGGCGCAGGAGATCTCCAAGAAAACAGGAGTTAGCATGGCGGGCGGAGGTGACGTGCTCAAGGAAATGGCCCGAGAGCGCGGCTATTCTGTCACTGACGAAGACTGGTGGGACACGCCAGACGGCATAAAGTTCCTTAGGGAGCGGGAACTGAACCCTGATTTTGACAAGGAAGCTGACAGACGGATGATTGAGAAGATTGAAAGAGGCAACATCGTCGTCACAAGCTACACTATGCCATGGCTCTCCGAAAGAGGGGTCAAGGTCTGGCTTGAAGCGTCGAAGGATACGCGAACTAAACGTATGGCATTGCGTGACTCGATCCCGATAGACAGGGCGCGCGAGATAGTGAGCGTGAGGGACAGGGAGAACTACGAACTGTACAAGAAGATGTACGGAATAGAGCTGGGCGTTGACATGAAGCCCTTTAATATAATTATTGACGTTAATAATAAAACACAGGAACAGGTAGCGGAAGAGATACTGAAAGAGGCAGGGGACAAACCAGAGTAAAACAAGGGTAAGTATATGGCTTTGATTGAATCAGGCAGAGTGTGTGTGAAGAAGTTCGGCAGGGACGCGGGCAAGAGGGCAGTGGTAACCAAGATTGTTGACGCTAATTTTGTGAACGTTGTTACCTCGGTCAGGCTGAAGGAGAGGAGATGCAACATTAAGCATCTCGAATTCCTGTCAGAGAAAATAGACCCGGCAAGCAAGGAGCAGCTTGCCAGGGCGCTCGAGATAGAGGCAAGCAAGCTTTCCAAGTAGAATCGCCACAAAGCATAAAAGTTGTCAAACACTTAGTTAGGACATGCGCCTAAAGAGGCTCCAGTCGGCGATGGAGTACCTGATGACCTACGGGTGGGCCATACTCATCATCGCGGTTGTCCTGGGTGCACTCTTCCAACTAGGAGTGTTCAATGCAGGCACGTTTGCGCCAAGAGCTCCGCCCGGGGCCTGCCAGGTCTTCAGACCGAATGGGCCAAATAGCGCACATTTCATCAATCTAGAGGGCGTGTGCAACGGAGAGCTCCCACAGTATGTTGGCGTATTTGTTAATCCCACAACAACCACCAGCTGGTCTTCATATGCATCAGCTTCAAATACGCAGATTCTAAGTGGAAACACAGCCACAATAACGTATTGGGTCTATCCAGAAGCGATCGGAGGCAATAATTATTGCGCCTTAGCCGTGTCTTACCATCAAGGATGCTCGCAGGGGGCTGTACTGTGTGTAGATAACAGCAGCGGAAGCCTTCGCCCTAGGTTCGAGAACTGGTGCAACGATGGTACCCCGAGTTCGGGTCCCACGATCCAACTCGATCAATGGAACTTCATGGCTGGAACCCTAAGCGGGACAACGTTGACGCTATATTTGAATTCGTATCAGTATCCGGCAATCACACTTGGGGCCCCGAGCATATCTTCTACAGACATTCTAAATATAGGAATTGAAGACGGCGGTTCACCTGCCGGAGTAGGAATGATCGCTGGAATACAGATATACAACACAAGCCTCTCAGCCAACGAGATACAGTACCTCTACACCGAGGGAATTGGAGGCGCGCCCCTCAATCTTCAGAATATCGTGGGCTGGTGGCCGCTCAACGGCAACGCCAACGACTACAGCGGAAACAACAACAACGCTGTGCCGAGTGGAGTCACATACACAAACCAGTGGGCAGGCGGGTACACTCCTCCATAACAAGCGTCGAGCGTCCCCCTGAAAGATAATATAAACCCTTTCGAATATTGTTAATCTGTTTAAATGCAGGTCAAAATAGGAAAGAGGATAAGGGACGTGATAAGGAGAGACAGCAAAGTAATCTTCACCACTACCCGTGAAGATTTTCCTTTCGTTGCAGATCACGGAAATGGCGACCATGTCTTCGACATAGAGGGCAACAGGTTTATCGATTTCTCAAGCTTCGTTAGCTGCTACAATCTGGGAGTTAATGCAAACGCACAGATACGAAACGCAGCAAAGAAGCAGATTGATAGGCTGATGCACGGCATGTTCATGGACTACTATGAAGAGGCCCCGGTTGAGCTTGCGGAGAAGCTTGTAGGCATGCTCCCTCCAGGATTCGGCCGTGTCTTCTTCTCAAACTCAGGCACTGAGGCAAACGAAGACGCCATAAAGCTCGTCAAGCTCTTCACAAAGAGGCGCCACATAATAGCGTTCTACGGTGCCTTCCACGGGAGGTCTATTGGCGCCCTCGGACTCACCGCATCGAAGACGTCCCACAGGGCGCACTTCGGCCCTTTCGTGAACGTCTCGCACGCTCCATATCCCGACCCCTACAGATTCAACGGCAGCCCAGAGGAATGCTCACAGGCAAGCATAGACTTTATCGAAAGGAACATCCTCGGAAAGGAGGTCCCGCCGAACGAGGTCGCTGCGATATTCTTCGAGCCCATACAGGGCGAGGGTGGCTACGTAGTACCTCCAAGGGGCTTCTTCAAGGAACTTAGAAAACTGGCCGACGAGCACGGCATACTTCTCGTGGACGATGAGATACAGGCGGGCTACATGCGAACGGGCAAGTTCCTTGCACTCAGCAACTTCGGCACCGTAGCCGACATATACACGTTTGCGAAGTCTTTTGGTGCAGGTTTCCCTCTTGCTGCAACCGTGGCCAGAAAGTCGCTGGGCGATACCCCCGCAGGATCGCATGCAGGCACATTTGGCGGAAACCTCGTCGCGTCAGCGGCAGCGACAGCGTCTCTCGATTACATCAAACGCAACAGGCGCGGACTCGAACGCAGCATCGCAAGGAAGGGAGCCAAGATAATGAAGAGAATGAATGAGATGAAGGAAACATACGAGTTGGTGGGCGACGTTCGCGGCATGGGGCTGATGATAGGGGTTGAGTTCGTAAAGTCGAAGGAGGGCAAGGAGTACGCTACGAAAGAGCGCGACAGTATAATAGTGGACTGCTTCAACAAAGGGTTGGTGGTCCTTCCTGCAGGCAGCTCTACAATCAGGATCATACCACCTCTGACTATACTGGAAAGTAACATAGACAAGGGGCTCGATGTACTTGAAGAAGCGATCAAGAACAACTCGAAGTAGGGAAAAAACAAAGGCGGTAAACGAGGTCTCAGCTGGCGCCGTAGTCTTCTACGTGGAAAAGCAAGAGATAATGGTTCTCGCGCTGGTTCAGAACAACGAAACGGGCGAAGAGTGGTTTGACATGCCGAAGGGCCATGTGGAGAAAGGAGAAACACTGATGCAGGCAGCGCATCGCGAGATAAGGGAGGAAATAGGTCTGCCCCTTCACCTGGACACGGGATTTAGGGAAGAGAACCAGTACGTGTATACAGAGAAGCCTTCTAGGACAGATCGCAACACACTGATCCACAAAAGAGTTGTGTTTTTCCTCGCTTTTATGCATACGAATGAGAAAAAACAGATCACGCTCTCTCAGGAACACAAAAGATACTATTTTCTCCCGGTCGACAAAGCAATAGAGAGGGCAAGGTTCGAGAACCAACAACAACTGCTCAAGGACGCCAAGGCCTACATAATTGAAAAGTATCTCGTCTGACGCATAATAGGTTCACATGAAGTTGACCAGGTTGAACTGCCCACGGTTCTCCTCCACGTTGAGCTCAAGGCTGCCGAAGAGATTGTCTATCTCGTCTTTTATCAGCTGGAGCCTCTGCTTCGTGTAGATATCAAGGTTGTACCTATCGGCGAGCCTGATCGAAGTGTTGAGATACTTCTCTATGCTTCCCTTTGATATCGTCAACAGAAGCTTGCCTCCGCAGCGCGTGCACTTGCCGCTAAGCGGCACCCTCCTGTACTTTGCATTGCAACTCGCGCACCTGAACTGCTGCCTCGAGAAAGAATGCAGGTTGCCGATGAGGTCACGTATGAAGTGGCCGTTTATCAGCCTCCTGGCAGCGTCGCGCTTGTCGATCGATTCGAGCATGTCCATTATCCTGAACTCGCTCTCTATCTTCTCATCCATGGTCTTGAGCACTGTGTAGATGCTCTTCTTTGGCGAGTTCTTTATCGCGTTTACCGAAGAATCATGCGTGAATCTCAGGTTCTTATAGGCGTCGCTCGTTCCCAACCTGTTCTCCACAAGCTCTACCTTCGCCTCCGACGGAGGCGTGCCCGCAAAAGTTTTGCTGTAGAACTCCAGGCCGTAATCTCCCGTTACCTCCATCGCGTGCACCTCATCATCCACCTCCTCTGGTTTCACTCTGGTTGTTAGGAGCAGCGGCTCGTCCATCGTGCCGCCTATGCTCACCGGCAGGTACTCTCTGGAGAAGTTGATAAGTGCATCAAGCAGCAACATCGTCGTGTCCTCGTCTCCATCGGCGTTTCTTCTTCTGGCACAGATGGTGTACGGATGAGCGAACCCGACGTTGGCATCGGTGAAGCCAACTATCCTATTTAGCACCGCACACGAGGTGTGCGGCGAGAGCGTCAGCACAAGCTGGCCTACCAGATCCTGAGAGCTGTTTGCGTTGTAGTAGGCGGGCAGACCATAGAGCCTCTGCAGCATATCATCGGTGAATCTGGATATGCTGAAGAGATACTCTGCGCCTTTCTTGTTCACTATCACGTCCTGGTGCTTCAGCTCCAGCAGTTGGTTGTCTTTCTCAAGCGGTTTGCCCTCATGGTCCTTGTCATACCCCATCTCCCTGAGCCTCTCTACCGAGGTTCCAACCTCCCTGGGATAGAAGTGTGTTATCGGCATGTCAGTAGCGTCGAAGCGTGCGGTGCCGTCCTTGAATATGAAGACGTTGAACATTGAACGCAGTATTCCCTTCTCGACCGGTTCTGCAATCTTGCTCTTGTTCATGAGCCCCTTCACGCCCTTCACCACTTTGGGCAGTCTCGGCGATCCAAGCCGCGTAACAGCGTTGGTGACAAGCCCAGAGAAATTGACATCCCGCTGCTCGTACGCCTGTGTCTCGCTCCCGCATCTCACGCAAATCTCGCCTTCCTGCTTTGTGCCGCACTTCGTGCACACGTGCTCTACGATAGCGTGCATGTTGCAATTGTAGCACCACGGCGAATCAAGCCTGCTTCCGCAGTTCTTGCAGACATATCTCGCCAGCTCTATCCTCACTCCCTGCACACCGAACTTTTTCGATTCCGCTGTAGATGCCGCTGCAATATTCCTCTCCTTTCCCCCTTCATACCCCACAGGAAACAGGACGTTCGGCGCCGGAACCATCAGCCTCTCCCCAGCCTTCTCAGGCCTGCCTATCCTCGCGCCTATGAATGTGCTCCTCTTCATCAGCTTGATGATCGACAGTTCGTTTACCAGCGCGAGCGCACCTTCCATCTTCTCGTACCTGTCCGCTATCTCGATGTTTATGTTGCCCTCCTTGTCCTGAACGAAGCCGAACGAAACAAGCAGGCTTTGTGCATAATCCTTGGCTATCTTTATATTATCGCCATCAGGTTTTGTGGGCACCATCAGCAGCTCTAACGCATCGTTAAGTTGTTCGTTGCCTGCAGCGTCGTTCAGCAACAGCCCATCGGTCTGGAAAAGGTTCTTCTTCGGATCTGCACTCTTCGCTATCACCTGCACCAGCAGCCTGAGCTGTTCCTCGCTCACAGCTTGGAACTCAAAAAGGAACCTAGGGTGCAACGGAACGTTGTACTTTAGCGAGGTTGCGAACGCGTCTTCGAAACTCATGCTCTTGTGTGCCTCCTTTGTCACTCTGCCTCCCGCTGCTTCGAGTTCTGCGCCCCACAGCTCTTCCACATAGCTGCTTGGCTGCAGCGGCGTGTTCGTCTTCTTGAAATCACCGTAGGTCACAAGTATGTCACCGAGCGAGACTATTTTCACTATCTCGTTCTTGAGTTTTGACGCCGTTTCAGCGTCGTCGATGCGCAGCGTCTCGCCTGAGCGCAGCTTCACGAACGGTCCCTCTATCGAATCCACGGGCGCGGCCACGCACCCCTTTCCAGGCAGTTCTATCATAAGCTGCGTCCCCACAGCTATGAAGTCATCAAGCACTATCATGGTCGCTGGGCTGAAGCCCTTTGCTGCTATGCCCGTCATCCTGCTTCTTCCGTATCTCAGTCTAAAGCCGCCGAAGTGTTTCGGGTATGCAAGCACAGGCCTGCCAGCTACCAGTTTCTCAAGAAAGACGGCGGTTTCGTTCTTCTGCCCGTCTTCCGGCTTCTTTGCTTTGTCTATCTTGATTATGCCGTCAAGCCAGCTCCAATCAAGGCCCGCTTTCTTCACCTCCCTGGAGACGCTCTTTGCCTTCTGGGCTATGCTGCTGATCACGAGAGGCACTCCCCCGCGTATGCGGTTGCTTATCGGCACGCTCTTACCTCCGAATCCTATCCTCGACAGGTTGGCGTGTACGCTTATCTCCATATCCTCAGTGGGCACGCCCTCTACGCACACTGGGCAGTTGCTTACAATGGTGCGTATCTCCTCAGGGTGCGGTTTGTACTGCAGCGGCACCACGCGTTCGTGGTAGATCTCGACCTCCTCTACGTATCTCTCGATCTCGTCCTTCGTGGCTTTGTAGTCTCCTATGTTGAAAAACTTTCTAGCATAATCTGCAAAAGCCACAGACATTGCCACCGACGTGCCCCCCGCGCTTCTTATCGGGCCAGCGTAGAATACCGCTATGTAATCGGAGTTGTCCTGATTCTTGTAGTGTGATACGTACTGCAGCCCTTCTGTCGGTGCTACAAGCACTCCGTCGGTCATAATTGCCAGGGCGACCTTGACAGCAAGCTCGATGCGTTTTATCGTCTCGTAGGATGCAAACTGTTCGTTTGTACATATCTCCTTTATTGTTGCGAAGACAAGCTCGCTTCTTGTCCTGCCCTTTTGGTTCTCTCTTATGAGATCGGCGATGCCCTGCACGCCTATCAGCCCTTCAACCTTTCCGGCGATATCAGGTGCAACCTTTATCTCCACATAGGGCTTGGGGTCCAATCCTACAGCCCGCGCCCTGCTCGCCACGTCGAAAGCAGAAGTGAACCTCTTTTCCAGTTCCGCGAAATACTCTTCGTTGTTCACAAATATCACTGCAGTTCGTTGAAGTCCATGACGTTTATGCGGCCGCTGTTGGCCTCGTATACTGGCAGGAGCCCGGGCGACGGCACATGGCCCTGCTTTATTTGGTATCCCGTCCTCGCCTGCCAGGTGCCGCTGTTTATCAGCAGCGTGCCGTGATAGCCATCGTAGCCGTTCTTGTGTATGTGGCCCATGTGGAGTATGTCTGGCACCTCGTTTATCACGAGCGCATCGTTCTTGCTCGGCACCACTATGTTGCCTCCGTATATGGGAGAAAGGTGCCTGCGTTTGAGTATCTCACGCATGGCGTCGGTGGGTGAGCTGTAGCTGCATCCCGGTATGCCCCTTATGACAGAATCGAGAGAGGTGCCGTGGTATGCGAGTATCTTGACCCCGTGCAGGTTCAGGTAGCAGGGATTGGTCATCATGTGCACGTTTTCCCGCTTGAAGTCTTTGAGGAAACCGTTTCCTATCTGCGGCTGCGGTTCAGCTCTTTGGACCGCGTCGTGGTTGCCCGGTATTATGAACGTCTCTATGTAGTCCGGCACACTCTCCATGAAGTCGAAGAACACGGAATACTGCTTGTAGATGTCATCTATCATCAGTTCCTTGTCCTGCTCCGGGTAAATGCCTATGCCATCCACGAGATCACCTGCGACAACAAGGTACTTTATCTTCGCCGCCAGGTCCTTCCTGTAGTCGACGCTCCCGTTTATCCACTCGAGAAACTTGGCGAACGACTTCTCCATGAAGAGCTTGTGGCCCACGTGTACGTCAGAAAGCAGCACGATGCCAACGTCTTCCTCGCTCCTGTTCAGCTGGTGCACCGGCACGTCTGGCCACAGCATCCTGTTCGCTATTATGAACGAGTTCCAGGTCTTGCCCTTGACCGCTATAACATCGTCCTTCACCAGCTTTGACGCGGAGTCGAACAGTTCGTTCTGCTCGTCTCTGAGCTTCCTATTCGGCTTCATGAACAGTATCTTTACCGTTCCCGTCTCGTCCTCAAGAGTTATCATCACGTTGCCCTTCGCGGTAACTACCTTGTCATAGATCATGCCGACTACTGCGATGTCCCTGCCGCTCATGTATTGCTTCGCGCTCTCTATGCTGCCGAGTATGCCCCCGAAGCCGTTGCCGTACGATCTTATAATCTCCTTTACCCTGGAGAACCTGTCCTGGAAGTAGTCAACGAAGTCACTAACATTCGAGGATGTGCGTTCTATCCTCACATCCCTTGCCTTGAACTCCGGCTCAATATCCTTCGCCGCGGGCTTGAAGTCAGCGGACCTGATGACCTCTATCTGTACCGGCTCTTTTCTTTCCGCCATTCCAGCAAGTACGTCTTGAAGCGCCTTCCTATCAAGCACCCTATTGCTTGTACCTTGATAACGCTCTACAATCCTGGCAACAAGAGGCTCCACATCACTGTTCGAGATGTCAGCGTCGGTAATATCAGAGCTTATGATCACCTTGCCGCTTAGCCTAGACACAAGCTCTAACAGCGTACCCTTTCCCAAGCAGAAAACCCCAAAACAAGTAGCTTAGCTTTCTTGGAATCAATCTTATTTAAATGTTCACGCGCTAGCGCTTGTCAGCAGATAAAAGAAGTTATTAAAACTAGGCGCGCAATAGATAGGAGTGCATGCGCGCACGCGGCTCAAAAAGGCTCCAGTCGGCGATGGAGTACCTCATGACCTACGGCTGGGCTATACTCATAATAGCTGTTGTCCTAGGCGCGCTCTTTCAATTAGGAGTGTTCAATGCAGGTACGTTTGCACCACATGCTCCGCCAGGAGCTTGCCAGGTACTGAGGCCTAACGGACCGAATACGGCGACATACGTTAACCTCGAGGGCGTGTGCAGTGGGGAGCTGCCGCAGTACGTGGCTCAGTTCAATGGGGGTGCAGACGTAGTGGTGAGTAGCACAGGAGCATTTCCTTCTGGTGCTAATCCAAGAACAGTAACTGGATGGTTCCTTTCAACCTCTTCAAGTTTACCGTCTTCTGGAGAGATGCTGTTTTTCTATGGAACTACATGTACTACCTGCGCATTTGCAGGTTGGATCGGTAATGGCTGCTCAAACCCCACATACAGTGTGGTTCTCGACACTTGGGGATGTACCGATGTATCAGCAACACAAACTGGTCCTAATACCTGGACTTTCTTTGCAGACGTATACGATGGCTCCAACAAAATAGAATACGTTGGTTTATCTGGGAGAGTATACAGTGCAAGCGTCGCAAACACGATAAGCACGACCTCTCAAACGTCTTTTGATATCGCCACAGGAGGAGGAAATCCCTACCTAACTGGGTTCATCGCTAACATTCAGGTTTACAACACTTCGCTTACAAGCTCGGAAGTTAATGCGCTCTATGTCGAGGGCATCGGCGGTGCGCCGATAAAGCTAGATAACCTCGTGGGCTGGTGGCCTCTCAACGGCAACGCGAACGACTACAGTGGGAACAATAATAACGGCGTGCCTAGCGGTGTCAGCTATACAAACCAGTGGGTGAGCGGCTATACGCCTCCTTAGTTCGTTCAGCCCAAAGCGAAGTCCATGGTACCGTCAATAACCGCTATGGCTCCTGCAGGTATGGATACGTTCTGTACCACAAAATTAGGACTTAGCATTCCGAATGCTGCCAATCCAAACCCCGCCACCATCAGTACAGGTCCTCTGACCCTGCCGTTGTAAACAACTTTTTCTTCAACCTCCCTTTTCAGCCCTTCAAACACAGATTGCATCCCCCGTTTCAATCCACCCATAGGGCGAGAAACAGGTTCAGAGTCGTCAGTTTTCTCAGAAACAACTCCCATGCCACCACAACTAGTCCTTTACGGATTCAAGCAGGCTAAGTATGTTCCATATTACCGTGCGCGCGTACGGCGGCAGGTTGATGTCGTTGCTTACCTCGTCTATCTTGTACGTTGCCGTTGAGGATCTTACAGAATAGTTGCCCTCGCCCTGCGACAAGGCTTTCTTCGCCTCGTCTAGCGCCGCCTTCACGTTTCTCGGCACGCTGTTATCGTTCAGCAGTATGTCAATCTGTTGCTTTACCTGTGCGATTGTTTCCTCGTGCTTCTTGTCTTCCTTCATCTAAACACCACGGGCCCGGCGGGATTTGAACCCGCGACCTTCAGCTTGCTTTGCACATGCATAGAAGGCTGTTGCTCTATCCAAGCTGAGCTACGAGCCCAGGATAGTCATATGTAAAACAGTCTTCTTATGTTTTCTGTTGTTTTCGTCGCGACTTCTTCCAAGGAAACGCCCTTCAGCTTTGCGATTGTTTCGCAAACCCCGATTACATCAGCGGGCGTTTCACCAACAATTGGCGAATCGGTTTCAACGACAATGCTACTTAGGCTGACCTCCTTTATAATCCTTTTCCTTTTTCCCGTCATCGCAGGCGGTATCGAGATGAAATAGCCCTTTTTCGAGAGCTCAACCGCCTGCTTCTCGTCTCCTTCAAAGAAGTGGAAAACGGCCCTTCTTATTTGCGCGTTTGCCAGCATCTCAGCTGCCTCGTTCAGCATGCCCCTGCAGTGCAGCACCACCGGCATGTCAAGGTCTCTGGCGATCTGCAGCTGCCTGTCAAATATCTCCTTCTGCACGCCTAAGTTATTGGTATCCGCCACCTTCGCATCGAGTCCTATCTCGCCTATGCCCACTATGTGCCTGCTGCTCCTGATCAGGCCTTCTATCTCGAGCACCGAGGCAGAATCTTTTGCAGAGAAATCAGGTCCTATGCCCACCACTGCGAATACCCCCGCCTTCTCTGCCAGTCTCGCGTTCTCGAAAGATCG
>JAKANZ010000015.1:0-16484 GCA_021823435.1 Microcaldota archaeon
TTCCGATCTTGGACGTGCCGTTTACAAGCCCTGATGCGTAGCTTGTCAGCAGGCTGGACACGAATGTCGTGTTGATGCCTGACTGTGCAGATGTTGTTGGAATCGTGCCGGTGCTCGAACTTGAGCTGGCGGAGATGTTTGACGAGTTAGCGGACGTGGAGGATGGGCTGGTTGTTGCGTTGACTGTATTGGCAGACACAGTTATGCTGTTGCTCCCGCCCGCGGTCGGCGAGTTCGCCGAGTCGGCTATGACCACGTTTATCGCTATCGCGCCGAGGTCATTGGCTTCTGCTGGCAGCGCGAAGCCCACGCTGTTGCTTGCCAACGAGTTGGACACGCTTGTGAAGAATATGACGTTGCTGCTAGTCAGGTTCTTTGCCGTGAAGTCGAACGTGTAGGGCGGAAGCCCGCCGGAGATAGTTGCGGTCAGCGTCTCGGTCTGCCCCTGCAACGCCGTGGGGTCCGATGCGTATAGGGAGTTGAAGACGAGGGGCGGTATGCTTGTTGTAGAGGCGCTCGTGGTACTGGTGCTAGCGTTCGTTACCGTATTTGTAATCGTGGCTGTGGTGGTCGATGCCGCGACGAAAGAGATTGGGATTAGCGCCGAGAGCGCGACCACAACCAGTAAGGCGAGTCGCTCGTTCTTCTGCATGATTATACGTATATTCAATTGCCTTGCAAGGTTAAAAAACGATGCCCGTGCTATCTGAAGCCGAGGATGCTTCGCAGGTTCCTGCTGCTGCCCTTGGCGTACTTGCCAGCGAGGACACGTATCGTCCGCGAGAATGCTGAGTCCTTTCCGGAGATGTATACTGGTATGCGTTCGGCGGCTGCGGCGTTTACCGAGTCGTCGTACGGCAGCGATCCCGCTATCTTGCTGCCCCACGCCTCCTCTATCTCCTCCTCTCTCAACTCGTACCGTCTTCCGCGCACCATGTTGAGCACAAGCTCGCACTTGGTCTTTGCTTTTTTGAACGATCGCTCCAGCCTGAGACAGCTTGTTATCGCGGTCATATCTGGAGTGGCGACTACCAGCCCTTCGTCCCAGAAGCTGAACTCGTAATCCGTGTAGTAGCCAGGTGAGCTGTCTATTATGACGAAGTCGTAGCCGCTCGCAGCCAACTCGTCGTGAAGCCTTTTTATCTGTACCGCTGTGGGGATAAATGGTTTGGTGTGAAGGGTGCCCGGGATGACATGCACGCCGGACGCAGCGTGTATAGAGACGAGCTTGTCGACCTTCGTTTTCTTGGACACGAGGTCTGCATAGCCTATGTTTGCTTCCTCCATGCCCAGCGCTATCCCTATTGTTGGATTGCTGGTGTCACCGTCCAGGAGCAGTACCTTGTAGTTCATCATGCGCAAGGCAACCGCCAGGTTGACCGCTACTGTGGTCTTGCCCACTCCGCCCTTCTGGCTTATGACGCCTATTACTCTGGGTCTCTGCGATGAGTTACTTTTCGCCGCCGAGCTTATCGCGGATTCTCTTGAGGTCTTCCCTCCTATCAGGAAGTGACTCCTCCTTCCGGCTTTCGTGCTTTGTCTCTTTTTCAACATGCCTCTCTTCCCCGCCCGCGAGGGCGTCCTTTATCTTGCTCAGGTAGCCGGCCGCGTTCTCCCGGCCTTTCTTTGCGCGGTCCTCTCTGCCGGGCTTGGCCAAACCCTCTATCTCCTTTTCAACTCTGTCTTCGATGCGTCCGACGCTCTTGCCGATTTCAGAGATGCTTCCTGAACCAGGCGGCGCTCCTGTTTGCTTTCGAAGGCTTGGCGCGAGTCTTGAGATAATGAAGACTGCAACTATTATAAAGAGTATTGTGAGTGCAAGCGTGGTGGTGCCCTGCTGCCCCCCAAACAGGTTTAAGCCAGAAAGCGCGCCCTGCTGCAGCACTATCACAGGGAATGTCTGCGTGACCGTGTTGTTGCCGGAGTTGATTCTCAGGTTGAGCAGCTTCGTTCCTGTGTGCGACGCCGCCACAGAGAAGTTTACCTGCACCAGCTGGTTGGGGGTTACGTTTAACGTTTGCACCAGGGGGGTGACGTTTGTGTCAGGTGGTCCGCTGAGGCTTACCGTCATTGCCGCAGGTTGCGCGTCGGTGTAGAGGATCTGTAGGCTCACGTTGTCCGGCACGTTCTGGTAGAAAGTGGGCAGTTGCACGTTGGTCACGCGTAGTATCTGCTCGGCGCTCACCGCAGAGGGCGCCACGAAGGCGGTTTGTGCATACTTCAGTAGTTGCTGCCTGCTCGGCCTGTTGATATTGTAGTAGCCGTATACGCTCGTGCCTCTCGGCACGAACGGTATGTACCAGTTTATTATGAACGTGCTGTTGCGCTCTAAGACGCTAGCCTGCAGCCCGAACGCCGTTATCTGCGAGATGTTAGAGACTATGCCCGGGGGTAAAACGGTCTGCATGTACACTCCGGTGAGGTTGGCGTTGTCGGGCGCGCTTATCTGTATTATTCCGGTAGCTACCTGCGTGTTGTTTATCACGTTTATCTGGTTGACCATGTACGGCTGTGTTGCGTTCTTGGCGTAGATTGTCGAGGAGATGTACTCTGTCTGGTTGACGGTCTTGCCGTTCGAGGTGGTGCTTATGTTGAGGGGTATCACGTACGTGCCAAGCGTCACGTTGGGCGGGGCGCTGAAAAGCAGGTTGACGTTTATTGTTTGGCCCGGCTGCAGTACGAGGCTGCCGGCCGAGATGCTGAGCATGTTTGAGAACGAGTGCGGCACTGAGAGTGTGATGCTTTCGGTACCAACCCCGGTATTCTGCAGCCCTATGTTTGACAGCGTGGTTGTCCCGCGCAGCAGCGTGATGAACAGGGGAATGTAGGTTATGTACAGCTGGGGTATCTGGACTATCGGGGCTGTGAGCAGTGACTCGTTCTCTATCACCGCGACGGTGGGATCGTTGCTGTTGAGCAGGAAGTTGATGTTGCATGCGCTGGGATTTACGTGATAAGGCGTGATAAGCGTCCAGGTGTTTGATATCAGCTTGTAGGGCGCCACCGCGGATGCGGGCGCGCTGCACGGGTACTGAAGCGTTAGGTTGAGCAGCAGGGTCTCGCTTGCCGTCAGGTTTACATCTGTGGCGGAAAGCATCTTGAGCCCGACTGGCAGTCCGGGCGCGTAGTAGGTGACGTTGTCGATCTCAGATATGACAGGAACGGGAGTGGTCGAGTTTGTGCTCACCACTATCTTCACCGTCGAGCTCGCGTATTCTATGGACTCGCTGAGCGTTGAGGAGACGTTGAAGATGTAGAGGCTTGGCGGTATCCTCGGGTACGAGGGCACGGGCGGCGCTCCGCCACCTCCGCTGCCTCCGCCACCGCCTCCTCCGCCGCCTCCGCCGCTTGGTGAGACCACGGTGTAGGTGAGGCTTTGCACGTTGGTATGCCTGAGTACGTTGTTTTGGTCAAGAAAGTTGCCGACGATGTTTGCGGTGTAACTGCCAGCAGTCTCTGCAGCGTTGCCAAGCGTTATCACGTCAACCTCGTTAGCCGGCCAGGGGTTCAGCCCGTTTATTGTTTGGACGGAGCTTATCGGAGACGGACCTGTTGTCTGCAAAAGCAGCGTTATGTCGCCGGTTGTACTATAGAAGCCGTTGTTCTGCAGCGTGGTGGTGAAGGTCATCGAGGAGCCGGCGGTCACCTGATTTGCGGAGGAGGCGAAGCCGGTTACTAT
The DNA here is from genome assembly GCA_021823435.1 of Microcaldota archaeon. Lineage (GTDB taxonomy): Archaea > Micrarchaeota > Micrarchaeia > Micrarchaeales > CABMGC01 > JAJYVH01. The sequence goes on from JAKANZ010000015.1 coordinate 3,680, forward strand.
TATGTTGGCATTGGGCTGCGTGACACTCACGCTGCCAGTGAGGTTTGATGTAGTCGCCCCGGCGATTCCTGCGAGTAGGAGCACTGCCAGTACTAATGCTAGATGCGTGCCGAATCGCATGCTTCATTTGTTTGTTAAACGCTTAAAAAGACTTCCTCGTTCATAAACTGGCTTCTCCTCGGTTTTTGGATTGGGTTTTATATAACAGCTGCGAGAAAAGCAACTGTTGGTCTGATGATCGATGCCATAGTAACCTCGCTCGACAGGGAGAATCTGCTGGTGACGCCCAATGGTGACGTCGATTTCTCATCCCTGGTGGGCAGGCGGGTGAGATACAGGGACAACAGCGACCGCATATGGACAGGGAGGGTGGTCTCGGTCGAGGAACCATACGCTACCGTGAAGTTCGATAACTTTCCCACAGGCCTGGGCCAGGGCCAGATAGTGCAGATACTTGAGGAGAACGAGAAGGAGGACGCGGAATAGCTAGTACCTGCGTTCCTTCTTGAAGCGAAGCTCTTCGGCCGCATGCCGCACCACGTAGCGGTTGAGCCCGAGGTAGGCAGATACGTCGCGTACGTAACCGCGCTCCTCGCTCTCCTCGTCTGTGCTGCCTCTTATGCCAGCTTTGTACGCGCAGACGAGTGCGGCAGCGATGAGCAGCTTATCAGTTCTTCGTCTGAACCTGAACAGCTCCAGTTCTCTTGCCACCTGCAGGTTCCTGTTTGCGGTAGGCAGTATGTACCCAGGCAGATCCGTTTTGTCTGCGGCCTGCTTGAGCTGTTCCTCCAGGGTTAGTCTTACCTCAGGAATGAGTTCAAGGTCATTCGCCTGTATGATGAACATTATGGAATTGGTGTAGTCCTCACGTTTTGCCTTCGCACCGCAGCCATCCAGCGTCTGCTCTAGCAGCTCCTTGTTCATGTCTCTGAGCGCCAGGCTCATCTCCTTCTTCTCGTTCAGCCGCGGTTCGACCAGAGGCACGTACCTTTCCGCAACCACCCTAAGAGCGCCGTCAGCGAAGCTGGTGGGCACTGATATCTGGCACGTTGCCGCGGCGTACGAGACCACGAGTTTGATGTAGTTCTTTTCTGTGTCGCGCAGGCTTATCGCCACGTGTTGCACTTCATCGATGATTTTCTGCGCAGATACGCTGTCAGCGCTGACGATCTCTCTGCTGCGCGCGTTGACTCTGTCCATCAAAAAGCCCCGCGCCCTGTCGCTGAGCAGGTGCGTCAGCTTCTCCGCGCTGGTGCGTGCATCGGAAAAGGTTACAGTATCCTCTTCGGTTTTCAGTCTAGAAGGCATCGGCTAACACTCTTATGCCTCTAGTCTCCGCCCGGCCTATTTATTACTTTCTGGGAGAATGTTCAGAGATTTGCAAATCGTTATAAGCGTTGAAAGCCCACCAGATACGGGAGCATGTCCGTACTTGACCTGCTGAGATTCAAAAAGAGGCGCGCGCCTGAGAATCGAGACGAGGAGTTCCGCGTGGAGGACAGGGGATATGAAAAGGTACTGAAATACGGGAACATAACCTATTCTAAGCTCAAGGGCAAGGGGATATATACGGGCGAGTACTGGGACTATTTCATACCGGTCGCCTACGTCTTCGGCGCGCCGAGGGTTCTTCTCATAGGTCTCGGCGGCGGAACGGTGGCGTTCCAGCTCTCTGCGCTTATGCGAGAGAGACTCCGCCTTGATGTGGTAGAACTCAGCAAGCGCGCCGTTGACCTGTCGCGGGGATTCGCTCCGGACACTGGCGCGAACATAATTGTGGGCGAGGGCGCGGGTTACGTGGCTTCGACTAGCAGGGCGTACGACGCGATACTGCTCGACGCCTACACCTCTTCCAGCATTCCTGACCAATTCCTCCAGAGGAAGTTCGTAGATGACGCCCACAGGGTTTTGGCTGACGACGGAGTGCTCGCGATAAACTACGCGATGGGCATGATGGGGATGCTCAACTTCAGCAGGTACACGAAGCTGCTCAAGGAGAGATTCCGGGTCTTCAGGGTCAACACCGCTGTCTTCGAGGGCAACGTCATACTCTTGTGTTCCAAGAAGCTAGGGAAGGAGCAGCTGCTCAGCAGGATACACGGCAACATGCCACGCAGCAGCGAGAACGAATTCCTGAAGAACAACTACAACAGGATGGACGAGCTGTAGTCACCTTTTTGTGTGCAGGCTTCCGAGCCACGTGAAAGCGCGCGTGACGAGCGGATGCGCGTGCATCGCGGGCTTGAGCACGCTTGCCAGCGACCGCCTACTGTATGCCGATAAAAAATGGTCCAGCGCATGCATGTCGTGCCCGCTCAGCCTCCAGCCGGTTGAGCCCACCAGCTCAAGCACGTGCTCCTTTCGCGCAGCCTTTGGTATCGGTATCACGTTCCCCTTGCAGATCAGCCAATTGATTGCCACCTGCGTGACGCTCTTTCCGTACTTCTTCCCCACATCCGCGAGCGTTTCGTTGAGCTTTGCATACTTTGGTTCAAGCAGATGGCCTCGCGCGAGCGGGCTATAGGCTATCACGCTCACGTGCTCCTTCTTGCAGTGTTCCAGGAGGCCGGATTCCACGTCCCTGACCAGCATACTGTACTCCACCTGGTTGGACACTATCCTGTTCCTCTTCAGCGCCTCCTGCGCCTCATTCATCTCATCAACAGAGAAGTTGCTCACTCCGATGTAGCGTATCTTCCCGTCTTCAACAAGCTTCTCCATGGCGCCCATCGTCTCGGCGATCGGCACGCTGCTGTTCGGCCAGTGAAGCTGGTAGAGGTCTATTGTCTTTATCCCCAGCCTTTCCAGGCTGGCGTCGCAAGATCTTATCACGTCGTCGTATCTGAAATGCGTGGGCGATACCTTTGTGGCCACGAAGAGCCCGCGCCTGTTCTTTATCGCCTTGGAGACGATGGGTTCTGTACCGTATATCTCAGCCGTGTCTATGAAGTTTACTCCCGCGTCGAGGCCCGCGCTGAGCGCGCCCACCTCCTGCTCCTCGTTGGCGCCAAGTTTCCAGGTACCCAGCCCGATCTCGCTCAGCCTCTCTTCCGTGCCCCCCAACTTGATGCTGTCCACATTTCTTATAAGCATTAAAAGAATAATAAACGCTGCATCGCGCTGCATGCAAGCATAAAAAACCTTTTGAAGCATATTTGCTTGCGGCGACGCGCTCTGAGTAACATGGACTACTCCGATACTACTGTGCTGATACCAGTGAAAGACGAGCCAGCGGCGGGAAGGGTCGCAAAAGAAGCTCTCAGGAAGCTGCCAGGCGCGCGGGTGATGGTCGTATACAAGGGCGACAGGAGCGTACTCGGGATAAACTTCAGAAACGCGAGGATGAGCGTTGTCGAGCAGACGGATTCGGGCAAGGGGGCCGCTGTCAGGAGCGCGATGAAAAGGATAAGCACACCGATCTTCTGCCTCATAGATGGCGATGCCACGTACAGCGTGGACGATCTGAGGAAAGTTATTGGCATGGTGAGGGACGGAGCCGATCTCGCGCTGGGCGACAGGTTCCACAAGCTTGACAGGAAGGCGATGCCGCTCTTCATCGAGGTTGGCAACAAGATAATCACAGTGGTGGCGAACGCGCTCTACGGTATGCGCATACACGATTCTCAGACAGGGTTGAGGGCGGTTAAGACGAGCACAGTAACCAGGCTCGGCCTGCGCGAGAATGGGTTTGGGATAGAGAGCGAGATGAACATAAAATCGAAGAAGGCCGGGCTTCGCATAGAGGAGGCGCCGATAGGTTACGGTGTACGAGTCGGCCCGAGCAAGCAGATGAAGTTCATTGACGGAGTCAAGCTTCTGATCCTGGACTTCAGGTTCCTTTAGCGCCGCGCAGCTCGTATAGCGAGATGGCGAGCAGGAGCAGCGTGCAGATGTGCACAAGCGTGCAGTAGATGCAGATGCTGCCTATCATGTACTCGGCGTAGACAAAATAGGCAACGAAACCGGAACCAACCGCGTTGACCAATACCAGCGGCTCGGTTTTTTTGAGGTAGATGAGCGCGAGTGCCGCTATGAAGAACGCGATGCCGAGGTAGCCGTTTGGCACTCCGAAGGTCCTGGCGTAGGCGCTGCCCAGCACGGCATCGCAGTTTATGATCTGGCCAGCGGGACACGCCGCGCTGATCCCGAAAGTGGCGATGAGGGCAAGGTAGACCGAGGTGGCGAGGCCGATGAGCGCAATAATTATGCGTGCGCGAGACAGGTTCTTGCCGAGATCTCTTGCCATCGGCTCAGCTCAGCTCCTTCTCTATCGCCGTTATGTAGCCCTGGCCGCAGATACTCGCCGGCATGTTGTTGTCTATCATGCAGATCTGCGCGGTTGCGAGGTTCGCGCTGCCGACTATCGCAAGCGATGGAATCGTCGTCGGGTCGCCGAGCATGCCCGCTATTGTGCTCCAGTTCTTACCATCAAGGATCGTGGGGTCATTGTAGTTGGCGCCGACCTGGACCGCCTTGTTCGCAAAATCTATGAAAGGTATGCTGCCCCCAGCATCGTACTTCGCGTTTATTGCCTGCTCTGTTGCGTTGGGCTGCTGCAGCGGAGTGTACTGTCCGGTGCTTGCGTTTATCTTGTTGTTCGTCAACTCCCTGGACACGAAGCTTATGTATGGACTTGTGTATGTGGCGTTGACAAACGTGAATGTCGGCGTGTTGGCGAAGCTGTCGGTGGCGCTGCTCGTCATGTACTCCAGGCCGGTGAAGTTGCCAAAGCGCATAAGCGCGATTATGAGGCCCCACCTCTCGATCGCACAGTAGGGACAATATTCTGCGCCCATGTAAAGCACCTCGGGTTTGCCGTTGTATGTGAGCGGAGTGGCGTTGATGCCCGTCGGGAAGTTTGTGGCGAAGCCGCTGCGCACGCTCGAGGCGACGCTGTTCGATATCGCAAGTTGTGAGAGCACAGACTGCTGAGCCTGCTGGCCGTCAAACGCGGCAAGCTGGCTGCCGTTGTTTCCAGGCGTGCCGGTAAGCACGAGCGCGGCGAGCACCAGCATTATTATGACCACGATTGATCCGTAGAGAATCTTCCTGTTCGCGAAGAGCGATGGCTTTGCGGCCTGCTGCGGCTGCTGGCCCTGCTGAGTGTTCATCTCCATGCTGATAAAACGCAAAAAAAGTATTTAAAGCAGGTAGCAGCGGGCCCGCGGCCCGCCGTGCGACATCAGTCGCCCTGCAGTATCTCCAGCATGCTCACAGTCATTATTGATGTTATCGCGTTGCACGCAGCCGCGGCCTTGCCTGTGCCACCGTATTGCGCTATGCATTTCTCAAGGGCCTGTATGATAGTCGCCCTTCTCTCGGGATAGCCCATCGCCTCGCTTCTCAGCTGCGCTATCCGCCGCGTGCTGACCGCTTGTGCTGGCCTAATTTCCTGCAGGCCCGCGTCAGCAATTTGCTGCCCGCTCAGGCTTGCTTTTTCTCCCATTTTTCCCCACCCTCCGTATCTCTGTTATGCCTTTCCTTATATTTAAAGGTATGCAATATGTGCGTGTATCATAGAAGCGAAAAGACGATTGTCGTAAAAATTTCTGCGGTGTTTTCAACTTCGAGTTCGTTCTCTGATTTTTTGTCCAGTAAGCTCGCGCGTCGCGCCTTGCCTCGCGACAACAATCAACTGCTCTTTCTCATGGCTGCGCAACGCCTCTGAGTTTGTGGTTGCGTTCACGAACATCCCGAATTCCCTTGCGAACGCGGCTATGGCCTTTCTGTCGACGTCAGGCACGTTGAATCCAGGTATTATGTCTCTTATCATCGGCTTAATCCTTACGAAATCCTTCGTGTCCTTCTCCATCCTCGCCTTTTCGTACTCTTCTTTTGTTATAGGTATCTTGTGTCTCCTATCGTATTCGATCATTCGCCGCAGTCTGAGCTGCATGTCTCTGATCGTGGCGAGGTCATTGGGAAGCAGCATAAGCGAGTAGCTCTCGTCACCGCTGCCGTAGCCCACGAGCAGTATCACTTTGCTCACAAGCTCCTCGGCAGGAACAAAAGCTACGGTACTTATCAGGGAGAGCAGCGCAGATCCCGGATAGGTGTTGCCCGTTATCCTGGCAAGATGCGTTACCTCCTGTATGTGCGCCGCCTTTTCGGTTTCTTTGTAAGTCTGCGTATTCCTCAGCAGCTGCCCGAAGTACCTGTCGTTCTCCATATACCTGTTTATCAGCGCCTGGGAGTCTTTTTTCTCTTCGTATATTTCAGCGAATGCTCCGATTATATCTTCCAGAGGCCCGCCTGAGTTCGATATCTCGGCGAGTCTGTTCTCAGCGCGAATGAAAAGCTTGTGCAACTCTGGAAGCTTCCTTGCAGATATCCCGAACTCTTCCCTGAAGCTGTCCATCTCCTCGAGGAGTGCGCGCGCGAGGTCTCCCATGTTGAATCTGTCTTCTATTCTTGCGCCGTTTTCCCTATTAGTAATGGAGAAGGATTTCTTTGCCTGCTCGAGCGTAAGCACGAGCCCCGCGACGTCGGCAAGGAACCTGAAACTCGTGCGCTGGCTCCCGAGTCCATCCACGTATGGTATTCGTTCAGGATCGAAACCGAACTTGTCCCTGTACTCTTGCACCTTCGTCTTCTCCCTGGGGCTGGAGTCGATGAACTGCCCAATCTCTCCAAGTATCTTCTTCTCTAGATCCTTATCCATGTGCATAAAGTGCTCAATCAGATTGGTAAGCTCCTTTTCAGTCATCTGCGGATGCGGTATGTGCGGCACTACTATGAACTTCTTGAAAAAACCATCCAGAGTTATTTTGTTAATATCCACACCTGCGCGAGCGAGCGATTGAGACATCGCAGCGAACACATCATACATCTTAACGTATTCTGAGTACTTGCCGAACACTATCGGGTACTCGCTTATCAGGCTGACGCCGGTCTTCTCGTCGGTTGTGAAGAAGTTGATTAGCTTGTCGAAGTCCGGCCTGGCGCCACCTTCGTGCCCTACGAACGGCAGCAGTACCAGCCCCTTGCCTGTCTTTTCTACGCGAACGACTCCTGCACCGTACGCCCCAGTCATGTCCTCTCCAGAGCCTAGCGGGTAGTACGCCTTTGCTATCCCGAATACATCCTGCGCTTCGGTCCACCCGACGTCCGCTATCTCGTGTAAGAGGTATACGGCAGAGACGCATGCGCTCTGCGTATGCGATGCTGACTTGAGATTTTTGAACTCACCTACATGCACGCCTTCCTTCCGCAGGCTCCTGCTTGCCTTGTTGTAAGTGGAGATTACGGCGCGGGCCTCGTTGGACGATACTCCTCTGGGGTTCTCCGTTCCCACCTTGACCTTCTTGGTTTCATTCGCTTTTCTCTCCCATGCCAGGTTCAGCTTGAGTTCAGCTCGTACGCCAGTAATTATTGGAGTTTCGCCCTTGTTCGCGACGCTTGTGCTGGTAAGCTTGAGGCCTTTCTTCGCAGTGCTTATTGTCTTCTCAAGAATAGCGGGATCGGACGTTATCGTTCGGGCCTTCTCCTCAACAGTGATCTCCAAGTCTCCGGTGTCGTACGCCAATGCGGTTATCGCCACCTTTGGTAGACGTTTTGGCATTCGCGGCAGAGCTGTGTCGTTGCTCTTCCTCGCTGCAGATTCGAGGTCTAGTAATCCGGACATGATTAGTTACCTTCCATCCCTTGCTGACGCTACCTATTTAAACGACGTTAGGGAGTTAGACGATGGGCGAACAGCTGCATAACGAAGTTATAATCAGAGCCTTTTCTGGCCCTCGTTCTGCGCATGCCTGGCAAGGTCGCGGTTGATCTCGTTTATCAGGTAGAGCATCTTCTTCTCTCGCGCGGCGGAAACATGCAGGTAGATCTCGTCCTTCGTCTCCCGCGCCACGAGTATGTAGACGTCTCCCGCCCTGAACCTCGCCGTGCGTCCCTTGCGCTGTATGTTCCTTATCTCGTTGGGTATGGGCTCGTAGAAGAGCACGAGGTCGACGCTGGGTATGTCCAGGCCTTCCTCGCCGATCGAGCTTGCGACAAGCACGTTGAACTTCCCGCTTCTGAAGTCTTCGATTATCTTCTTCTGCTTCTCCTGGGTCACGCCCTCCTTTTTCCCAACGAAGGGCATGGCGTTTATGCCGTTCTTCTGGAAAATATCCACGAGCATCTTTATCGTCGACCTGTACTGCACGAATACTATCGCGCTCTTGCCGCCATACTCTTTCAGCACGGAGATCGCGTACTTCACCTTCTCGTGTTCCTCGCCGCGCTTTACTGCTTCTTTTGCCAACGCGACTGCCTGCACCATGTTTTTGTTTGCTAACAGGTTCTCTACCGCCCTGCTCTTCTTTTCCCTCTCTGAGAGCGAGTCCATGTAGGCGGTGAACGGGTAGATTCCCTCGGTGAGGAGCAGGTCATATGCGTGGCTCACGTTGAGAAGCCTTATGTAGCTGTAGAATGCGCCAAAGCGGAATCCAGGCGCGCTTATCTTCTTCAGGGAGTTGCCGAGGGCTATGAGCACGCCCCTGGGTATGCGCTCGAAGTTCTTCGCGTTCATCAGTCCCATCTTGTTCAGGCTTGCGAGGCTCTCTTCCCCAACAGGCCTGAGCAGCGATGCTATGCCCTTTATTGTCTGGCTCTGCGGCACGCTCACAACGTGCATGTACTTTGGCATCACGTACGACACAACGTCGGGATCTGTGGAGATGCGCGCCTCGATGTGCTTTATGTTGAGCGTGCTCACGAGCTGGTTTATCTTCTCCTTCTTGCTGCCAGGCGACGCGGTCAAGCCGACGACGAGCGAGTTGCGAACTGAGAGTTCGTTTGCTATGTATGTGTATGCGTACTTGCCAACTGCGCGGTGGCACTCATCAAACACCGCGACGCCGAAATCCTCCAGGGAGAAGTTCCCGCTCTTGAGGTCGTTAGCTATCGTCTGCGGCGTGGCGATTATCAGCTTGGCGCTCTGCTCCAGCTCCTTCCTCTGCTTCTTGCCAACCGAGCCGAGAAGCAGCGCGACGCTGTCTTCGGACAGCTTCATCGTACTCATCACTGTCGCGTAGTGCTGCTCGGAAAGCGGGCGCGTCGGTGCGAGAAGCAGGGCGCGCCTTCCCTCCGATATCTCATTCGAGATCACAGCCATGCCGATAAGAGTCTTGCCGAGACCCGTAGGCAGCACGACAAGAGTGCTGCCGTGTTTGAGTATTGCGTTGATTATGTTGAACTGATACTCGCGGAACTCGACGCCATCGAGATTGAGCAGCTCGGCTACCTGCCCGAGTTTCTGCCACCTTTCATCTACGGCCATTTCAGCGATAGAGTATTGAATCGGCTTTATATAAATTGCATGCAGAGTTAACTCGAGCCGCAGTAGCTCAACCCGGGAGAGCATCCGCCTGAAGAGCGGAACGTTGCTGGTTCAAATCCGGCCTGCGGCATTGATGTATGCTGTTACCAGATTCGCATTTCGAGTTTGGAATGTAAGTTCTGGCTCTTCCAGCGTATATAAGCACAGTTCTTCTAGTGATTTCCCATGAACGCGGGGTTTGGATTGCAAGCAATTACCCTTACTTTTCAGGTTTTTAGAGATTTACTTTATTTTTGTAAGGGTAACTATTTATTCGGTTATACCCTTACATTTTGAATTAAAGCATAATATTTATATATTTGTAAGGGTAGAAGAAATCATGGTATCTCTGAAGAAAAAGACGATTTCTGGCAGGATATACTACTACTTGAGTCACACGTATAGAGAGCAAGGACGGGTAAAGTACAAAGAGAGTTACGTCGGAAATGCGGTGCCTGAAAATATTGAAGAAATGAGGAGGAGTTTCCTTCTTTCGATATACAAGGAGAGATGGTTCAAACAATTTGACAGAATAAAAGAGACGTATGGCAAAGAAGAGCAGAAAATGCCAAACGAAGCAAAGGCGGAGGAGCTGGAGAGCTTTGCTGTGATATTCACCTATGACACAAACAGGATTGAAGGCTCGAAACTGTCATTCAAAGACACGCGCGAACTTCTTGAGTTGGGCATAAGTCCCTCTGGAAAGCCGATAAGAGACATCAAGGAAGCCGAGGCGCACAGGAAGGTCTTCTATGAGATGATACACATGAAAGGGGACCTCTCCCTTGACGTTCTACTCGAATGGCACAGGGAACTTTTTGAGGCCACTAAGCCGGGCATCGCTGGCAGACTCAGAGATTATCAGGTATACATATCGGGGAGCAGATACGTTCCCCCTCCGGCGTCGGTTCTTCCTGCCGGATTATCTGAGTTCTTCAGGTGGTACAAAACGGAGAAGGGTAAAGAGAACTCCGTGGAGCTGGCCGCGAGGATGCATATGAGGTTCGAGACCATTCACCCGTTTGGAGACGGAAACGGCAGGCTGGGCAGACTCATAATGAACTTCATTCTCCGAAGGGGCGGGTATCCCATGTTGAATATCAAATATACAGGTAGAGGCAGTTACTATGGCGCCCTTGAGAGATCGAATGCGAAGGACGATGAGAACATATTCGTACAGTGGTTCTTCAGGAAGTACTTGAAAGAGAACAAGAGGTATCTGAAGTGAGAACGCGAGCAAAATCGGCGGTGCTGTGCGGTCCGGGCATCAATCCTGACCCGCTCTGTAGTCCTTGAGCATGAACACGTCGAGTTTTCCCCTGAGCGCCTCCCTCTTCCTCCTGTGCTCCTCCAGAAACTTGTTTATCCTCTTCGCCAGGTCTTCCTTGTGCTCTCCGGCAAGCAGTGTGCCATTCCTCTCGCCTTCGAATATCTTCTCCAGCTTCTTGTCGTCGGGTTCGAACAGGTACCTGTAGTACTGGCACACGGAGCACTTCTCTGGGTTCCCGCCGAGCTTCTTCTGCAGCTCCGCTGTGGCCTGCTGGCCCGTTATCGCCCTGAGCACCTTCTTCTCCACCACCTCCGGAGAGTCGTTGAGGTAGATAGCGTCGTTCGGGTCATGCGCCGACATCTTCGGCTTGCCGCTAAGCCCCGGAAGGAACTTGGCGTGTATTATCGCCGGCTTGTAGTAGCCCATCTTGACGAGCACGTCGCGCGCGATGCGGAAGTGCACGTCCTGGTCTATCGCAAGCGGGATGAGGCAGGGCACGTTCTTCTTCTCCTCCACAGATTTCAGGAACGCGGGAACGGCCTGCATGCTCGTATAGAAGATGCTGCCTATGTTTGTCTCGTTCGTGAACCCGAACGCGTCCTTTACCATCGAGAATGTTATTCGCTTGGCCGCGCGCACCGCATGCCTGTACAGCGTGCCAGCGTAGTCTGTGTTGAAAAATATCTTCGTTTTCTTGGGATCGAAGCCGAGAGCGATTATGTTGAGCGCGTCATCGTGAGCGAGCTTGTGCACCTCCTCAAAACTAACGTTTCTGATTAGCGCCTTTTCCTCGTCCGGTATCTGAATGAGCACCTCTGCTCCGAACTTCTCCTGCAGCCACTGCGTGAAGATGAAGGGTATGAGGTGGCCTATGTGCATCGACCCGCTCGGGGCTATGCCTGTGTAGAGGTAGAACCTGTTGCCCTTCTCGTACTCGTCCAGCAGCCAGTTGAGGTCGCGGTGGGAATAGATGATGTGCCTGCGCAGCAGGTAATGGGTGCCGCCCGCCAGGCGCTCTATGCGCTCCTCCAGCTTCTTGTCTATAATGCTTATCCCGAACTCCTTGGCGAACTTCTCGTAGTCTACCTTGCCTTCCACTTCGTAAGGAGTTACCCTAAAGTTTTCGGCCATCGAATTCATCTATAGAGCAACTGCAAACTATAAAAAAGGAAATGGGCGCTAATCGCCGCTCTCCTTTTTGATGTTCCTTTTGAAGTACCATCTTACCCCCTTGGACGTATCCTCTAGCACTACGCCATAATTCTCAAGCAGCTCTGCTCTTATCTCGTCCGCTCTCCCAAAGTCGCGCTCCTTTCGCGCCTCTTCTCTCTCGGCTACAAGCCCCTCGACCGCCTTGTCTGGCGTCGCCTTAGAGGTATAGCTCTTGAAATCAAGCCCCAAGACTGTGTCGAACTCGACGAATGTTTTGAGCAGCAATTTTGCATCTTCCGGACCGAGCCTGCCGCCTTCAAAGAGGCCTGATGCTGTGTTTATCAGCGAGTGCATCTTCGCGATGGCCACGGGAACGTTAAGGTCATCGGCGACGGCTTCGAAGAAGTCGTGAGAGGCCTCTTCGATTTTGTTGCTGAATCCGGGGCTCGGAGATCCGCTCCCATCTGTCGCGAACCCGGACACCTTCTGCAGGAAAGCGTAGATGCTGTTCAGCTCGGCCTCAGATTTCTTGAGCTTTTCGAAGGTGAAGTTGAGAAGCTTCCTGTAGTGGACACCGAAAGTCAGGTACCTGTATCCAAGCGCGCTGAACCCCTTCTTCTCCAGGTCCTCCAGCGTGTAGATGTTGCGGAAGGACTTGCTCATCTTCCTCCCATCCACCTGCATGAACTCCATGTGCACCCAGTAGTTCACGAATTTCTCCCCGGTGGCGGCTTCGCTCTGCGCTATCTCGTTTGTGTGGTGCACCGGTATGTGGTCAACGCCTCCGGTGTGTATGTCGAAGTGGTTTCCAAGATAGACCATGCTCATGGCGCTGCATTCTATGTGCCAGCCCGGATAACCTCGTCCGTACTCAGAGTCCCAGACAAACTCCTTGAGGTGCGGGTCGGCGAACCTCCAGACAGCGAAATCGGTAATATGCCTTATGCCTTCTGGCCTTTCAACCCGGTAACCTGAGATCAACGCATCCTGAAGTTTTTCAAAAGACATGTTGGTCAGTTCTCCGTATCCCTTGAACCTAGACGTATCGAAGTACATGCCTCCCGCCGCGCCTTCAACCC
>JAKANZ010000015.1:16494-18313 GCA_021823435.1 Microcaldota archaeon
CCCTGTCGTCGAGTTTTTTTATCAACTCGAGTATCTGCGGTATGTGTTCGGACGGCCTAGGCCACGCGTCCGGGGCGAGTATGTTCAACTTCTTAACATCCTCTAGAAACCTGCCCGAATAAAACGCCACTATCTCGCGCATTGTTTTGTGCTCCCTGCCCGACTCAGATCTTATCTTGTCCTCCCCCGTGTCCGCATCGCTGACCAGATGGCCCACATCGGTGAGGTTGATTATCTGTTTTACCCTGTACCCCTCGTGCTCCAGCGCGCGCCTCAGCACGTCCTGGGAGACGTAGGTGCGCAGGTTGCCTATGTGCGCGTAGAAATAGACGGTGGGCCCGCACACGTACATGCGCGCCTCCCCTTTGCGTATGGGCGTGAACCCCTCCTCCTTGCGCGAGAGAGTGTTGTATAGCTGCAAGCGCTGCACCGAAGATAGTTTGATGGTTAAAATAATAAGACTGCTGTGAGAATTTGATTTTATGAATGCGAGACGCGATAACATCGCCTTTATGCTAGGCGTGCTGCTGGCGTGGATAGCGCAGGGATCCATCTGGTACACTATGCCTTTACTGTTTTCCAGGGCATTTTCGGACAACTATTTCGTGGTGGGTCTGCTCATAGCCCTGATTCCTCTCGTGGAGGTTGCAGTCGCCATACCTTTCGGCTACTATGCTGATCTGGGCAAGATAAAGCATGTGGCCTTCGACTCTATGCTCGCCCTTCTCGTGGTGCCCCTCCTTTTTGCGCTCAAGATGGGGCCTCTGAATGCTGCCGGCGTGCTCCTCCTCGGAGTCGGCGGCATTGGCATCTGGATCGCCGTGACAGCGCACGTGTCTCACTACTTCGGAAGAAAGCCCAAATACATAGGCTACGAGCTGGCTGTTATGGGAGTTGGATGGGTCACCGGCCCAATACTCGGCGGTTTCCTTTTGGGAGTTTTCAGCGGAGTGGCGCTGGCAGCCGCAGAAATAATCATTCTGGCGATAGCCTCATTCATATTCGTGAAAACGATGCGCTACAAGATAGATGTCGCATACAAGACAGCGCCGAAGCTTGGCAGGCTGTTTGGTATGGAGCACAGGGCGATGAGGAGACTGCACAAGCTTGCCTTTCCGTTTCTTCTTCTCTCGTTTCTCTTTGCCTTCTTTTCGTACACGGTATGGGTGGCTGGGCCGCTGATGGCAAGGATAGGCGACATCAGCATATTTTTGGGCGGGGCCATCATCGGAGCGCTCGAGGCTCCCTACGTCTTCGGCGATGCGCTCGCAGCCAAGTTCTACGTGAGAGGGGGAATTAAGCGGCTTGTATCCGTATCTGTCCTTCTGTCACTGGTATTCATGGTTATATCAGCGGTCCTGGTGAGCTCGAGCTTCTTTGCGCTGATAATACTCTTCGGCACAGCACTGCTGCTTGGACTCGCAGATGTGGCCATGCTCAGCGCGCTGATAGATTCCGACAGGCGGGACACGGGAGAGATAGCGGCTTTTTCCATAATGGCTGGAGGCATGGGAGGCGCGCTAGCAGTCATAATAACCGGTGCTACAATAGCGGTCTACCAGCTCTACGTCATCACAGCGACCTTCGGAGTGCTTGTAGTCATCTTCTTGCTCTACCTTCACATCAGGTTCAAGGACATCGCATTCTGACTCACGCATATGATTTTAATCTTGCATGGAATAGCTAATGTGTGCGAGCGTAGTCTAGCCTGGTAGGACGCAGGCTTGCCAAGTCTGCAACTCGGGTTCAAATCCCGGCGCTCGCATTTGTGTTTACAAGGAAATCGGGTTCGCTTCTCCCACAGGGAAACCTATTTATA
>JAKANZ010000051.1 GCA_021823435.1 Microcaldota archaeon
CTCCGCCCGTAGCCTTTCTTCCTCTTTATGACATCGCGGAGCACAAGCTCCACGTACTTCTTCTCATCTATAAACGCATTTATGTAACCGTTTGCGTCCTCGAATCTCGAAAGGTACTTTGTGGGCGCCGCTTTCTTGGCTATCTCTTTTGCGATTCCGACCGGGTTCGTTCTTGCCACCTTTGCAAGCTTGAACGCAACAGAGGAGCTTATGTCTCCAAGTTCAAACGTGATCGGAACCGAGAGCGAAAGCTCGAGGTCACCTTCCTCTCGCCTGATATCGCCATACAGCTCGGTTATCGCGGCGCTGAGCGCGTCTGTGAATTCTTTTCTGATTATTGTGCTCGGAGCGTCTGCAAACTCTTTTAAGTCTTGCATGGTAGTAATTAGAACGGGGGTTTAAAATAGCTTCACGGTTGGTCAATTGAAAGTATACAAATCGAGGGAAAACAAGTACATAGTCTACCTTCCGTATGATGTCATAAAACAACTTGGGCTGAGGGGCGATGAAGAGGTCGATTTCTTCAGATTCAGCGACAAGGCGTTTCTTTTCGCAAAGAAGGAGGACATAGCAAACCTGCTGCTCGTCACGAAGAGCGGGGTGAGCGCGGGACCAGCGCCCATAGGCCAGCAGCCTCCGAAGAAGATAGAGGTGAGCCAGGAGGAGATAGGCGTGCTGAAGAAGATGGACACGCTGAGATACGCGAACCGCACGCCCACGAACGTCGCCAAACTGCTGAACGAAGGCGAGAAGAAGACGCTGCAGGGTTTGATAAGCAAGAGAATCGTGTGGCTGTTCAAGCCGAAAGGGTCGTATAGCATAAGCAAAGACGTGTACGACAAGTTTCTCATGAGGAAACAGGCTGCGGCAGCTGCGCCTGCGAAGAAAGAAGTGGCGGAGCCACAGGAGAAGATGGTCATACTACCGGTCAAGACAGCAAACGCAAACGTAGACAGGCTAGAGACCGACGGCTACATAGTGCTTCCAACAGAGGCTGAGGCCTCAAGCCTTTCGCTCTCTGTGGAGGACAGCATAAGGTCGGGAAAGGTGCTCGGTATACGCGCCTTCAACAAGAAGTTCTACATCGTGCTTCGCGCATTCTTCGACAAGAACGGCGACAAGGTCATCAAGGAGCTAAGGAGCGGGCCGAAGAAGGTCGATGAGCTGGTCAAGAGCACGGGACTGAAAGAGGATGGCATACGCGCCATGCTCTACCTTCTTAGTGAGCAGGGGGACGTAAGCGAAAGAAGGAAAGACGTGTTCACTTTGATATGACAGCTGTTCACAGAGCAGCGAAATGGTCAAATATTATAACAAGCAGCGTGAAGAGCGCCACCGCTATGAGCAGTACCTTTGCGTTGACCCTGGGTCCACGCTCGGGCGCGTCATAGAAGCTGAGTATGCCGGCCTGCTGCTGAGGTGTGTTTAGCGCCATCGCATCGCTTGCTAATTACGTGTTCTCCTCTTTAAAGGTTGCGCTGGGCTAGCCAGGCAGGGCCTGGTAGATGCGCACAAATGCTATTGTGCTTGCGCTCCCGAGGAAGGTCAGTACGAAGAGGCCGATTGCCTGCAGCCCTGCTGCGGCGAGCGCATACACCAATACCTCTCCGATTATGCTCGAGACTATGGTTACGGATATGAATATGGCAAAGACGTGCCAGAGGTTGCCCTTTGTCGCTGACCAGCTATGCTTCACCGAGTCAACTGGCCCCCTCTTTCCAAGCACCGTGCCAACCGTTGAGATGCTAAGTCTGGTTATCATGTAGAAGAGCACTACGACAGCAACTATTACTATTATTGCGCCGAGAGCGAGCAGCGCGGAACCCGCACCCGCGAGCATCAGAAGCAGACCTATGGTGTAGAGCACAGCAAACGGAACCACGCCGATTATGGCGACAAGTATTGAGGTGCCAACCAGCGGGAGATACCTGCTTATCGCGTTCTTGGCCGCCGTGCCTATGTCTGCGCTGGATCCGGCCGCGGTTATAATTGCTCCGCTAAAGAATATGCTTACGAGAAAGAGTATGACTATCGACGCTATCGCCATGGTTGGGTTGGTGATGGCCGGAGTGTATGCTGCCTTCTGTGTTGCCAGCGGCAGGCCCGCAGCCGCGACGAGGATCGCAGCAAGCACGCTCATGATCAGCACGTAGACTAGCACAGTCCTGTTCCCGAAGAGCGTGGAATAACTGTTCTTTATCGTACCGAAGATTTCCAAGGCCATATTGTCACGTTTTGGCATGGGATAGCGCACTATATAAATACGCGCGTATTGGCTGCTCTACCTCTTCTTCCTCGGACCTGCCCTGCTGGCTGCGGGAGCGGCTATCTTCTGGTACATCAGCACCCACGCGACGGTGAACGAGTAGCTCACAAATGTTGAGATGAAGCTTGCGATCGGCCTGAGGTGGATCAGGGTGAAGACTATCCCGAACAATCCGCTTATGATCGAAGCCACTATGAAGACGAGTGCGAGGATGATGAGGATGCCCCAGAAGTTGCCTGCGGTCGCGTTCCAGCTGCCCTGAAGCGAGTCAACGACTCCCCTCTTCCCAACAACTACCTCCACCGGAGCCAGACTCAGCCTCACCGCCAGGAATATTCCAGGTATGACGAACAGGATGAACCCTATACCCACTATTATTCCTTCTACTACGGTGGTGATCAGAAGGGTTACGTACCTGTCGACCGAGCGTTTTGCCGCATCTCCAGCATCGAGCTTGCCGACAGATCCGGCTGCGCTTATTATAGAGCCTGATACGAAAATGTTAATCAGAAACGCAACGAGTATGCCAACGGCAGCGGCGCCCAGAAAGGACAGCAGCACGGGCAGAAGCGTTGTGATAGGAGGGTTTACGCCAAGGGCCGAAAGCGAAGTGGTCTGAGAGATGAACGCTGCTGAAAACAGGGCGCTCACTATGCCGCCGACAGCAGCGTAAATTAGCACCGTCTTGTTGTCTATCAGCGTGTGAAAGCTCCTGCTGGTTATGTCGATTACGTCTAGTCCCACGCCTACCACTCGTTTTTCTTGAGCAACGCTATCTTATAATAGAATACGTTTCGCAGGCCGCGTCCTGATCTATTGGCTCAGTCAGATTTACGCTTGAGCTTGTGATAGATGTCCTTACCGAAGAGGCCAACGGTCACTGCTACAAGCGCGGCCCCTGCAACAATCGCATCACCGCCGAGCGCGCTGATGTGTCGCGCGAACTCAACGGCCGGGGCGTTTGCCAGCACGTTCTGGAGATGACCGACTGCTACGGAGATCGTGGCCTGGTACCCTGGTTGTGCAGCCTGCACCGTAATCTTCGCCACCTCTCCCCCGCCCATGCTTATCTGTGTAGAGTTGCCGGCGGCCACCACCGCTGTCTTGTACGCTATTGGGGCGGAAGCATTGGATATTGTAGTCATCAGCTGAAGGAAGGTATCGATAACCCCGTTAGAGCCGTAGTTAATGCTGCCTGAGATGGATTCAACCTGGATGAGCAGGGAGGTTGATGATGTGCCTAACTGCGCCAGAGGCATGCTGGTTATGGAGTTAGGTACCATGATCAGAGTCTGAGCGTTAGGTACATCCTGGACGAACTGCGATACATATCTTGGGGCCACATCTCTGGCCACATACTGTAGCGCTTCGCCTCCGATTATTGAAAGCGCTCCTGCAGTTCCCGTAATAGTTCCTAGAACACGTCTTGCACTCATGGTCTTACCAGTCAGAGATGGCTTTTGGCTGTTTATATAGGTTGATGTGAAATTGGCTTTGCTAATAAAGTCTCCTTTTTGATTTAGTTATTTAG
>JAKANZ010000052.1 GCA_021823435.1 Microcaldota archaeon
TGCTCGCCTCTGACAGCAGGCTGGTCATAAACCAGCTGGCCGGAAAGTACAAGGTGAAAGACAAAGAGTTGAAGAAGCTGAACACCGCGGCGAGGTCGCTGCTCAAGAAGTTCGAGAAATACGAGCTGCTGAACGTTCCAAGGGAGAATAGATACGTGAGCGAAGTTGACGCGGAGCTGAACACCTTCTTAGATGGTAAAACGAACTAGTAACAATGCTTAAAAAGCAAGAAACCTCATTGATTTACGTGATGATCTGTCATGGATAATTAAGCATGGTGAAAGAAGAGAGTTCGCAAAAGGAGCTATATTTAGCATCAATTACATAGGACCTGATTTGGATCTGCCTGTAAGACTGAACAAAGATGAGATGGGTCTCTTGATCAAGGAAGCTAGAGATCTGGGGCTCGCTGCAAAATACCGTGGATCTAAAGGCTACACAGTTTGGGTTTCGAAGAAAGGGTTTTTGGGAACTTTCAGAGGATGCGCAGATATAGATCAATGGCCCGACACTGACTCGCTGAGCATTTCTCCAGGCATATCTGATGTGAAAGGCCACCTAGAAGTCGTCGATACGTTGCTAAGGCGTACGATTCTTGGAAGAAAAGTAATGGAGCTATGGATGTCTCGAAACGGGATTGGGTATGACGAGGCAAAAACATTGCTTGAGGAAATAACTCCGCTTGCTAGAAACTCCTGATGCACAGTCTCGGCAGATATTATAAATATGCCGAAAATCAATACTAAGAGCGTAAAGTAGTGAAAATCATGGCAAGTGGCAAGGGCAAATCACCGGTCAACACACCTCCGCCTGAGGCGAAGGAGGTCTATGATCAGGCGGGCAAGCTCTTCGAGGAGAACAAGTTCGACGAAGCGATAGCGCTGTATTCACAGGCGATAGACAAGTATCCGGAGTACTCAAGCGCCTACTTCAACCGCGCGCTATCTTACGCGCTCCAAAGCCAGTATGAGAAGGCTACAAACGACGCGATGAAGGTCATGGACCTCGAGCCGAACGCGCCCGACGCCCCATACGTGATGGGCGTCATAAGCGAGTACCAGAACGACCTCCCGGGCGCGCAGGAATGGTACGAGAAGTCGCTGAAGAACAATCCCAATTACACTCAGGCGAAGGACAGGCTGAAGATGCTGAAGGAGAAGATGAAGGGCGAGAAGCCCGGAGGCAGGCTGAAGACGGCGGAGGGCGCCGATGGCACGCAGACCGTTGTTGAGGAGGGCCAGATAAAGAAGGTGGCGTGGTTCACCTCAGACATGACATTCAAGGACGTCATAGGGATGGAGAAGCAGAAGCAGATAATACACGACAACATAGTGCTCGCGATAACGAAGCCCGAGCTCTTGAGGGCGTACGGAAAGAAGCTGGGCCTCGGTGCCATATTCTACGGCCCCCCTGGAACCGGAAAGACGTATCTGGTGAGGGCCATATCAGGGGAGACCAAGGCCAAGTTCATAATAATGCACATAAACGAGATCGTGGACATGTACGCAGGCAACACGGAGAAGAACCTGCACGCGATATTCGAGCAGGCGAGGAAGAACGCGCCGTGCATAGTCTTCGCCGACGAGATCGACGCGCTCGGAAGCAAGAGGGAGGGCGAGCAGCAGGGCAACATGCGAATGGCCGTGAACCAGTTCCTGCAGGAGCTGGACGGTGTGGAGAAGAACCCTGAGGGCATATTCGTGATAGGGGCCACGAACCAGCCGTGGGACATGGACCCCGCACTGAAGCGACCCGGAAGGTTCGGAGAGTCGATATACCTGCCGGCGCCGAAGTACAGGGACAGGAGGGACATGTTCCGGTACAACACGAGGAAGATGCCGCTCTCGAAGTTCATAAGCTTCGGAAGGCTCGCCAGGGCCACGTGGGGCTTCTCCGGAGCAGATATATTCGACATCTGCGACAAGGCTGCGCTGAAGGTCGCGGCCGAGGAGGACAGGACCGGTAGGAAGAGGACTATAGGCATGAAGGACTTCATGGCCATAATCAAGGCTTCGGGCAGCTCGCTCGACGAGTGGTACGGGATGGTGAAGAAGGACGTGATAAGCAAGACCGAGACTCAGATAGTTGAAGGGAAGAAGCAGGAGATAGTCAAGGAAGGCAGGCTGAGCCCGGAGGAGAAGCAGAAGTACAAGCCGATGATAAAGGACATAAAGAAGAACCTGAACCCGGTGAACGTGTTCGTCAAGAAGTTCATGAGGTTCTGGGCGATCTACCTGTTCTGAAGCAGAATGCTAGCCTAATCTTCGTTCTCTTCGCCTTCGGTTTCCTGCGCCGCAAGCTCAACGTCTACGATCGCCTCCATCACGCCCCTGCGCGATTCCTCGAGCACCTCTCTCTTGACAGACTCCGGGATCTGCTGGTCCCTTACCCTTACCAGAAACATCAGGTGCTTTATGGCCGTTATATCGGCGAGCTCGGAGTCATATTTTGAAAGGTCGGGCTCATTCTCCTGCAAGTTAACCGCAGCTAGCGCGGTGTAGAGCGTGGTCTCGTACGCTCTGTCGTGGGCTTCCTTCTTCAAGAGCTTCGCGTCGCCTTCAGCGAACTTATCGGGTGTTTTTTGCATCCCAATCCTGAGCAGCTCTTCAGGCCGTAAATAAAAAGGTTTTGTGCAGCGTAAGTCAGACGCAGTGCACCGTTGCCATCTTACAGCAGGGATCATTTGGGTCGCAGGGGCACATTCCTGTCAAAAAATAGTCTCCATCCGGTGCCCATCTTGTTTATGCAATCGATGCATATCCCCTCCAGCACCTCCTCCTCGGAGGTGAGTTTCGCAGGGCAGAAAATGCACGTGAGCTCGCTTTCAGCCATCTTGAACGGCATGCGACCAATGAGGTTGCAGATTCCGCGTTTATATTCTTTGGCTTAGATTCCAGAGAATGCTAACGCCGGGAGTCTGGCGCCAAACGCAATGTTAAAGCTTTTTAGTCAACAGTATTTTGGTTTCGTGGGGTCTGATATTCATGCTACTTCTTCTAAATCCAAAGTTCTCATAGAACGCAGCCGCCCGCTCTTCCGATGTCCATACAAAGATCATGCGGTGTTTGCGCTTCCGAGCTTCGTTTATGCACCATTTTACCGCCTTCGTTCCTAAACCCATGTGCTGGTACTCGGGGGCAATGGCAAGCCAGTCAATTCCAATGGCGTTGGTCGGATGTGTATCAAAGCGGTACAGGCCAAATATCCCAACCTGCTTGTTCTTACAGATTATGATCTTCATATCGGCAAGCACGTACGGCCGCCTATCGTGTCCCAAGATCAATGAAAAAGAGCGATTGGCTTTCTTCGCCCATCTGGCGCCCAGGGTTCTCCTAATAATCAGTAAGGAGGCGGCTTTGTCCTTTGCCGTAAGCTTTCTTACCGAAACCCTTAATTTCACTCGATCAGAGCAGGCTTCTCGATAAGCCTAACTAAAATGCACGTTATTGAAGGCCTATGCCGGGAGTCGGACCCGGTCCTTAGGATCCACAGTCCTATATGCAGCCGTTACACCACAAAGGCCATGCTCTTTTTATATGCAAAACCCAGTATTTATAGATAGGCATAGTATAGACACGCATGGCGGGGTAGCTCAGCCTGGTTAGAGCGCTAGACTCATATGCCAAGCATTATGAGTGGCGAGCACTTGTTGCGATGAGCGCTAAGAAATCTAGAGGTCGAGGGTTCGAATCACTCCCCCG
>JAKANZ010000053.1 GCA_021823435.1 Microcaldota archaeon
CGATTTCGAGACCCTTGAGACATATGACGTGCTAAGCGTGAATACGAGCGGCATTTCCGAGGCAGCATCGCACGTGATGGCAGAACGCGACATTGGTTTTAAACGCTTCAATGACAAACTGATTCTGACGTTGGCCAAAACCGAGGGCTTGCCGCTACTTACTCTCGACAAGGAACTCATGAAAGAATGCAAAGCTAACGGAGTGAAATTGCTTTCCGAATGAGACGCTGACGCATGGTTTAAAAAGCGGCGCTAAAAACAGAATAAGGGAAGTGTACACCCAACAAAAACGCACTTTATATTATTTTTACGCGAGTAATATGCCTTGGGGTTTCGCTTGGAGGAACTGCTCGCTCAGAACATGGTCAGCCCGGGTCTTGAGGACCGCTTCGTCGAATTCTACAACACCTACTACATAGAGGAGATCAACTCCATGTTCCTCTCCTACCCGCAGAAGCGCGCCGTCTTCATAAACGTCAAGGACCTTGAGAAGTTTGACAGCGAGCTTGCAAACGAGCTGATAGAAAACCCGGATGCGGTGCTGGCAAGCGCAGATGCCGCGCTGCTGAGATTGAGCCCAAACCCGGAAGGCATGCAGAAGGCGGTGCATGCGAGGTTCTACGGATTGGATAGCACGTCTATGCCGCTCATACAGGACGTTGGCTCTGACCACATAGGCAAGCTGCTCACCCTAGACTCGCTCATAGTCAAAAAGTCTGAGATAATACCAATGGTGCACATGGGCGTCTACAAGTGCGCACTGTGCGGCACCATAACAAAGGTGGAGATAGAGCGCGACAATGTCCCTGACGTCTGCCCGCAGTGCAAGAGGAGAGCGCTGAGGCAGATAAACGAGGAAAGCACGTTCATAAACCTCCAGCGCATAGCCGTCCAGGACCCTCTGGAGAGGCTGAAGGGCAGCACCCCGACGTGGCAGCTCGAGATCTGGCTCGAGGACGATCTGGTGAACAAGCAGCAGCCGGGAGACCGCGCAGACGTAACCGGCGTGCTGAGGATAAGGCCGAGGCGGAACATAAAAGGCAAGCAGGAGAAGGCGCAGTTCACAATGTTCATAGATGCGGTTTCCGTCATGGCCAAGCAGAAGGAGTTCGCAGAGCTGGAGATAAGCCAGGACGAGGAGAAGGAGATAAGGGAATTGGCAAAAGACCCGCACATATTCGACAAGGTGGCGAAGTCGATCGCACCGTCGATCTACGGCTATGATGAGATAAAGAAGGCAATGGCGCTGCAACTCTTTGGCGGCACACAGAACAAGAAGCTGGTGGACGGCAGTCTGATAAGGAGCGACATACACATGCTGCTCATCGGCGACCCTGGAAGCGCGAAGACAAGGCTTTTGCAATCAACAACGGCGATAGTGCCGAAGGGGATTTACGTGAGCGGCAAGTCAACCACAAGCGCGGGCCTTACCGCGGCTGCAGAGCGCGACGAGTTCTCCGAAGGCGGTTGGACGCTTAAGGCTGGCGCACTGGTTCTGGGATCTGGGGGAGAGGTCTCGATAGACGAGTTCGACAAGATAAGCGACGACGACAAGTCCTCGCTTCTTGAGGCGATGGAGTCGCAGACGATAAGCATAGCAAAGGCGGGCATAGTCGCAAAGTTCAACACAAAGACAGCGATACTCGCTGCGGCGAACCCCAAGTATGGTCGCTTTGACCCCAACGTGCTCCCTGCGGAGCAGTTCGACATCCCGCCAACGCTGCTATCGCGTTTCGACCTGATATTCCCGATAAGGGACCTGATGGACGAGGAGCAGGACAGGAGCATCGCGAGGCACATACTCGTCCAGCACGCAGCGGCCGGAGCGCAGATAGCTGAGGTGCAGGATTACCAGCAGGTTGAGGCGCCTCCGATCAAGCAGGAGATGCTGCGCAAGTACGTCGCGTTTGCGAGAAAGAACGTGAGCCCGAGGCTCTCCAAAGAGGCGAGCGAGAGAATAGAGAAGTTCTACCTTGAACTGAGGAAACTGGGCATGCACTCTGGCACGACTCCGATAACCCCGAGGCAGATAGAGGGCCTGGTGAGACTCGCCGAGTCGAGCGCAAAAACTAGGCTGACGGACGTGGTTGAGCTGCGCGACGCTGAGATTGCGATCGGGCTGGTGAACTACATGCTGCAGACGCTGGCGGTGGAGAAGGGAGGCGCGGTAAACATAGACATACTTACCACGGGCTTCTCCAAGGAGAAGGTGGACAAGATAAACCTTATGATGAACATAATCCGCAAGCTCGAGCAGGACGAGAAGGAAGTAAGGTATGAGCGCGTGCTCGAGGAGGCGGAGAAGGCGGGCGTGGACAAGGGCGCGGCTAGGAGGTATATCGATGACCTCAGCAGAACCGGCGACATCTACACGCCCAAGCCGGGATTCCTGAAGATAGTGAGGCACGAGGCGGAATAGCCGTATTTTCACGGAGGCGTGTAGCCGGAAGCCCACTGGTTCGTGTACGTTACTCCGTTTGGCACACCGTTGTTGTTATTGCCAGAGTAATCGTTCGCGTTTCCGTTGAGAGGCCACCAACCAACGAGGTTCTGCAGCTTGAGGGGTGCGCCGCCGATGCCCTCGTCGTACAGCGCCGTAATCTCCGCCTGTGAAAAGGAGGTATTGTAGAGCTGCACATTGCTTATCGTCCCATTAAAATGCGAGTAAGAACCCGGACATACGTACGTAGTATTGTCAAGCCCTATCCCAAAATTAGTATCCACAGAGTTAGATACTATTGTGTAAGTTGTCGTGCCGCTGCTTGAAAGTGCACCATTAACGTAAATGTTGCCGCTCCCGAGAGCGGACGTTGCGACTATGTTCGTCCAGCTTCCTGTGATAACATTGCTTGCACCAGAAAAACTTGCTGCGGTAATGGTGTTACCGGTCTGAAAAAAGGGCTTCATGTGGATGAGAACTAGGCCGGCACCATCGGGAAGGACGCGATTGAACAAGCTTGTGAATATTGGCTGGTCGCAGGGAACGCTGGTTTGAGTGTATATCCACGCGCTTATTGTTAAAGAGCTTGTACTGGCCAGGTCAGGGTTGGGGGCATTTATCCACGAGAGTGTGGTGCTAGCACAGCCGCTGCAACCAATGAAGCTTCCGACATACTGAGGCAGCTCTCCGCTGCACACGCCCTCGAGGTTAACATATGTCGCCGTGTTCGGTCCGTTCGGTCTGAAGACCTGGCAGGCGCCCGGTGGCGCGCGTGGCGCGAAGGCGCCTGCATTGAAGACACCGAGCTGAAAGAGCGCTCCAAGCACGACTGCGATTATCAGTATAGCCCATCCGTAGGTCATCAGGTACTCCATCGCAGACTGAAGCCGTATGCTGCGCATGCTTCTTGTTTGCCAATTCCTGTTAATAAACTTTTACTGGCTTCTCCACGCGATTTAAATACTTTTACTGCACTCTTCTTTACGGCGACAATGTGAAGATACTTGACCTGTTCGGGAAGAAGGATGCTGCTACGGAGGTCGGCAGAACGCTCCCGTACCAGATAGCAAGCGAGTTCATACCGTATCGGCTTTACGCGAACAGGAAGAGTTCTAGCATGCTGCTCATGAAACTCAAGAACCTCACCACCGAGCCAGTACTG
>JAKANZ010000054.1 GCA_021823435.1 Microcaldota archaeon
ATACACGGAGAGGAAGGAAAGCAGAAGGTGTTTGCCGAAGAGCTGAGTAGGAAGTACAAGGTCACGCTGCCCGTGCTGAAGGAGCACTACGAGGTATGACTACGCCTTCTTGTCGCGCTCTATCCTGAAGTCGTCGTATTCGGAATCTGACGCAGAGCCGTGCTCTGTCCGCTCCACGTGCATGACCTGCGGACCGTAGCGGTCGTTCACCACTATCTCCTTTTCGAAGGCGTTTATAGAGCCGTGCTCTCCGACAGCCACTATCTCCACGCTGCCGTCCCTGACGTTGCGTACGTATCCCTTTATTCCGTGCCTGTTGGCTGCGGCCCGCACAATGTTCCTATATCCGACACCCTGGACCACGCCGTGCACGATCAGCGTTACTTTCATCGGAGTTAAGATGCGCTACTGATATTTAAACTTTGAACGCAAAAAACATCTGAGTCGCATGCACATTAAAAAATATACGCTGGACAACGGTATGAAGGTTGCAATCTGCTCCGCGCCCCAATTCCAAACCGTGGGCATAACTGTTGGTGTCAAATATGGTTCAGTTGACGAGAAGCCCGCGATAAACGGTGCGGCGCACTACCTTGAGCACATGCTTTTCAAGGGCACGAAGAAGAGAACGTGGCAGGAGATACACGACGAGGCAAGAAACCTCGGCATGAACCAGAACGCGTTCACCAACAAGGAAACTACGGCATACTTCCTCGGAGCGTACAAGGGATATTTCTCCAGGGCTGCAGACCTGCTTTCCGACATGATCAAAAACTCGACCTTTCCAGAAAAAGAGTTCGAGCTTGAACGGGGGCCAATACTAAACGAAAACCTTATACGCTCTGATACGCCGATGTACTTCTTCTACGACTTCATGCCCAAGGCGCTCTATGCTAAGCATGCCGCGAAGATGCCTGTGGCCGGGGACGAAGATGCCATAAAAAGAACGACGAGGCAGGATATACTGAAGGTGTACGACAAGTACTACAACCCCAGGAACATGATAGTCTCGGTGTACGGCGGTGTGAGCCAAAAGAATGCGTTGGACACGATCAAAAAGAACTTCGGCGAAATGGACAAGGAGTACGCAGCTCCAGCAAGGCAGACCGCAAAGGAAAAACAGGAAAAGAAGGAGATCGTGATAAACAAGAGAGGCATAAGGCAGACCAGGATAGGCATAGGTTTCAAGACAAAGAGCTTCGCCGATTCTGGCATTAGAGAGTACCTCGCTGTATCTGTAATGACCGAGACGGTGAGGCGAAGGATGTTCGACGAGGTGCGTGACAAACGAGGCCTTTCCTACGATCCCAACGCGTTCTACATGAGTTACAACACATTCGGGTTCATCTCTTCCGTAGCCGGCGTTGAGCCGAAGAACCTGGACAAAGCGAAGGCTGTGATGCTTGATGTCTTCGAGGGCATGCAAAACGGAGAGATAGACAGGAAGGAGCTGGAAAACAGGAAGAGAGGGCTGAGCATAAAGTACATGGTGGGCAGGGAGGATACGCTCGACATGTCCCTCGAGATGGCCGATTCGTACCTGACCTACGGCGACACGACGCTTCCAGAGAGGCTGCCAAACCTGATAAAGACAGTAACCCTGGACGAAATAAGAAAGTACAGCGAGATGTATATTGACGTGGACAGATACGGCATGGTGACGCTGAAGCCGGAGAGGTAGTATTGCATGCAGTCACAGCCGCTCGCAGATTACAAGGACAAGTTTAAGCTGAGGCAGGTGAGCCTATGTCTTCTTGTAGATGGTGGCCGCCTGTTGCTCGCGCTAAAGAAACGCAGCTTCGGGAAAGGGAAGTGGAATGGAATTGGAGGCAAGCAGAAGGATGGCGAGACGATAGAGCAGACCGCCGTGCGCGAGACACAGGAGGAGATTGGCGTGACACCTACCTCGATGCGGAAGGTAGCGACGCTCAACTTCTACTTTGAAGGCGACACCTCAGACAGGAACTGGAACCAGCAGGTGATAGTGTTCATCGTAGACAGGTGGGAAGGCACGCCCTCAGAAAGCGAGGAGATGTTTCCAAGATGGTTTGACAAAAACGCGATCCCGTTCGGCAGTATGTGGGATGACGATGCATACTGGCTCCCGAAAGTACTGGAAGGGAGAGAGCTGACCGGCTACTTCCTTTTTGGCGAGGACCAGAAAATGAAAGAACACGAAGTGCTGGAACGCTAGGTGCGAGCGCCGGGATTTGAACCCGGGTCTTTGCCTTGGAGGGGCAAAGTCCTACCAGGCTAGACTACACTCGCACAGGAAGGAATTCGCCTCTCAGGTATTTAATATAGCTCACTTTGAAACCCCCATCACGCCGCGTCTCTTCTCGCCTTCAGAATCGTATTGCCCCTAACTAAAGCGCGAGCGCCGGGATTTGAATTAATAATTCAAATACAGAACATATGCGTAACTTCTAGCGGCCTTTGTGAGCTACCAGATCTTTATAGCTGAATACCTCAATTCCAAATTCATTTTTCAATGCCTTGCGCGCCTTTCTTATCCTTGAATCTTCTGTGACCAAGTTTTCCTTGAGTGCTATCGCAGTAGCAACGATGATGCGGTCTATATAATCCTTTATGCTGCTTGGCAGGAGACCGCAGGTCTCAATTATTTCTGGGCTGCAGAAAGGTGCGACTCTGAAATTGGTGTTAATAGCTTCTATTGCCTCTATCGGAAATCTGGGCTGCAAGCCTTGTTTGTGTGCTTTCGCCTGTATCTCAAAAAGGGAAATCATGCTAGTGCCGATTTCATCAAAAGCAAGGTCTATCTTGTGCTCGGCGATAAGTTTGAGCAAGTCCGTATCCACTTCTATCCTTGATAGCGGAAGCAGGTATGTCGTGTCTACTATCAAGCTTACACCGACTCTGACAGTCCTGCCCTGAATCTTTCAAATTCCTTTGCTGTCGTCTTGGCTAGTTTTTTTGAGTGGATTAGCGACAACAGTTTTCCCCTATTCGAAAGTGCCTTTTCAAGTATCTCATTCATGACCTTCGACACAGATTTGCTGTTCTTGTACCGCTCAAGGCTCTCCTTCACAAGCGCATCATACACGTTATTCTCTAGCAGCACCGTGGTTCTTTTAACCATATCATCACAATATGTTTGTATGCCTAAACATATAAATAGGTTTCCCTGTGGGAGAAGCGAACCCGATTTCCTTGTAAACACAAATGCGAGCGCCGGGATTTGAACCCGAGTTGCAGACTTGGCAAGCCTGCGTCCTACCAGGCTAGACTACGCTCGC
>JAKANZ010000016.1 GCA_021823435.1 Microcaldota archaeon
TGTAGTTGTAGGTGAACAGGTGATAGAGCTCGCGGCCCACGACCCTTGTTATGCTCAGGTCGAAGGCGCTGAATAGGGTCTGCAGGTGGTTGAGCTGATTGGTCAGCGCATCCACCGCCTCCTTCTCGCTTACTCCAACGGCGGTGCTGTCTATGTACATCACAGAGTCTACAGGCCGCTCACCTCCCGACAGCCTGTCTATCCTCGCATCTATGATGTTCATCTTCCTCTGCAGGTCCTGTATGGTCAGTTCGTTGGGAGCGCTGGAACTCATCTCCTTGCTCAGCTGGAATTCTAGCGTGCCTCGCCTGCCTTCGAGGTCGTCCCTGTATCTCTGCACGTCCTCGGCTATCGAGACCACGTTGAACCTGAAAGGAAAGCCGGCGTTCATGACTATTCGCTCCCACTTGTCCGGACCCTCGCTCAGTTTTGTCGCCTCGTTCTCGTCCACGTTCTCCGCGGCAAATACGTACTTGTAGATGTTGGCTGTAAGGTATCCGGTAGCGTAGTAGATCCCGTTGATGTACTTGATCACGCAGCTGCTGCCCTTGGGTATGTAGTAGTTCTTCACGGGCACTATCTTTATCCCGAACATTGCCGTGAATACAGGGAAGAGTATGAAGTCGGCATAGTTTAGTATGAAGATCATGATTATCGCGAATATCGAGAGCAGGAAGGCGATGAACCACAGATCTCCGAACGAGGACGCGCTTGCCATTATTATGACCGCTATCGCGCCTGTCGCGCCGAGATAGATCATAGTACGTTCATCCATGTTTCACATCTCTGCTGTGATGTCCTTCTCCCTGAGCTGCTCAGCCACAGTTATCGGAGGTATCATATGATCCGGCTCAACGAACCTGAGCAGCTCCTCTCCCTCTACCAGGCTCGCTGTCACTCCGAACGCAGCGCTGACCCCGGCGGCGACTTCATCGGCACGCTGAAGCGCAAGGTTTATCGCCTCCTCCTCGTTTCCGCCCTCGGCGGTTACCATCGCGAACGCCTCCAGGGCGTGCGAGCCCACCTTGTTGACGCTGTCGTACAGGTTGTGCCACATCGTCACCTCGCCCTTTATGCGTTCCATGTCAGACTTGTTCTGCTGCTGCGATGTCGTTGCGTTCTGGTAGCGCTCCTCAGCCTCGTCTAGCTTGTTTCTTATGTTGTTTATGTACTCGTCCTTGTTGATCACGTACAGCTGGGTGGAGAACTTCACGGGGTCCTTGGTTACGGTAAGCGCGCGACTGAAGAGCCTGGAGAAGTCGGTTTTCTCCTCGGCGTTCATCTCTGTTGCAGACCTGTAAGAGGGCACTGTAACGAAGGCACTAGCGTAGATCGCACCAGACCTCCTGACCACTATGGCATTGCCCGAGGGCGCCATCGTGAACGGCTCCTCGGTCTCAATCGTTGCCGTTTTGTTCTTCATCCTGAGGACAGGCATGAAGAAGCTCATGTAGAGCTTGGTGGAGAAGGCGAGCACGTCTGCGCCCAGAGCCAGGAACGCGAACACAAGCTTGATCGGAGCGGGCACTGGGACAAGGTAGATGGCTATTATGAATATTGCTGATATCAGGATGAGGATTGAAAAAAGGAATCTCTGCGAAATCGGCAAACCTAACCCCTCCTATAATCCATGCATTACGCATTTATTAATCTTTGAGCCAGGCTGCGCTAGAGCAGCCTCATCTTGCCAGTTGTCTGCGTTGCTCCGCCTATGAAGTCTGCCAGTATGTTCATGGAGGTATAGGTGAGGGCGAGTATCAGCACGGGGTAGAAGAGCACTTCCAGGAAGAAGCCGCCGAGGTCGCTCTGTACCGCCTGCACCTGCGTGACCAGCGGGGAGGTGGGAGATGCAGCATTGTTTTCAGCTCCAGTGCCTTGGCCGTTGGCCGTTATCTGCGCTGACGCGCTCTGCAGCGCCTGCACAACTCCCTGGTTGCTCAGCGTGTATGCGGCGGCGAATAGGATGGGCATTATGAGGAAGAAGGCGAACGCAACGGCCATCAGCAGGCCGCCAACGCTCCTGAGAGGGAAGATCGCGCGGAGTATTATCCCTGGGATAAGGAACACCGGTATGGCAGTGTACATGAAGAAGAGTACGAAGTAGAACTCGGCGTTGAGCGCCAGCAGGCCGTCCATCAGCAGCCCGCTCACCGTCTGGCCCGGGATTATGAAGAAGAGCGTTATCGCGCTTGCCAGGGGATTGAAGAGTCTTGAGACAGGCTGGAGAAGGGAGGCCGTGCCATAACCGGCGATGTTCTCGCCGCTACCAGCTGCCGCCTTCGTGACCTCGGCTATGTAAACCTGGATGTTTATGCTGCTGTAGAACGATGATATCATGACGACGTCGTAGATGCTCTTGATCACGCCCTGCGTTGCCTGCATCGTGCTGGTCATGTTGGTAAGTGTGACGCTGTATGGGTTGAGGGGCCCGGTGATGAACGCTGGAAGCACCCCGAACAACACCGCAGACAGGAAGAGGAAGAGTATCGCTATGAGCGAGGTTGCTGTCGCCTCGTACAGTTCCCCGACCCCAAAGCTCTTCATCTTCTCGTTGCGCATCGCCGTCCCGAGCATGAATATAGTGGCGGCTATCAGGAAGGCGAACATCACCGCGGCAAATGCCACGGGCTCCCACTGGTACCAGATGCTCTGCACAGCCTGGTTTATCTGGCTGCAGTACCACGGCACCAGGTATTGCGTTATGGATGCTGATGGGCTGCAGCCCGTGCTCTGGGCGAGTGCCGGCCTTGCAAGTAGGAGCAGCAGGAGCAAAGACACGGACAACAGAGCAGTCTTTCTCATCTTTATCGGCTCATATCATGTTTGCGAGCAGGGACATAAAATCCATTCGCTCTCCCACGGCGGAGGAGAAGTCTATGACGAACACGTCCACTATCAGCAGGTTCAGCAGCGGGACGAGCACTAGACCCATGCCGGCGTAGCCCGCGAACTGCAGGAACTGGGCGAGAAGGCTAGACAGGCCCGGCACGCCGAGTCCGCCGAGCAGCAGGGTGAAGAGCGCGCCAGTGATGCCGCCGATGAACGCTATCGCGCCTGCGCCAGTGAGCGACAGGCCGGTCTTGGCCATGCCGACGTTGATGTAGCCGTAGGTTATGCAGACAAGCAGCGGATAGATTATGCCCGTGCCTATGGCTAGCGCTATGAGGCTTCCTCCGAAACTCCTCGTTATGACGAATATCCTCGCGACTATCCCGATCAGCATCAGGACCGAGAACATCAGCAGTGCTGCGGCCAGTATGATGAGCTGCAGCTGCGATATCACGAAAGCCGTGTAGAGCGCGTCGAGCAGATATCCGGTGAACGTCTCGAAACCAGGCGCAGAGGGACTTATCTTTGTATCGACCCCTACTCCCTGAATACCAAAGAAGTTAGTATAGCCTATTCCTATCTGCGGCGCGAACGACATGCGCAGGCCAATGAGGAATATGGCGGTGTTGAGGTTTATGACGTTCTGGTTGAAGGTGTACATGTCGCACACCGCGAGCGACATGATGTCCCCGCCGCTGACCACCGCCGAGGGGCCAGAGCAGTCGCTGGGCGTGAGGTTTAGAGGGCCGAACACCTGCGTCTTGAAGTTGATGGAGGTGAAGAGCGCTATGATCACGAAGAAGACGAATATCAGCATGATGGAGAAGATCACGTCGTATATCTTCACCTTCGCCCAGACGCGCATGCGCTCCCTGCCTGTGAATGAGCTGAACATCATGATTATTGCCAGCAGCGCTATCACGGCTGCCGCAGACGCGAAAGCGAACGGCGCCCAGTAGTTGTACGGTGAGGTAAGGAAGCTCGAAACGCTCGTTGCAAGCACAAAGTAGTCGATCATCATATCATCTTGCTAAGCAGGTTCCTCGAATGGAGCGACGGCGCACCCAGCACGTCGCCCAGCACCTCCACCAGGTCGTAGGAGATGAGGAAGGCTATGAGAACTCCTATTATCTGCACCCCTATGTATCCTACAGACTCCGCAAATCCCTGTATCTCGCTCACCATCGCGGCCCCGAAAACAAGCCCCTCTATCGCGGTATAGGACGACTGCGTAGCGATGTTCTTCGCGGAGATAGAGCTGATGGCCCCGATGTTCGCATTTAGCGTCGAGATGTAGAGCGTGAACGGATACAGGATGGCGGGGAAGATGATGTAGAAGGCGATGAAGAAGGCTATGAGCGACCCGCCGGCCGCGCGGGTCCACGGGAACGACCTGAGCAGCACCCCGCCATAGAGGAATATCGGGAACACGTTGTAGATGAATATCAGCAGGAAGCTGATGCCGACGTATATCATTATCACCACGAAGTAGATGTTGAGCTGGCTCTGCACTATGTTGATAACAGGGTCGAGGCCTGCGAACGGCTGGAACGTGAAACCCATTCCGTACGGCATCGCATACACCGTGGTCTCCTTGAAGATGTTGAGCACGAAGAGGGTGACCATCGAGGGGATTATGTTGTTTATGCCTGTGGCGACACCGTTCCCTACGAGGTTGGTGCACATCGTCCTGTAGGCGCCGCCCGCGCCGCTTATGGCGATGACGGAGCTCTGAGGGCAGAGCTGTGACCGCGCCTCCTGCTGCGTGTAGCACGTCGAACCGGCGGTGCCAGGCACGCTGCACGACGTTTCGTAGACATAGCTGCTTGATGAGCAGGTAGACCCAGAAACCTGTGGTGCGGGCACGTAGCCTGAGAAGCTTGATGCTGCGGCCTGTATGCCGCTGAGCCCCAGGTTGGCCACGAAGCTCATCGCTCCGCTGGCGAATGCCAACCCGGCTCCCACGAGTATGATTATGACCAGCGTGAAGACGCTCTCCATCATCTCTGTCTTTGTGAAGTTCTTGACGCTGTCTATCCCGAAGCCGTAGCCGAGCGCATAGAAGATGCCGAGCGCCATCAGCATGAACAGGACTATCACCAAGGATATCGTCACAACACCGCTTATCCCGCCCGATGATACGGCGGCGGACTCGCTGCCTGTGATGGACGTGTTGCAGAAGTTCGTGAGGCTGGAGAGCAGGCCGGCATGGACGCTGCTGGGAAGAAGCAGGAAGGCGACGGCCAATACGATCAGCGTCTCTTTTCTCATCATATCAGCCTGCTGAGACCGAGTATGCTCGTGTCCCCTCCCATCAGTCCGGATATGCCAGCTATCGCAGCCAGCGCTACTATCGCGTTAAGCAGCAGCGTGAAGATGCTCGATACGAATGTAACGCCATACATGTTGGTGAGGGAGAAGACCGCGCCGATAGCGTTGGACGGCTTGCAGCCGCCGAGAATGTCGAGCGGCGTGACCGGAAGGCCGGTGACCGCGGAGCCAATTCCGGCCACAGCAGAGAAACCAGGGATGAGGTAGAAGGCCGAGAATGCCGCCTCGTCCCCAACCACGTCCACGTTGCCGAACGCGTCTACGGGAAGGCAGGAGTAGTAGTTGAGCACCTGGTCTGCCCTCGGAAGCTGGAAGAAGTTGATGTTCGAGTTGAGCGTGACATTGCACAGGGCGAGCTGGCCCGTGGTCGGGTCGGTGGGTATGTTAGAGTAGGACACGCATGTAGGGATGGAGGTGCTGGGCGAGGACACGTAGCCCTGCGATGGGTCTGCACAGTTCGTCTGCTCGACCCACTCCCCTGACGGGCAGTTCGCCTTGGGGAAGAGATAGCCTGGCACGTACCCGCTCGTCGGGCAGAGCTGCGACGCTGCGACCGAAGATGAGGCGCAGCTTCCCGCTGTCGCGGGGTTGCCGCACTGGGACTCGTATACGTACGGCGAGCCCGAGCAGGAGTTGTGCAGGTTGGGTGCTGATGCGGGCACGTAGCCGCCGACTGTGCAGAACTGGTATTGGAGTGGCTGGGAGCTGGTGCATGTGCCTGAATTCAGGGTCATGGTGTTGCCGCACTGCGCCTCATACACATACTGGCCTGCGGAACAGCCTGATGGAATGCTCGACAGGGAGTTGGTTGCT
Source organism: Microcaldota archaeon (assembly GCA_021823435.1). Classification (GTDB taxonomy): domain Archaea; phylum Micrarchaeota; class Micrarchaeia; order Micrarchaeales; family CABMGC01; genus JAJYVH01. The sequence continues at coordinate 5,974 of JAKANZ010000016.1, forward strand.
ACGTATCCGTGCGCAGCGGAGCCGTAGACAAGGACATTGCCGCCCTCTGAGGAGAACTGCTGCTCATAGAGCGGCCTGCTCGGCAGGTTGCTGGCTCCTATCGGCCCGAGGTTCTGGCTTGTGAACGATGAGTACTCTATCACGTACATAAGAGGGTAGATGAGCACCGATACTAACGCGATTCCCATCAGCAGGCCGCCAAGCTTCCTGGTGAACATGGTGGATCTCAGCACTATGCCAGCGGCGAGCAGGTAAGGCCATGCATAGAGCAGGACCGTTATTATCAGAAGCTGCATGAAGAGTATGTAGAAGGTGAGGTCTGCCTCTGACTCGAGCGGGGACGTGACGGACGTGAGAGTGGTGTATCCGGAGAGCGGGGTGTAGTTTATGGCGATGTTTAACAGCCTCGGGACCCAGGGCAGTATGCAGGGATCTGGAGGGGTTCCAGAGCCGCATATCTGCGTGTTGGCCCTGAAGTTGGCGAGGAAGCCGAGCCACGTCTCGAAGTCGTACAGGGAGTTTATGTTGTGCGCCGACTGGTTGGTCAGGTTGGCTATTATTATGTAGCTCGCGTACATCCCGTAGTTTATCCTGTCTGTTATGTCGGCGGTGGAGTTTGCGAGGGTGGAGACGGCGCTGCATATCTGGTTGGCAGGGGTCGCATAGCCGTTCATCGTTTTGACGCTGTTTATAAGGTCTATGCTCGACGTGGAAAGGGAATTGGCGCATACTCCGGAGAGCGCGCTGGGCGCGACCAGGGATGAGAGCGAGAGCGAAGTGGTGCCGACCAGAGTGAAGACCGCTATGATTATTATCACCAGCACGCCTGTGCCTATCGCCTGCCCCAGTTCGCTCACCGCCGCACCCTTGACCTTCTTGCTATCGAGTATCACCCCGATGACGTAGTAGATCGCAGTTATCATGACGCTGACGAGTACAGCAAGCATGATCACAGGTATCCAGTACTGGAACTCTGAGTATGTGGAGATGAACGACGTGGTGCTCGCCGCGGACAGAACAGAGGCTAGGAACACGCAGGAGAGCGCGAACGCCAATATCGTCATTTCTGTTTTCATCCACTCATTCCAGAACAGGCCCGCTGCCGAATACCTGGTTTATGTTGTTGAGTCCCTTTGCAACGCTGATCACGAATCCCATCGTTATCGCCATGTCTATCGCCAGCAGGAAGACGCCGAGGAAGACATAGTCTGCTATCGCCCTGCCGTACTGCTCCGCCACAAGCGGCGCATCATACAGCTCGGTGAAGAACTGGCCGTAGTTGGCGAAGGAGGTGCCGAAGAAGGTTGTGGGCAGACTTAGGCCATTCAGGTCGCTCGGGACCTGGCCGCTCTGCGCCGTGCTACTGCCGACGGTGAATATCGATACGGAGTTGGATGTTATCGCGGTGACCGCGCCGTCATAGCCCGAGAGGGCGTTGGAGAAGAAAGGATAGTTCACGGATGCGTTGCACTGCGCGGCTCCGCCGCCGAACGGCATACTGAGGCAGGAAGCGACGTACGAGTCGAACGCTATGGTGAGCGGGAAGACGAGGAAGAAGCCGATGGCGAGGGCGATGAACGTGTTCGCCGTGCGCCTGAGCTGCGGTCCAGCGAAGGGTATGGCGCGCATCACTATGGCTATGGGTATGACTACGTTGAACGCTCCGGCCTGGACGATCGGCAGTGTCAGGAAGAGGATGAAGAGGCCTCCGAAAGTGACTATGAGCAGTCCGCTGTATATCGCGGTGAAGAGCTCCGAGAACTCGGTGAACAGTATGTCTATGGAGCTTGAAACGCTCATCTTCATCTGCACGCCTTTGGGGCTGAACGTCTTGGTGCCCAGCAGGTCGGCCACCTGCGTCGAGCCGAAGTACCAGATGTTCGCCACCGTTACGAACTGTATCGAGGTCGTGTAGAAGTTGCTGACTATGTTCAGGCCGTTGAGGAAGAGGAGGTTGCCAAGATATGTGTCGTCGGCGCCGAAGACGCCGGTGTAGCCGTTGCTGCCAACGAGCGCGGGGCCGACGCTGCACTCAGCAGAGACGAGCAGCAGAAGCACTATTATGAGCACTATGCTCAGCATCGCCTCTATTATCTCATAGTTCGCGGCGCCCTTGAGCTTCTGCCCCCTCTCTCCGGGAAGAAGGTTGGCGAGCGTATACACGAACGCCGCTATCGTTATTATGGCGAGTATGACCAGCGAGTTTATGCCGAGCCAGTTGGAGATGTTGAGCTGGGTGAAGCCGCATGCGGACGCGGAAGACGATGTAGCCAACAGGAAACCGATCATGTTTTCACTTCAGCTTCAACTTCCCTCCGAACTCGAGCCTGATCGTGCCGCCGAGAGTCCTGGCTATGTTGTTGGACAGAGAGTAGACCACCGCGAGGTCGAGTATGAAGAGCAGGAACTGGAGCATGAGGAAGGTTCCGTACGTTAGTATCTGGTTCAGCGCGGGATAGACGCTCTGTATGCTCGCGAAGGCGAGACCCATCGCCGTGAAGCCGGCGCCGATCTGCCCTATGACTCCGCAGAAGATGCCCAGGGAGCAGCTCGCGGAGGGCGGGCTGTATGTGCCGCCAGCCTGGAGGACCTGCGTTATCGGATAGTTGAAGAGGAGGAGGGTGGCGGGATATATGAGCGACACGCCTATGGCTATCGCTACCAGCGCGCCGCCTATCCCCCTGAGGAACGGGAGCGCCCTGAAGACCAGGCCGATGGGCAGCAGCACGCCGAGACCGAGGGAGAAGAGCAGCGGGAGTATGGTGATCTGCATCGAGATTATGAATGCCACGGGAAGCGCGACCAGGTTCAGCATGTCGCCAAGAAGCGACGACCACGCGCCCCTCGTGCCTACGTTGATCATGCCGTTCTTGTAGGGAGAAAGCACGAAGCCGAACTCGAAGATCACCGGGGATACCGGTATGGGAGGCACGGGGAAGTAGGCGCCTATCTGCAGCTTGGCGAGCGTGCCTATCGAGCCGCCGAGAGCTAGCAGGTTCTGGAATGCGGTGTTGATGTAGGTCTGCTCACCAGAGAGGTATGCACACGCACCGCCTATCAGCGAGGCGCCGGGCACGTTGCTGTTTCCCGTAACAACAACGCCGCTAAGCGCTGCAGGCGAGACGAGGAAGGTCGACACGTTGCCTATGAAGACTATGAGCGAGTATATCGCGGCTATCAGCAGAACAGACTTTGTTATCTCCCAGGTCTCGCCGACGACCCACTGGCTGACCTTCGTGTCGGGGAAGATCTTGCCTATTATGTAGCCAATGGCCACAACATCAAAGGACACGCTCAACGCGATGAGCGCTATGCCTATCGTGTCGAATGTAACAGGCGAGGTGACTATGTTGCATAGGCTTGTTGTGGCAGCGCCCGCTATTCCGGTCAACAGAGCTAGCGCAAGGAGCGAAAGGGCGAGAGTCTTCCACATGGTGCCTTCGCCTATAACTCAATACTAACGTATAAATATGCTCTTGCATTTTTCAGTGCTTGAGTATCGAGAATCTGCGCATGTAGGCCTCAGCCTGGAAGATCACGAAATAGGGAAGTATGAAGAGGCTGTTGAGCACGAGCATGATGTAGCTTGAGAGCAGCGTGCCGGTCGCGTGTATCACGACGAAGTCGACAACCGAGACGACCAGTACCAGGGAGACGACCCAGAGGAGGAAGTACTGCGGGCGCTCGCCGATCAGCTCCAGGCTGCGGTTCAGCGCCTGGCCTATGCTCTTGTTGTCTATCACTATGGCCGTGGGCGCGTAGAAGATGGCCATGAAGAGGAAGAAGCCGACAACGGGGGTCAGCACGGTTTCTATGCCAAGGAAGTAGCCGAGTATGTTGACGAGCACGAGTATGAAAGCGTAAGCGAGCAGGACAACGAAGACCCTCGCCGTGTACTTCTCTATGCCCCGTATCGCGCTGGCGAGGTGCTTGGTGAAGGTGCGCTCCGCCTTGACCATGAGGCTTATCGCCACGAAAGCGAAGCTGAGGAAGAGGAGGGAGATGAACGACGAAACGACTATGACGGCCAGACCCAGAGCATTTATGTTCAGGAAGATGCTCGCGCTTCTCAGGAAGATCGCGCCGCTGGAGATATACGTAGGCAGCGGGGCGAGAAGCGGAATGAGGAAGGCTATGATGAAGGGTATCGAGAAGAGCAGCACGAGCTTAATGTTCTTCGTGTAGGTCTCCCACGCGTCCTCAAGCACCGTAGACATGCAACCAATAGCACATACGCATTAGCATTAAAAATAGTAGCATGCTGGCTAGCCTGAGCTGTTGCCAATGCTGCCCGAGACGTAGAAGTAGCTGCTGTTGTACAGGGCGACAGCTGCGCGGCTCACCTCACCGTTGTCTTTGGACCAGTTTATGCGCAGACTAAGCGGATATACGCCAGAGCTGTTCGGCAGCATTATCTTGTTGACGTTTATCAGGCACCTATAGTCGCTAGGCAGGCATGCCTGCGGGTTGCTTATTATGCTCTGGTTTATGAGACCGGAGAAACCGGCGGATATGCCCGCATACTTGAACGCAAAAACGTACAGCGTGTCGTTGCTCATATTGTGGTATGCCAGCCGCGAGTTCAGTATCGTAGAACTGCCGGCGGTGTTGATGAAGAGAGTCTGGTTGGTGGCGGTTATGTCGAAGTTCCTCTGATACGTGTTGTGAGACGCGGCTACGAAACCTATGATGAGAAGCGCTGCGGCAGAAACTGCTAAGAAGAAATGCGCCCTGTGTTTACGCAGCCACATTTCGACGATACCCCTACGCCTGGCACCGTCTGAGGTCGCTATGGCGAATATGAAAAGAAACAGGAAGAAGGCGTAATACGAAACAAGTATGTGATCGAGCACCAGGAACGGGATTAGGCTGAACAGCGGAATGAGCTCCTTCTTGTTCAGGTATAGGAAGACGAGAAGCAGAAACACGGCTATCGCCTCGAAGAGGAGCGAGTAGGAGGCGAGAGGAAGCTGGTAGGAGCTCAGCATGAAGAACGCGAACGGGGACGGATTGAACGGCAAGATCGGCTGGTTCAGCGTACCAAAGATCGATCCGAAATACGCTGATGGGCTAAGCAGAATAAAGTAAGCATTGAACGCGAGAAATACAGCTAGCGCCCCCACGGCATTGCGCGCTCCAGCCCTGATGCCGTAGGTGTTCAGCGAGTACACTAGGAGGAACAGGACAGGGAGCCACAGCTCCTGCTGAATTGAAAGGCAGAGGCCGAGAAACAGCCACGCATACTTTGATTCTATCTTGGCGTAGGCAAGAAGAAGGAGGGCGAGCATTAGGTAGGTGGTTATCGATGAGAGCTCGGTTGCGCTGAGCACGAATAACAGCAGGAGGGTGAGCTGGGGGCGCATCAACTGCTTTTGTTTCATCAGGTATGCGAAGGTTACCAGCAGGACGAACAGGAAAACGACGAACTGCGCAGGCATGTACACGTGGACAAGGTTGTATATGACGGGCTTGGCGATGAAGTAGAACGGGGCGGAGGCAAGGAAGAAGAGCGAAGGGTAGTCCATGGTTCCGAGGAGCGTGTTGCCTGCGGTGAGCGTGGCGCCTATGCTGCTTGTGTGCTGGTACAGAATGAGGGAGATTGAGGTGGCATAGGGGTTTGAGCCGTTGAGCAGCAGCTGCACGCTCACCAGCTTGAGCAGCTCCTCATCATCTGCGGAGAGGGCGCCGTTGATTATGAAGAAGTAGTACAGAATGAGTATGAAAAGCACTGAGGCAAGGAGAAGCAGTTTCGTGCCAGTCTCACTGCCGTGCTCCTTCCTTAAGAAGTAGACGCCTGTGAAGGCGAGGAAGAAAAGCGGTATGAAGAGCACCAGCCAGAGCCCAAGCGTCTGTATCGAAGTGAGAAGCTTGACCATGAGTCCCGGATATGCGGCGCCAGAGGTGAGAATGGACATGATAAATGAGAAGATGGCGATGCTGAACAGCGCGTGCAGGAGGCGCGGCGCCGCTCCCTCGCCATCAGGCCTTCTGTCGGGAACAACGTAGAGCAGGGCGAACGCAAGGAACGACAGCTCGAAGACTAGGCTGAAAACTGCCAATCCGGAGGAAATGTAGAAGAAAAGAAGCGCTATGCCTGACTGGAGCACCACCAGCAAGAGCAGCAGGAAGAGCTCTATGTAGCTTAATCTATTGTCTGTGAGCCGCATGGTTTCCACTCTGCAGCTTAACTATTTAAGCCAGCATTCATTTACACGAGGCCAATCCGCGCTGTAATCAGCACGTGATCGCGTTGGCTCCGATCACACCTCCCACGCTGGTTCCTATGCCAGTGAAGGTGCTTATGAGCGGCTGCGCCAGTATCACGACTATGAGACCGATTATGCCTCCTACTATCATCGCTGTTGACCAGCCTATCAGGTTCTTCCTGTAGTCAAGCGACGTTGGAAGGAAGTGGGCTATTGCGTATAGAACGCCGCCTATCAGGAAAAGCGCAAGCGCAAGTGCACCTATTACAGTGCGTATGCCCGTGACGAAACCGCAGAGCGTTACCGAAAGAGAGCTCAGCAGACTGTCTCCAAAAACAACCGAGGTTATGCTGAGTGCCGTGATTCCCCAAAGCAGTATCTGCAGTTTATTGAGGGCCATATTCATCCACTTTTTCTCATAGGATAGCACTGTGTTGTTTTAAATAGCTTTCTATGCTATCCGGAAGGATCTCAGAGATCAGAAAGGACTGTATATTTATTATATTTTTGCTATAGTAAGTTATAGTTGACATATAATGAAAGACGATATAACGACGATACAGTTAAAGAAATCGCTCGTGAGAGACCTGAACAAGCTGAAGAAATACGATAGGCAGACATACAGCGAGATAATATCTGACCTCATAGCATTTGCGAAGAGCGAACGTATGAACGATGCCTACATTGAGTTCATCAAGCGTACTCAACAGAAGAGAATGGCGGAGCTATGGGAGAACGCTGAGGATGAGGTGGTAGGCGATGTATAATTCCGGGGACGTGGTGGTAGTAACCGCAAAGCTAAGCGAATTTGGCGAAGAGAAGAAACGGCTTGCTGTAGTGCTCTACGAGGAGTTCAACAACGTGGTCGTCGCCGGAATAACGGCGAACCCCTATGCGAAGGGCATACCTCTGCCGAAGAAGGAGGGAGTGCAGATGGACAGCACGGTAAAGCTGAACTACGTGTTCACGGTCAGCGAAGACATGCTTTCAAAGCCGCTTTTCAGGCTGAGCAGGGAGCGGAAGAAAGTGGTGTTTGGCGAACTTATGAAGCTCCTCAGCGGTATGCAGGTCTAACCGAAGAGGGCGTTGCGCTATTTGCAAGCGTCGGTTTTAATTGTGCGCAATAATTATCAGCTGGCCGACTCTCCGCGACGGTACTGCTTGTCTCTTCAAAGTCCGTTTAGTGTGTGTATCTGACAAGGGAGAGAAAGGGGCGAAAACGAAGACGCGCACGCTAGTTGAGCGTGGCGAGTATGCCGTCTACTATGCCGTGAACGCCTATGCCGCCCGTGGCTCTGACGGCTATGCGGTGGCTGAGCACCGGCCTGGCCAAGAACCTGATGTCATCTTTTGTGACCTGCTGCCTGCCTTCCAGCAGCGCCTTCGCCTTGCCGCACTGCATGAATGCGATATCGGCCCTCGGGCTGCCGCCCATCACCACGTGTATGTCCTTCCTCGTCGCGTTGACTATTTTTGTTATGTACTCGGCAACGTCGTCTGGCAGCGTTATCTTCTTTGCCTGCGCCTGAAGCTCGATGACGTCTTTTGTGCCTATTATCTTCCTCACAGCCGTCTTCTCTTCGCGCTCCTTTATCCGGAGCATCTCTTCCTCTTCCTGCATGCTCGGATAGTCGACGCTTATCTTCATGATGAACCTGTCGGCGAGCACCTTGGGTAGCGGCTCCGTGCCCTCTACCGTGAGCGGGTTCTGCGTGGCGAAGGCCACGAAGGGAGTCAGCAGCGGAAGCGTGGACCCGCCCAGGCTCACCTGCCGCTCCTCCAGCGTCTCGAGAAGTGCGCTCATTGTCTTTGGAGGCGCCCTGTTGAGCTCGTCAACGAGGAGTATGTTCGTGAACACAGGACCTCTGGTCAGCTTGACCGAGTTGTCAGTGTCGAGATACGTATAGCCAACTATGTCCCTGGGCTCGAGGTCCGGGGTGCCCTGAAGCCTCTTGAAATCAGCATCTATCGTGCTCGCCAACGCCTTGGTGATCGTCGTCTTTGCCACGCCAGGCACGCCCTCTAGAAGGGTGTGGCCGTTCGCGACCAATGCTATGACCATTAGTTCTATTGTCTCTATCTTGCCGGCTATGTGCTTCTTCATCTCCTCCAGGACCTGCTTGTATACGGCGCTGGCGTCCAGATCCGGCATGCTATAATATCGATACATAGCATTTAAATAGCTTGAACGAGCAATCTCGGGTGTGGAGGCATGATAGGGAAGAGCCAGAGCGATAAGCGTCCGGTAACCTCAGCCGAGGCGATGGAGGTGCTTGAGGAGAGGAAGGGCGAGGGAGAGCTCGGATACGAGCAGAAGCTGGCATACGAGCACATAAAGAAGTTCTCTGGCATCAGCGCCGCCGACGCGAAGAAGATGGTCAAGGAGCTGACTGAGTACGGAGTGGGGGAGGGCACGGCAATAAAGATAGCAGACATAATGCCGATCGAAGCCCTGCAGCTCAAGCACATTCTTGCCAAGGAGAAGAAGACCTTTGAGGAGGACGAGGTTGGCAAGATGATGGAAGTAGTGAAAAAGTTTAGGGGCAAATAGGAAAAGGGTGGAATTGCCTTGCAGCAAGCGAGAGTGACAAATCATGATTCAGGAAACGCACGAAACACACGAACACGAGGGTCTGGAGGAGTACGCCCTGGTGCTCGACTATCTCTCGACGGGCAAGTCCTTTTCTGTTAAACCTGAGCCGCTGGTGCAGCTGGTGGGCGAAACGAAGTTCACGCTGCTGGAGGCTGTGCCCAAGGTGACGGAGATAAAGATAAGGGAGCGCGTCTACATAGGAAAGGGGGAGAGGGACAAAATCGCGCTGATAAAGTCGAGGGTAATGTACAACGACCTCACGCAGGTCGCGAAGAACGAGCTGCCAGGAGCCATAGCCGAGATAATAAAGCAGAACGAGGCCAAGTTCGTCGGCGTGTTCAACACGGCTTCGCCGCTCAACATACGCATGCATTCACTTGAGCTGCTGCCTGGCGTCGGGAAGAAGCACCTCAGCGCC
>JAKANZ010000017.1 GCA_021823435.1 Microcaldota archaeon
CGGCAAAGAGGCAGAGGTGCTCAAGCTGGGCGTTGAGTACAACTACGTCAAGCTTCTTGACAGCGACCACCTCGACCAGCTCGTGCTCTGAAGCATGTCGAGAACCTCGATAGCCTTTAAAATTTTAACAGCACATGCATTTCGAGTCACCATGCAGCGCAAAGCCAGAAAGTCCCAGTCTGCGATGGAGTACCTCATGACCTACGGCTGGGCCATCCTGATTATAGCAGTAGTCCTAGGAGCGCTTTTTCAACTTGGCGTTTTTAATGCGGGCACATTTGCTCCGCGTGCACCTCCTGGAGCGTGTCAGGTTTTCAGACCTAACGGGCCGGGCACGGCATCGTTCATCAACCTCGAGGGCGTTTGCAACGGGGAACTGCCACAGTATGTTGCTGATTTTAGATCTGTCTATAACGGCGGTGGAGGTTACATCAACCTGGGCGCCAACCCTAACACAGGGCCTGTGAAGAACAGCTGGACTCTCGTTTATTGGATTAGCTTTTCGAGTCTGCCTCCCACCAGCAGTAACTACGGTTTCCCGTTCTACAACAACAGAAATCCCAACTGGATCAACACCAAGATATCTTATCCAGGAACCCTGGGATATGAGATTGACAACGTGTCCAATTCAGCTTATCATGGATGCGTAGGGTTCACAGTAGGTACAAACACGTGGTATCAACAGACTCTAGTCATAAATAATACCGGTCTGCAGGTGAATGAGTATGATGATGGTGCTGTTTATTCTCCATGCACTGCAACGCTTGCGGGGGCTTACAGCTACTATTCAAATGGGCCCTTCTATATATCATACCCCTATGTAAACGGAACGATAGCGAATGTACAAATCTACAACACCTCCCTCTCAACAAACGAAATACAGTACTTGTATACTGAAGGCATCGGCGGCGCGCCTCTTCGCTTGCAGAACCTCGTGGGCTGGTGGCCTCTCAACGGCAATGCCAACGACTACAGCGGAAATAACAACAACGGAGTCCCGAGCGCGGTGACGTACACGAACCAGTGGAGTTCAGGATACACGGCTCCATGAATTGGTTCAGCTCTCACTCTCTGTTTCAGTTTCGCTGCTTTCTTCCCCGCCTTCCACACCCCTGAACAGGTTCTTGTACTTCCTCTCTATGAGGCTCCTCAGTTCCTTCTGCGTCTCCTCTTTCTTCTTTCCTGTCAGTTCCTCGAGATCCGCGGAAAGCTGGCTGACATACCTCATTATCGTCTTGTAGCCGCTCTCCTGCACGCTCCTGTGCCGTTCGCCGCTCAGGAATCTCTGCAGCTTCCTGCCCGCATCCTGCACAGCGAGCTTTATCTCCTCGACTATCTCATCCTCCTGTGCGATCGCCTGCTTGCCAACTCCCGAATAAGGTATGTAGACGCTTGAGACATTGACGAGCACGCTCACCGGTTCTTCGTCGAACTTTGCTATGGAGTAGCGCTTCCAGTCTATTCCCTGCACCGCCTCAGTTATAGCACAGCTGCCAGTGTCGAACAGTAGCGGCACTTTGTTCGCAAATCTTAGTATGTTGCCCGAAACGAGTTCGCCGTTCTTCCTTCCGGCCTCGCCCCCGTAGGCTATTCCTACCTCAACCACGAAGGGCACGCCCCCCTTGAATACCTGCGGCTTGCGCTCCACGACGCTGCTGAACTTGGGGTTGAGTATGTTGCGCATAGCGATGTCTATCTGTTTCTCGCCTATCGTTGACATCGCGTCAAGCTCCGGGCCTATCCACTTCACCCGCTTGAATGCGTTGACTATCTTCGTCGCATCCTCCCACGTAAGCTGTCTCGGCGCCTTCTCGAAGTCCACGTCTTTTGCAATCTCTACCAGTTCCCTCACCTTGTCGTGCGTGACCCTTGAGAAGGAGTCAACAAGGAAGGACGTGACCTTCCTGCTCTCGCTCGTGTGCGCGAAGTCGAGCAGGTCGCTCGCCGATATGCCGAGCGGGTGCGGCAGTATCTGCTTTGGCCTGCGCGGCATCGTTGTTACAGATCGCGGGAACACGGCTTCGTTGCCGTCGGGTTCTATGAGCTTTATGCTGGCGTGGGGGTTCGATAGCGCAGTTCTGCGTATGTACTCGTAGACGCCGTGTTCGCCCTTCTCGTACTTGACCTCCCCGAACTCGCCCTCCACGATCAATCCGCGGAAGTCCGATTTTATCTGCTCTAGGTTGTTCACTAGAGGTCTGTTGCCCTTGATGTCTATGCTAAGGTCACAGGCGTATGCCTCTTTTCCCGTGCCCGACCTCACGTGTATCGGTTTGCCAGTTGTTATCAGTGCAAATATGGTGCAGCCGCCTGCCCCTATGCCCTGCTGGCCCCGCTGCTGCATGTACCTGTGGAACTTTGTCCCTGTGAGCACAGACGCCAGCGCCTTGCCGATGTGTTTTGAGGGTATGCCGGGTCCGTTGTCGCGCACGTAAACGCTGTACCTGCTCTCGGCCAGCTCCTTCACCCTCACCTCTATCTCCGGCAGTATGCCCGCCTCTTCGCAGGCATCAAGGTTGTTGGTCACGTACTCGTGCACTATGGTTGTCAGCGACCTTACCCTGCCAGCATAGCCGAGCATCTGGCTGTTCTTGCGGAAGAACTCGGTTATGGAGTGCTCCTTGAACTCCTTGAATATCTCTTCTGCGTTCCTCGTCTTATCCTCAGCCGTGCTATCTACCCTCCCTCAGCCGTCGTTTCGCCTTCTCCATTATCGCATATGCCTTCTTGTGCGTGCCCCCCTCGAGCAGCACCTCTATCGCAGCCCTCGCTATCCTTATCTCATCGACCGTGCCTATCATGCTCACCGTGTCGCCGTATATCGCGAGATCGGCTCCGCTCACGCTCTGCACATAGCTCTTTGTCTTGCCGTCCGTCCCTATGACTCTCGCCTTGATCCTCTTTATCTGCGCTTCATTATTAAAAAGCTGCTTCATGTCTATGCTTTCGAAGAAGCGTTCGTCGCTGAGCAGCTTGCACGCGGTCTCGAACTCGAACCCTCGGGCGAACGCCTGCAGAACAACGCGCGCGTTGTACTCCTCTAGGGCGTCGCCGTCTATCAGCAGCTCGTTCTCGTTCCTGACCTCTATCCTGCAGCCGAGGCGCTTGCGCACGCTATCCATAAGCGTTTTGCCTTTCAGTAGCTCGGCCCTTTTCGTGGGAATGAGGAATTGCTGCAATCCAGACACCAGCAAGCGTTTGCACTATCTTATCTGTGGATATTCTTATAAACATAAAACACCGGAGCGCGAGTCCTGCCATTACCCTGCTGCCAGAACCGGTTTACCGTCGCGCGTCTTAACATGAATCTATATAAACGGACAGAGGAGAGTAAGAGCAGTGAAAGGATGTTCGGCCGCGGAAAATCAAAGGAACAGCAGCAGTCATGGGTATCCTCTTCAGTAGATCTGAAGATAGATCAGGCCAGAAAACTGCTCGACTCAGCTGAGGAACTGGCCTCCAAGGGCAATTTTGTCTCGGCAGCAAGCCAGAGGGATCTCGCGTTCAAAAGCGTACAGGGAGCGAGTCTTGACGATTCGAGCGAGGTGCTCTATGATATCGCATCGAGCTGGCAGGACGAGGCCGAGGAGCTTCATCCATATCCTCCTGATGAGGACGCCGTGCCGCACGGCCACGATGAACGCGATTACACCGCCATGTGCTACCAGAAGGCGGCTGAGGTGTTCCTGTACTCTGGAGACACCGACTCGGCCGAAGAACTCTTCGGCGAAGCAGCCGAGATATCTCTGCAGCGCATAGAGTCTGGGAACCAGTTCATGTACAAACCAGAGGATATTGCGAAGCTGGAGGAAGTGGTCGTGAACTTCAGACGCGCAAACAACGAGGAGATGGCGGATCTGGTATCCAGGAAGATACTCACCCAAAAGACACTCGAGTCATTGCGCGACAAGCAACAATAGACGAATCCTACGTCGGCAAAATCCATTTTGAGTTTTCAGGGCAGTGCGTCCGCAGATTAGTGGAAGTCTGGAAGCTAGGCATACATACTCTTCCGCAAAAGCGTAATATTTAAATATCTTAATCTTCACACACATATGATTGTTTCATGATTCTCTCATGAAAGGGTTTGGGGACAATCAGGAGTGGAGTGGCGCAATGAACAAAAAGCAGATGGAACTTGAGCTGCAAGAGTTGAAGAAGCGCGTCGGAGAGCTGCTTCAGCGGAATAACGCAGACATACCATCAAACCTGAGCACCGAGGGCTGGTACAGATACCTGGGTGAGCAGCGCGAGAAGACAAACATGATACTTACCTCCCTGGGCGAGAGGATGAAGATTCTGGAAGAGAGCGTTGCAGAGATGGCCTCCGGTGAGGGACAGGCAGAGGTCTATGGTCCGGAGAGCGAGGAACAGGTGGAGCTCTCGGTAGTTGACGTTAAGATACTAAACTTTGTGCAAACTCAGCCGCAGGGAATGGCCTGCGCCGACGACGTTAGAAAGTACATGGGATACAGAGGCAACAACGCCGCATGCGCGAGGATGAACAGGCTCAGGGTAATGGGCCTGCTCGTGACGCACAGGCTGGGCCACAAGGTGTATTATGCTGGCAAGGCGACCATGAAACTTATTGTATCACCTCCACAGTAGGAAAAAAGGGCCTGTGTCTTCCCCCAAGTGCAGGCCCCTTCTATTTCTTACGGGCAGCGGCTTGCCAGGCTGCTAAAACGTTATATAGCAGAGCGTAGATAATAGGCCCATGAGAAACGTAGCCGTGCTCTCGCACATAGCGGACATAGATGGCGTCGGTGCCGCTGCGCTGGTGCGCCTCAGGTACAAGATTCCTTTGGGCAACATATTCTTCGCGGGCCACGATGTTGCTGAAGTGTCCTTCGCCGAAGCAGGGATACGTAGGCTCTGCAAGGGAGGCATACTGCTTTTTGTCACGGATCTGACTCCCGAAGACCAGACTGCGCCGATCTATGAAAGGATAGTGAATTCGGTGAACAGGATCGGCGGCAGGGTCGTATTCCTTGACCATCATCCGTGGAGCGACAGGATCGTGAAGAGGATAGCAAAGAAATGCTTCATCGCTGTGTTCGGGGAGAACAGGCAGATGTGCGCCACCGAGCTGGTCAAGAAGTACACGGGTCTGGACACCAGATTCGTGCGTGAGTTCGCACGTGTTGTGCACCATGCCGACTTTTATATTCAGCTCTCCGAGAAGAGGCACAGCAGGCTTGTCGATGACTACGCGATGCATTTCGCCGGCGTGAACATGAGCAAAAGTTTCAGCAAGAGGCTGAGAGACCTGAGGCACGTGGCCGAAGTGATAAGCTCGGGGCGGTTTGAAGACGAGGCAATCTCAAAAGGCGCAGCGAAGTTCAAGAGGCTTAACGAAAGCAGGATCGCCAAGATGCTCGAAAGCGTTCAGATCATATCCAACAAGATCGGAGTTGGATTCACGAAGCAGGTCGACTCCACAGAGGCATGCATGGCGATAATACACAGCGAGCGTGTGCCGATGAGCGTCGTAATAAATCTGGACCATATGAAGGGCAGCATAAGGAGCACGGGGCCAGACATAAGCGTCCTTGCCAACGCCTTCGGAGGCGGCGGCCATCCGCACGCGTCGGGGTTCAGCCTGGATGCCAAACGTTACAACTCTTTCAGGACAACCCACGATAGACAGAAGGCCACGGAAATGATCGCCCGCAGGGCAAGGGCGGTTGGCCTGTTGTAGATCCGCTAAATCAATCATTTTGTGCAGCGCCAACAAGATAATCGAAGTAGGCTTCGAGGCTTCGGCGCGGCCAGAAGCCCAACTGTAGTTGTTCCAATACCACATCTTGCGATTCCTGGCTGAGCCCTTCGAGTCGGCGCGAGAACCTTCCCGCCAGATCTTCCGCGGCTATATAGACCCAGTTCCCGATTCTGTGTTCGAACTCATCCCAGAAACCAGTATTGTAGTATGCAACTTGTTTGTTCTTGTGTATGTCCGTAAGAACGGTGGGGTCTCCGAGAATTGAAAAAATCGCCTTCGCAGCCTTGTCGCTGTCATGGCCCTGGGTGAAGTATACATAATCTTCGTAGATGGCTGCAAACGCGCCAACTCCATGGAGGCGCTGCTCCACCTCAAAATTGTCCAGGAGGAGGTCGAAGTCGTCGCTATCAAGTTCCGGGATTGATTCCCGATTGTTTTTCAGCCTGTCAACAAGTCGGAGCTTTCCAAGCTCAACTACTGTTTCCGCGTGCACATTGATAACCGAGGAGTCGTGGTAGGTTTTCATGAACTCCGGGATTTTCGCGTTATTCGCAAGCAGGAAGTGACCCTGGTGGCCTAGCAGACCTTCCTCTCCCACAATATCTGCGATGACAAAAGCGTCAGGCACGCTTGCCCACCTGTTTCCCTTCTTTATCTTCACGATCGTTCCCGGTTGATAGACGTTCAGGTAAATCATATCGTCTTGCATGTAGGTTCCCTTTGACCCGTCCTCAACAAAATTGACGCGCTGCATGTAGTCTTCGAAGTTATTGAACAGCGTCCTTATTTTCTGCGGCGCCATTTCGAATGATAGCCTGAGCAGCCTGATGTAGAGTTCTTTGACCTGCTGCGCCTGCTCGGTGCTCTCGGGAGCCATGGCTTCGTATTTCTCTATGGCCCCCATCCGTGTTTCGGCGATCTTCTGCGTATTGATCTTCATGTAGCGCTCCGCCGCTGAGGCTACATCATCATCGCCTATTCCCGATAGCGCCATGACGCTCCTGTAATCAAAAGAGTTCTTCTGACGCACACTCAGTTGCGCTCTCATTGCAGAGAGGCGCTCCGACATGTTCTGCAGCAGCAAATTCTCCGCTGTGCTCCCGGCGCTTGTGTTTTCCATCTCCCCTGTGATTGCATCCAGGCTTTTTTCTAGTCTGTGCGCTTTCCTAGCCGGGAAGGCGACCGCCCTGCTGACCGCCTCGAGGCGTTCAAAGCTGTCTGCCAAGCTTTCATACTCATTCGAGTATACTTGCAGCATTTCAGATAGTTGCCTTGGGAAAGGTTCTATCGTAGCCTCTGAGCTTTTGGGCGACTGACTTCTTCTCGCAGAGCCAAGCAATACATTGTTCAGCTGTAGCGTCCCCGATTCAGAATTGCGGTGGGCAAACTTTTTGCTCATCATAGCACAATTCTGCAACTAAGCATCGTCGATTTATATAGATTTTGTTTCGGTTCGCCGTTCCGCTAAGCACTGGCTGTTCCGTAACCCGCGAGCCTCCATCTCTGACTGAAATTGCGTAGCACAGATACCTTCGCGGCCTTGTCTATGCACGCCGCGTGCCTCAGCTCTATGCTCAGCGTGTTCTTCTTCGCGCTCTTCACGTAGCCCACGTTCGTCCCAGTGCCTATTCCCAGCAGCAGTGCTTCCTCTGCCTTGAAGGCTTGCTTCGGAAGGTCGTCCCTGTTCAGAGACTCGTACTTAAGGTCAAGCGAGTACGTCACCTCCGGCAGCTTGCCCACATGTCCGACCATCTGCCCAACGAGCGTGTCCGCCTTTGTCATCGCTGGGTCGAGATCCGTGCCTATCGCTATCAGGCCACCGGCTATCGCCTCATCTAGCCTGTCCCTGTCAGCAGAGAGGCTCTCTACTCTTGTTATTATCGGCTCGTATGTCTCTCTCTTCTGCTTGTCCTTCTGTGTGCTTATCCCAGGCCTTATCTCTATCTCGTCCCCCACCTTGAACTTGCCCCTTATGATCGACCCTCCTATCACGCCGCCCTTCACGTCCTTTATCTTTGTGCCCGGCCTGTTGACGTCAAAAGACCTGGCTATGTACATCGCCGGGGCAGAGGAGGTGTCGCGCTCCGGTACTGGCAGGTTAGCGAGCTCGGAAAGCACCACGTCGACGTTGACGTTCCTGTTCGGCATTACAGGTATGATCTTCGCGTTCTCTATGCTGCTGCCCTTCAGGAAGTGCTTTATCTGCTCGTAGCTCTTGACGGCACGCTCCCTGCCCACAATGTCGACCTTTGTTTGCACCACTATCGCGTTCCGTATACCCAACGAGTTAATCAGCATAAGGTGTTCCTTTGTCTGCGGCATCGGCACGGGCTCCGTTGCGGCTATAACGAAGAGCGCGGCGTCGATTATGTTAGATCCCGCTATGGCTGTCGCCATGAGTGTCTCGTGCCCAGGCGCGTCAAGCATAGATATGCGCCTCACAGGCCTCGCCTCCCTGCCGTCCGCGCACTTCGCGTCAGTGGTGTATGCCTCAACCACGTTCTTGTCCCCGCACATTCTTATTGTGGCGTCGGAATAGCCGAGCTTTATGGTCATGCTCCTCTTTACGCTCTCGCTGTGCACGTCTGTCCAGATGTGGGTTATGGCATAGGTGAGCGTGGTCTTCCCGTGGTCTACGTGGCCGAGCGTGCCTACGTTGAGCTGGCTCTGCCTAAGATTATTCTCCATAAGCGTAATACTAAGGAAAGAAAATATTATAAGGCGGATTCACTTGGCCTCAGCTGCTGTCTGCTCCTTCGCTGCCGCCTTCTTCGGGAAGAGTTCCTCCGCGCTCTTCGTCCCGTACTCGGTTATCACGGTGTTTATCTGACTCGTGTCAGCGCTCACGACATTTCCTCTGACCAGCTTCCTAACGCGCATCCCCTTCTTCGCTCCGATTATGCCTGGTCCGTGGCTCAGCAGCGCGTATGCCTTCCTGCTGCCTTCTATCTCCTTCCTGCTCGGCGCGCCCATCGAGTCGCTCAGTCCAGTGATCTGAAGCTTGAAGCCGTCAAGGCCCACAACCGCTCCCTCTATCATCTCGCCTATCTTTTTGCCGATCAGCATCGGCTCCCTGTCCTTTGCCACTTCCAGCTGGGCCGTCCTGCCGTTCTTCTTGTCAGAAAAAACAATCTTCATCAAATCCCCGCTCATCTGTACATGCTCTCCGGTTCCTCCTTGAAGCGCTTTATTCGCTCGGCCACTTCTTTCGGAACCGCCGGCTTTATCTCCTGCAGCGCCTTCATGAAATCTTCCTTCCTCACCACGGTGCGCTTGTTCCTTATCGCGTTCATGCCAGCCTCGCGTACTATGTTCTCTATCTCCGCGCCCGTGTACTCCTCGGTGACATTTGCCAGCTCCACCAGGTCCACGTCCTTGTCTATTGGCATGCGCTTTGTGTGCACCTTGAATATCTCAAACCTCGCGTTCGCGTCAGGCATAAGTATCTCTATGACCTTGTCGAACCTTCCGGGGCGAAGCAGCGCAGGGTCTACGTCCTCTGGCCTGTTAGTCGCCGCAAGCACGACAACGTTCTTGAGGTCGCTAAGTCCGTCCATCTCGGTCAGCAGAGTGTCGACCACGCGTTCGGAAACCCCAGAGTCCATGTATCCGCTGCCCCTGGAATGTGCGAGCGCGTCTATCTCGTCTATGAAGACTATGCACGGAGCGGCCATCCTCGCCTTCCTGAACAGCTCCCTCATCGTCTTCTCGCTCTCTCCCACGAACTTGCTCAGCACCTCAGGTCCCTTTATCGAGATGAAGTTCGCCTCTCTTTCTGTAGCTACCGCCTTTGCCAGAAGCGTCTTGCCCGTGCCAGGAGGGCCAACAAGGAGTATGCCCTTTATCGGCCTTATGCCTATGTTGTCGAATGCCTGGGGGTCCTTCAGCGGCAGCTCTACCGCTTCTTTTATCTCCGCCTTGACCTTCTCCAGGTTCCCTATGTCGCCCCAGTGCACGTTCGGTCTCTCTACGAACACCTCACGCAGCGCGCTGGGTCTTATGCTCTTGAGTGCATCCATGAAGTTCTCCCTGGTGACGCTGAGCGATGACAGTATCTCGTCGGGTATGCGCTTCTTGTCTATTATCTTGGGCCATATGTTCCTCAGCGACGCCATAGCCGCCTCCTTTGCGAGCGCGCTCAGGTCCGCGCCCGTGTACCCGTGCGTTATCGATGCGAGCTCGTCAACCACTACGTCCTTTGCCAGCGGCATGTTTCTTGTGTGGATAAGAAGTATCTCCTTTCTTGCGGGCCTATCTGGTATGCCTATCTCTATCTCTCTGTCGAATCTCCCGGGTCTTCGCAGCGCGGGGTCGATGGCATCTGGCCTGTTCGTCGCAGCAAGCACTATCACCTGCCCTCTCGCTGGCATGCCATCCAGAAGGGTGAGCAGCTGTGAGACCATCCTTCGCTCAACCTCGTTTGTTGCTTCCTCTCTTTTCGGCGCTATCGCGTCTATCTCATCCATGAATATGATGCTGGGCGACTTCTCATTCGCTTCGCGGAAGATTTCGCGCAGTTTCTCCTCGCTCTCTCCCACGAACTTGCTAACCAGCTCGGGTCCGGATATGGAGATGAAATGGGCATCGCTCTCGTTAGCTACCGCCTTTGCGAGCAGCGTCTTGCCCGTGCCCGGAGATCCGTAGAGCAGCACGCCACGCGGAGGCTCTATCCCAAGACGCTCGAAGACCTCAGGGTAGCGTATCGGGTACTCGACCATCTCCCTTATTTTTTGTATCTCGTTCTTCAAGCCGCCTATGTCCTCGTAGTGCACGTCTGCGACGCGCACCTCAGACTCCGATACCGGTTCCTCCTTTACCGTGAGCGTCGTGTCCTTGGTTATCTTCACAACGCCATGCGGCGATACCTGCACGACTATGAAGTTGAAGACCAGACCGAACATCGGTATCGGTATAGAATCGCCTTTCACCAGTGGCCTGTTCTCCAGCCTTCTTTTCGCATAATCCGCGAAGTCTGGAGATAGTGGGGGTCTCTGGTTCATCGGAGGCGCTATGGTGACCTTCTCCGCTTCCTTTACCTCAGCCTTTGAAACGAAAACCTTGTCGCCTATTCCGATTCCTATGTTCTGCCTTAGGTAGCCGTCGATTCTCACGAAGCCGAGTCCCTCGTCGCTCGGATGAGCCTGCCACACTATCGCTGCCGTCGACTTGCTCTTCCCCTTTATCTCCACGGCTTCTCCTGACACAACTCCGAGAAGCTTCTGCGAGTGCGAATCGAGCCTGGCTATGCCCCTGCCCGAATCAGTGATTAACGCGTCGCTGACAGTTAGCTCTATGCCATTTGCCATAAGTAGTGACCCTTTAACCTAGAATATGCCAATAAAGGTTAATAAATACTTTGCGATTCTTCGGCTCAAAAAAGTACGCGCCGGTAAAGTGACGACATTACCAGCGCAATTATCAGTATGAAGACTAGGCCGGGGAGGAGCGCAAACAGCGGGACCACCACAGTCAGAAGCAGGAATATGGCAACCATCATGCCCGCGAATACGGGCTTATTCCACCTGTACACCTTGCTGCCGTCAAGGGGCATTATGGGCAGCATGTTGAAGAAAGCGAGATAGATGCTTATGAATACGATGAAGCTGAACGCCACCTGCAGATAGGAGATGCCTGCGGGAGCCGTGCCGAAGAGCACTCCGGTAACGTTTCTTCCGAATCCCGGAAACATCAGACTTCCTAGTGCGAAGAAGACCGCGAATACGGCGAAGTTGGTGAGCGGGCCCGCGAGTGATACATAGCCTTCCTCTTTCCTCGTGAAGTGCGGCGCATATATCATCGTGGCTCCAGGCAGCCCGATAAGGAATCCGAACATGCTGGTGACAAGAGTTATCATTATGCCGCTATCCGATTTCCTGAAGGCGGCCATAGCGCCGAAGCGCTGGGCTACGAACTTGTGCATGAGTTCGTGCAGTATGAATGAAAGCGACACCGCCACGAAGGAGATCGGGAGCAGGTACAGAAACGCGCCAGGCGAAAGGCCGAAGAGGCCGCCGCCTAGAGCGAGCGCGAAGCCTATGCTGAGCGCCGCATCCGCTATCAGTATGTCCTCTACCTCCCTGGAGAGTCCTGAACCGTAAGTCACCTGCATAAGAAACAATAGAATGTAGCTAAAATCTTATTAAATGCAAGCGTAGAATAAGGCTTGCAGCTCCATCGTCTAGTGGTCAAGGACGGCGGGCTCTGGACCCGCTGACGCCAGTTCGAATCTGGCTGGAGCTATATGCGAAAGGGTTGCTCGGTGGATAAAACACTGGTCTTTATCGATGGTGTCTACCTATATAGGCTAGCAAAACTGTTCTACACGGAAGGCAAATTCAGTTTTGTGCAGTTTGCCTTGAAAATAGCCGAGTCACTAGACTTAAGCTGCGAAAAGGTGTTTGTATATTACGGGGCATCCTCCCAAAGCAAAGTAGGAACCAGGATAATCGAGGAAAAAGCCGGCATATCAGGAAATGACAAGGTCAAATTAATCGTCAGAAGCGGCCTGATGATAAGCAAGAAAAGAAAACTGGCAGAGAAGGGAGTCGACACTTTATTAACCATGGACTTGATGCTCGAGCCCTTCAAAGAGAACGTCAAAAAGATCATTGTCGTAACCGGGGACAGCGACTTTGTGCCCGTATTAGATTATGTCAGGAGCAAGGGCGTCAAAATCACACTCTGCAGCACCATACATACCGCGGAACCTTTACTAAAAGCATGCGATAGGCACCTGATGCTGAATGATTCTGTTTTTAATGAGGTGCCGCCGAAGGCAGAACCTCGCGAGAACCCCGTGCTTTTAAGAATGAAAAGACATCTTTCGCGGTTGTCACGGCTGCCACGCTTGCTGAGTTCGCACAAGATAAATTACAAACAGGAAGTGCTGGAAATCTTGGGCGAAAAACCGTACAATCAGAGCGGCATAGCAAAGCGCATTAGCAAGAAATACGCGGTTGATGCGCAAGAAGCAAAGAGTCTCGTGCACAAAACACTGCTTGAGTTGCTCAAAGAGGGGAAGATAATGAAGGGCGGACAAAATCAAGAGAAAGACGAGTTAGGCAACCCTGTAATCAATTACCGACTTGTAGACAAGGTGCACAGCTAGCGAAGTTGCTCGAAACTGCAGGAAAAAAGCCGAAGGCGT
The DNA here is from genome assembly GCA_021823435.1 of Microcaldota archaeon. GTDB lineage: Archaea > Micrarchaeota > Micrarchaeia > Micrarchaeales > CABMGC01 > JAJYVH01. The sequence continues at coordinate 12,870 of JAKANZ010000017.1, forward strand.
CGACTTGTGCTCGTACGCCCAAAAAGACTATTTGTATGCATCCCGATTGACCGAGGTACGTCACCCTAGTAGTCCCCGGATTCCGTCTATGCCTCTTTTCTTCAGTTCCCTGTCGATGAGGACCTCTACGTAGCCCTGTATGGCCGCGATGGTCTTTATGTCGGCAATCTCCCCAGAAGCTATCATCTCCAGCGCCCTGGCCGGTTTCACCCGTTCGAAGTTCTTGAGTATGGTCTCATGTCCTTGCAGGTTACGCGTACCCTCCTCCTCTACTTCGGCGTAGAAAATATGCGCCTTCTCCGAAGCCCTTCCCGGGCTCGAATACCCGCTTAAAATCGCTTTCAATTCGCGCAGCTTCAGTCCGCCCTCTTCTGAAGCTTCCTTTGCCGCGTTTTCTTCAGGGGTCTCATATGTTCCTGATTTTGTTCTGTCGATCTTGCCCGCTATCGCCTCAAAAAGCCACTCTCCGTTGCCTTCGTTCGCCGGCGTCCTGTGCTGTCGAATCAGCATTATGTTGCCGTCTGCGTCTATGGGAAGCACCATAGCTGCGTTTCCAAAATCGATGTAAGAGCGATTGAATTCCCTTCCGTTTGCGTCCTTCCACACCTGTTCGTGGTAGGTAAAGATACCTCTCTTGTCAAGCTGGTGCGGCGTGTCGCTTATCTTTTGTGGCGTGTTCTCGCTTTCACTTTCTCTGACCACGCTCTCCGGCTTAAGCATCTCCCTGAAAGTGCTTTCGGCCTGCTTTAGTTTGCCTGGTATCTGCTCCTTCAGCTGTCCGGCCTCCTGTTCGCTTCTGACTGGTTTAGTTGCTACATCGGCCATCATCGTCTTGCCTTTCAGCCTTTGATGCTTTTTAGCTACCACCCTGGTGAAAGAGGCGATAGTTTCGTATAGCAATCTCGTATCCTGTTCTCCTAGGTCCAATGCGTTCGTATCGTTTACAAGCCTGAAGAACTCCGTTACCCTGCCGTTTACGCTCCTGAGCTCTGGAACCTGTACCGCAGGGTCTTCAATGTATGTGGCAAGCTGCTTTGCGAAATTGTCTACAGACACCAC
>JAKANZ010000018.1 GCA_021823435.1 Microcaldota archaeon
AGAGCGTCTATCGGCTGCATCTTGCTTGCGCGCCATGCTGGATAGAGGCCGGCTATGACGCTGACCAGTATGGCTATGATGAAAGCGGTGAGTATGGTGTTTATCGGAAAGGCTAATAATCTAGATTGCGCAAAGTCTCTTCATGAGGGCAGACAGGGCAAGGAAGCTTCTCGAAGCGTATGATCTTACTCCATTTCAGAAAGAGGTGCTGGTCGCCACCGCCTCGATTCCGAAGGGCGAGACGCGCACGTACAAGCAGATAGCCGCCGCGGCCCACAGGCCGAATGCATACAGGGCTGTTGGCAGCGTGATGCGGATCAACCCTCTCGCTCCCATTATACCCTGCCACAGAGTCGTTAAGAGCGACGGGAGCTTAGGCAACTATTCTGCAAAGGGAGGAACCAACAAGAAGGAGAGGCTGCTCAGGTCTGAGGGTGCGCTTTAGCCTCGCCTACTTCAGTCTCAGAGGGTGTGGCTCTTCTCCACCGGGTACATGCTGAGTATCACCCTGCGCGCCCTGTCCTGGTAGGCCATCCTCACTATCTCCCTTTTCGGCATTTCACAAAAAAGCAACCTTTCATGCATGATGCCCTTTGAACGCCATGTGCGAATTAGAAGCACGCATAAAATAAAAGCCTTTAGTGGTATGGCTTAGCAGTTGTGAGTGTGTGCGAATCGGGATAGGTGACATCCTCCTCATTGTTGCTGCCGCCGCTTGGATAGTTCTTTCGCTGTCCATGAGCCTCTCCTCTTACCTTTCAACGTACAACGCCACCTATATCTATTGCGTTGGAAGCTCGGGGCACGGGAACCAAAATCTCACGTTCTATGCGTCGCTCACCAATAGCGGCATAGGCCAATGGAGGAACACGACGAGCTATCCTGTCGGAGTGGACGACGTGGGCTGCGACATATATCACGGCTATATCTACTGCACCGGGACCAACGCCACTCAGGCGGAAAACCAGTCGTATTACGCGAAGCTCTCTCCGTCAGGCATAGGGAGTTGGATGCCCACTACGAACTATCCCTTCCAGACGTCCTACCAGAGCTGCTCAGCTTATAGCGGCTATATCTACTGCGTCGGCGACTGGTGGTATCCCAAGCAGAACGTTACAGAGTTTGCGCCCATATCCGACCGTGGGATAGGCAACTGGTCTCAGAGCACCCCCTATCCGACGCCGTTCTACTGGGGCACCTGCTCGATAAACAACGGATACATCTACTGCATAGGCGGCGGAGGCAAGGAGCACGGATTGGGTGCTGCAGACGAGTCCGTGGCGGCCAACCTTACCAGCAACATGACGCGCACGTTCTTCGCTCCGGTCTCGAGTAAAGGGATAGGCAACTGGACAGAGACAACGCCCTATCCGATTCCATTCTTTTTCGACGGCTGCCCGATATACGATAGCAACATCTACTGCATCGGAGACGGGCCCTACGGCAGCATCACCTACTACGCTCATGTATCAAGCTCGGGCATAGGTCAGTGGGTCCGAACCACAAACACACCAATCGACTTCATCCAGACCGGGTGCGCCACTCACGGAGGATACGTTTACTGCATAGGCAGCCGTGACCCTGCAACGGCAGGGCATCAGACATGGTATGCTCCGATATCCGTCAACGGAATAGGCAACTGGACGGCAACGACTCCCTTCCCGATATCCTTCTACGGCGACTCGTACTGCGAGATACCTGGCGATGGCGGTGGTTGGACCAGCGGCGGCGGACCGCAGGACTAGACGCGCAGCAATATCGGATAATGAAAAGATGTGTCTTTCTATGCTGCGCTCTCGAATATGTCGCCGAAGCTGTGGCAGAAATAGATGACCGCCTGCCTTATGCCCCTCGCTCCTTCCGGGGTGAGCGAGTACACGATTATCTTGCCCTTCTTCCGACCTTCTATGAGCCCCCTCTCATTCATCTCCTTCAGGGCTGGGTATATGGTGCCCGCCTTAGGCTTAAAGCCCCTCCGCTTCGCGAGCTCCTCAGCTATCTCGTCGCCATGCATCGGCTTGCGCGAGAGCAGCCAGAGAACCTGGAACGAGAGCATGCCCCGCATGTCGCAGCAGTAGCCGCCTCTCATGGTCCTGTGTCCGTGCATGCCGCGCATATCCATCAGCACTAATATAGGACATGCGATATATTAAAATATTTGCGCCATCATAATATATGATGTCCTATATTTGGGGTGCAGGAGGTGAAACAAAATGCACGGAGATTGTGAATGTGGGTATGGATACGGTATGCGCAACTTCCTCACCAAGGAGGAGAAGCTCGAGATACTGAAGGAATACAAGAAGAACCTCGAGGAGGAAGCGAAGGGCGTGGGAGAGAGGATAAAGGCAATAGAGAAGAATAACTGACCGATTCTTTCCTCTTCCCGCTGTTGTTTGTTTTTCCTTTTTCTTTTTGCTGTCTAAAGCCTAGCCGCGGCTACGGGGTCGGAACCGTGTAAGAGCCGAGGTAGCTGTAGGCGCACTTGGCAAAGACTAGGTTCTGCGTATTGCCGGAATAGTCGTTGGCGTTGCCGTTGAGTGGGAACCAGGCAACTAGGTTTCTCAGATTGATCGGCGCGCCTCCCAGCCCCTCGTCGTAGAGCGCCAGTATGTCGGCGCTGCTGAGCGAGGTGTTGTAGACCTGCACGTTGGCGAGCGCACCAGTGAACCTGTATTTCGTCCCGGTCGAGCTCCCTATGAGCAGGTTGCCCTTTGCCAGGCCTGTGTGCGCTGTTGGCAGGCACTGATACAAGCTCTGGTTCAGGCCATCGAGGTAGAGGGTGCTGTTAAGCGTGTATGGGCCGTTGTAAAACTCTACTGCCACCATCTCCCATTTGTTCACGAGGTTGGTCGCGCTCACCCCGTATGCGTCTTTGTTGCCCGTTGAGAATCCTATGCAGCTGTTCGTGGACAACCAGAGGAAATAGCCGGGATAGCCTACCGGGCTCTCGTTGAGCGTGCCGTTCCAGTACATCCAGAAGACAACTGTGTTGTACCCCTTGGTCTGGAGATTCATGGTGGGCACGGTCGAGTTCACGCACGCGATGCCTCCCGCGCCTCCGTTTCCGTTACCGTTTCCGCCTCCGCCGCCGCTGGTCTGGCCGTTGAGTGCGCCCACATACTGCGGCAGTTCTCCGTTGCAAAGGCCCACCAGCTGAGCCCCAGTAAAGGTCCTTATCACCTGGCACTCCCCCGGCTGTGCCCTGGGCCCGAAGGTAAGTCCGTTGAATATTCCGATCTGGAACAGTAAGCCCAGCACTATCGCTATTATGAGTATTGCCCAACCGTAGGTGAGCAGGTACTCCATCGCGCTCTGCTCTTTCTCTGCCTTCCCTTTCAGAAACCTCACGTGTCTTATGCCCGCTCTCTTCCTGTTGCTCCCGCCAAGTACAGCAGACCAAAGATCGTCGTTCCTAGCCATGCGGCTCAGAGTGTTATGAATGCAAAGCTTTATGAGAGCATGAGGTTCAGTTGGCGCTGAGCAGCCTCTTCTCTATCTCAACGTGCAGCTTCTCTATGAATTCCTCAGGCTTGACCCCGAACTTCTGGCCCCCGCTCCTCGTCCTCACTGCAACGGTTCCTGCGTCCACTTCCTTCTTGCCGACAACGAGCATGTAGGGCACCTTCTGCTCTATCGCCTCCCTGAGCTTGTACTCCATGGTGCGATCGCCCGTGTCCTCCTCTACGCGTATCTTCGCCTTCCTGAGCTGCTCGTAGATCTTGTGCGCGTATTCGTTCGACTGGTCTGATATCGCTATCACCTTCACCTGCACCGGCGCCAGCCAGGTTGGGAACTTGCCCTGGTAGTGCTCGACCAGTATGCCCATGAACCTCTCCAGCGAGCCCAGAATGGCGTGGTGCACCATCACCGGTGTGTGCGACCTGCCGTCTTCGCCCACATATTCGAGCTTGAACCTGAGGGGCAGCTGGTAGTCGATCTGGATCGTGGCGCACTGCCACTCGCGTCCCATGGAATCCTGTATATCAACGTCTATCTTTGGGCCGTAGAAGGCGCCCTCCTTCTCCTTCACCACGTACTTTATCTTGTTGTCGTCTAACGCCTTTTTCAGGCCCTCTGTTGCCCTTTCCCATAGCTTTTCATCGCCCATGTGGTCGTCAGGCATGGTGGAGAGCTTCGCCTTATAGCTGAATCCGAATGTCGAGTAGGTCTCGTTCAGCAGCTTGAGTACATTTTGCAGTTCCTCCTGCAACTGATCCTCCCTGAGGAATATGTGCGCATCGTCCTGGGTGAGTTCCCTGACCCTGAACAGGCCGGTGAGCGCTCCGCTTATCTCATTCCTGTATAGGCGGTCCATTATGGCGCTCCTGAACGGCAGGTCCCTGTAACTCCACCGCTTTGACTTGTAGATGAGTATCGAGGAGGGACAATTCATCGGCTTCAGGCCGTATTCCTGGCCCTCCGATTCGAACAGGAACATGTTGTCCTTGTAGTGGTCTATGTGGCCGCTCACGTGCCACAGCGCTATGTTAGCTATGGCAGGGGTGCTTATCTCCTCATAGCCATGCCTGTCCTCGTTCTCCCTTACGAATTTTAGAAGCTCGCGGTACATCGCATGGCCCTTCGGATGCCAGTACACCATGCCGGGAGAGACCTCCTGGAAGCTGTACAGATCCAGCTTCTCTCCTATGGTCCTGTGGTCGTTGGCCGGCAGCCCGGACCAGTCGCTCTTCTTGACTATCGCCGTGTTGACGCTTGTGGGTTTCGCCTTCTTGTACGTCTTCCTGCCCTTGCCCTTGGCATCGTAGCTCTTCGCCTGCTCCGCGAGCGGGTGGCCTTTCATCTCTATCGTGAACTTCTTGGTCCAGCCAAAAGGCGCCTTGCTTGCTTGTATGCCCTTCGGCACGCTCTTGTACATGTGTTCCAGTACGCGCATGGCCTCTTCGGGCTCGGCAAGGTCGCTGCTCAGGTGCGCGAACGGATAGATGACGAGCTTCTTCCTGCCCACCTGCTCCATGAACGCAAGCGTGTCCCTCATCGCCGCGTCAGCGGTCTCGTCAGTATCGCCCTTCTCGACGCATATCCACATGACGAGCGCGTCATCAAACTCGGCGTGCTTCTCCTTCGTATCCTCGTAGACGCTCGCCTCCGGCTTGAGCACGTCGTATGCTAGTTTCTCTACGTCAAGCTGGAGTACCTTCATTCAGGAGCCTCGCTACTATTGGAAGCAGAATTAATAAAAAGAGAGGCAGAGGCCCGAGCTCCGGCTAGGAGCCCATTGTTTGGAAGGCACTACCTTTTACCATTGCAACCAACTCTATGGCCAAAAACAGCCTCTTATAGGTTGTGTACGGAACAAATCAAAACCTATATAAATCATAATGTATTAACATTATTTGATAAGATGAGAACGAGGAAGACGGGAGAGAAGAGGAAATACACAACAATAACCATACCCGCTCCTCTGTTCGAAAGGCTGAGGGAAAGGATAAAAACTACAGGCTTCTCTTCGGTTTCCGATTACGTTACCTATGTGATGCGCGAGACCGTGTCCGAGGAGGCGCTGAGGAAGGGCGGGAAGGAGACGGAGGGAGTGCTCGAGAAGCTCAGGGCTCTGGGATATGCTTAGTGGAGGCGCTTATGATGAAGGCCGATATAAACAAGATAGCAGACACGCTTTGGAAGAGCCCCAGCAGGGAGAACTGGGCTGCGTTTGTGAAAGCGCTGCCGAATAGCGGGCTCAAGTACTACAAGGTCGTGTTCCAGAAAGGCAAAATAAAGAGAGTGCAGGATCTCGTGGAAGATTATGCCCAGCTCTATGATGCCAAGCAAAAGCCAGCCGTTAGAATACCGATATACGAGAAGGACGGAAAGAAGATAACCGGAGCGACTTACTACATGAAGGGCCTTCTTACGATAAACAAGGCTGACGAATGGATAAAGAGTTAGGCGGTTTGCATGATAGCACAAGATTTGAAAACGCTTGAAGAGAGGAGCATATACATCATACGCGAAGCCAAGCTGAAGTTCAAGAACATAGCGGCGCTGTGGAGCATGGGCAAAGACTCGACCACGATGCTGGCGCTTACCAGGAAGGCATTTCTGGGCAAGATTCCGTTCCCGATTATTTACATCGACAACTCGATCGACTTTCCAGAAACGTACGCATTTAGAGACCAGCTGTCGAAGAAATGGGGCTTCAAAGTGATAACGGCAAAGAGCAAGATAAAGCCGGATTCGGTCGGCTCTGCGTGCTGCGGGCAAAACAAGCCCGAGGCTCTTAAAGAGGTGATGCAGGAATATGGATTTGATGCGTTGATTGTCTCGATAAGGAGGGACGAGCATGGGATCCGCGCCAAAGAGCGGTACATGTCTCCAAGAGATAAAAGGTTCAGGTGGAACTACAAGAATCAGCCTGCGGAGCTGTGGGACGACTACTCGTCGAAGCTCGACGCGAAAGGGCACGTAAGAGTGCATCCACTCCTGGATTTTAATGAAATCGATATCTGGCGGTACGTCAAGCAGGAACGCATCCCGGTAAACCCTCTTTACTTCTCAAGGAATGGCTTTAGGTATCGAAGCCTCGGCTGCCTGCACTGCACCGTCCCGTTAAAGTCCGACGCAAAGAACGTCGATGACATTATAAAAGAACTTGAAGTCACGAAACAGGAAGAGCGCGAGGGCAGGAGCATGGACAAAGAAAAGGAATATGTGATGGCCCGCTTACGCAGTCTGGGCTACCTGTGAGTAAATGCTTGTGAAGACAATCGCCCTTCTTGGCCACAAGGACCACGGCAAATCGACGCTGATCGGAAACATGCTAATGCTTACAGGCGCTGCCACAAAAGTCAGGATAAGGGAAGCTCAGGAATACAGCAAGCGGTTGCACAAAGATTTCGAGCCTGCATTCATACTCGACAGCTTCGCTGAAGAAAGGCTGAACGAGATGACCATAGACACCACGAGAGCCGAGATAAAATACAAGAACCTCGCCTTCGCGTTCATAGACGTTCCTGGCCACGAAGAGCTGATAAAGAATATGATTAGCGGCGCGTCATACGGGGAGGTGGCGCTGCTCCTTGTTTCAGTTAAAAAGGACGAGGGCATAAGGGACCAGACGAAGAGGCACCTATTCATATCAAGAATGCTGGGCATAGACAAGCTCATCGTAGCAGTAAACAAGATGGACACGGTGGGTTACGACAGGCAGGCCTTTGAGAAAGTCAGGGAGGAACTTGCAGGGTTCACCGCCAAGATGGGTTTTGAGAAGTCAAACGTGCACTTTGTTCCGATATCGGCTTACAGGGGCGACAATCTGGTAAAAAGAAGCCCAAGGATGCGCTGGTACCAAGGCAAGCCCCTGATAGATATATTATACGACGCCGCAAAGGGCAAAGGAAGATTCCAGAGAGGCGAACTGAGGATGATAACGCAGGGAGTCATACCCGGCGATGCGGAAGAGCATGTGGTGGGCAGAATCGTGAGCGGAAGCATAAGGAGCGGGGAGAAAGTGAGCGTACTGCCACAGGGGCTGACGGTCAAGGTCGTGGGGATAATGGTAAAGGGCAAGAGGGTAAAGAGCGGAAATGTAGGCGAAAACGTTGCGCTTCAGCTGGACAGGAACCTCGAAGGTGAGCTGCGGGGCAGTGTCATAACAGGCATCGAACACAAACCAAAGGTGACAGATCTTGTCAGGCTCAAGATATTCGTAACAAGCAGGTTCGGCAAGAGCATGTCGGTCAAGTTCAACGGCATCGACATCGTATGCAAGAGCGTGAAGGTGCTTCACGAAATAGACGTCACCACTGGCGAGACACGCGGTACAAAGAATGCAAGGCCTCTGGGTGCCGTGGAAGCGGATGTGAGACTCGCAAGGAAGGTGCCCGTGGAGAATTATGACACTACTAGAGAGCTTGGAAGATTCGTGCTCTACAGCGACGGCAGGTTCGCAGGCATAGGCACGATAGGCAACTAGCTACCTGAACCTTCTAATCGTCTTCTTTTCGTAACTTCTGATCTTCTTCAGATCCACGCCCTTCGCCCTGGACATGTCCGCCACCACGCCAAAGCTTTCTGCCTTGACCTCTTTGCTGAAAAGCATGTTCAAGGCGCTTTCGTCTCCCTGCAGTGCGGCAAACAGGAATTTCCTTACGTTCACCAGCGACGCATATCCGCCTCCTTTGTTTTCCTTGAAACCACGTGGAAGAAAAACAGCCATAGGTACTTTAACCACCTCGTCGTGCAGCACGACACCGTGGCCCAGAAAGCCGTGCTCTCCGAATTCCTGCCCGTGGTCGCTGGTAAGCACGATTATCTGGTTATCCCCGAATCTCTCGATAAGGTTGGCGATTATCTCATAGGCGTAGCCGTAACCCTTCCTCGCCGCCTTACGGTATAGCGTTTTCCACAGCCTCACGGTCTTCTCACTCGCCGGCTCCTTGAGGAAAGGCGTAGCCCAGTTAAGTGCCGTCTTCTTGGAATCGGTGTAGGGGTCGTGTGCTTCCATAAGGTTTAGGAAGAGAAAGTATGGCGCCTTCAGCCGCATCGTCTTTACCGCCTGAACTATCCTCTTGCCGCCCTTCTCCAGCGGCCAATCGTCCACGAGCTTTGCCCTGAGCCTTTTTGCCGCAGATACCGGGGTGAGGGCCAGACCGGAAGCAACGCCTTCCAGAAACAGGCCGGGATCCTCAGCCAGCGTGGCAAGCGGTATTTTTACCAGGCTGCTCATCAGTCCGCTGCCGTATCTCTCCCTGTATTTTGCGAACATCGGCTTGAGCCTGCTTGAGACCTCGACAACGCTTCCCCACATGTCCGTGAAATAAGACTCCTCCTTGAAGGAGTCGAATTCGCCGAAGCCGTATACCGGATGGACGTATGGGTTTGCTGATATTGCGTACGTCTTGTACCCCAACGCTTTCAGCTCGCTCACCATCGTGCTTCGTTTCAGTGATATCTTTTCTATATCCAGAGCCTTTACATTCTTTGCCTCGTGGGCTCCGTGATCGCTGGGATACATGCCTGTGAAAAGCGACGCGTGCGAGGGCAGTGTCCAAGACGATGGCGCTATGCATTTATCTATCGTCACAAAGTTTCCGAGTTCGGAGAGCGGCCTGCCGTCGGTGCCGTTCAGCCTTTCGAAAGCATCTAGCCTGAGTGTGTCTAGCACCACTATCGTAATGTTCGGCTTTCCCATCCTGCTCACTTTACCTTCTCCGCGAAAAAGTTGCCAATTGCGAGATATTTCGCGCCGGTGTTCTCCAGCGTCCAGAGAGCATCTTCTGGAGTCATAACTATGGGCATGCCGTGCTTGTTAAAGCTGGTGTTCAGTACAGCACCGTAGCCCACCTCCTTCTTTATGCAAGAGATCAGTTCTCTGTAAAGCTTGTTCTCCTTTCCAAGCGTCTGCGGCCTGGTGGTCATGTCAATGTGCGATGCGGCAACCAGGTCCCCGAACCTCTTCGGTCTGACCCTGTAGCCTACTGTCATGAACTTCGTGCCGCGTGGATACGGATCAAGCAGGGATTTAGCGTCCTCTTCAAGTATGGTGCTGGCGAATGGTTGGTAGTACGGCCTGCGCTTGACCATGATGTTTATCTGGTTCCTGTTCTCCGGATCATTCGCAAGTGCTATCACGCTTCTGTTGCCCAGGGCCCTGGGCCCGTACTCCATTCTCCCCTGGAACCACAGAACGATATCGTTCTTCCTGGCGATCCTCTCTGCCGTGAATCCTGCTATGTCTCCGACTTCCTGGTATCTTATCCTGCCCGATCTCCTGTGTTTCTTCAGCGCCGTCTCTATCTCCTCGTTCGAGTATTCGGGACCGTAGTAAAGACTGTCTATCTGCTTCGCGTTGAACCTGCCGTTCTCCTGAAAATCGACGTAGTATGCCGCGCCCAGAGCCAGGCCCCCGTCGCCCATCTGAGGAAATACGAAGAAGTCCTTGACCTCTGGCATCTCGTTTATCGCCATGTTGGTTATCACGTTGGAGAAGAAGCCGCCGGATACCGCCACGTTCCTTATCTTTGTCTCCTTCACATACCCCGAGATTATCTTCAGGACCTGCTGCTGCACGTGGTGCTGCACCGCATAGGCGAGCGCCTCCCTGTTGTACTTCCAGAGCAGCGTGTTTCTTATGTGCTCGGCAAGCAGAAACTCGTACTTGACTCCGAGATTGCTGACCAGCTGCTTCTTCTTTTCGTCGTATCTCACGAAGTCGTTCAACTCAGGCATCTCTGCAGGATACGAGTACGCGGCAAGGCTCATCAGCTTGCCTTCGTCTTCGCTGAACCTCAGATCGCAAGCAAGCGTTGCAGCACCGTAGAGCAGGCCTATGCTGGCGCTCGCCTTGAACTCGTTTATCCTTTTCAGCTTGCCATTGTCTCCTATGCTGACCGTACCGCTGAGTCCGTCTCCGGCGCCATCGAGTGTCACCACGAGCGCTTCCTTGAATCCTGAGGCGTAGTACGCGCCAGCCGCGTGGGCCAGGTGATGATCAACAAATACGAGCTTTTTATCCAGTCCCGTTCTCTTCAACTTGCCACGCAGAATGTTGCCTCCAAGTCCCCTGCCTACAACGCGCCAGAGGCTTTTCGGATACTGGTCCTGAACAAGCTTGAAGACAGCGTCCGTGAACTTCATGCGCAGCATGCCCGGCTTCTTGGCCTGCCTTCTCCACAGAAGCCGTCTCTTCACCTCAAGGCCGGGAAACACCCTGGCGAAGAGCGCGCTGCCGCCGATCCACGGCACTGCGACCTTTGTTATGTCGTCGTCGCAGCTCTTGACCATGTAGTTTATGGCGTTGATCGGGAAACCTACGTCGTTCTTCTTCTTTGTAAACCTCTCCTCGTTTACGGCTCCAACTACCTCGCCGTTGTCGGCTATGGCTGCGCCTGCATCGTGCGCATCATGTATGCCCAGAACTGGCATGAATATCGGCGATAATGAGACGTAAACGCTTATAAAGCAGAATTCGCTTAAGTAACTGATGCGCACCACTTGGCCAGGTTTTCTTGCAGGATTGCAGAGAAGCAACGAGAGAGGTCAGTCTGCGATGGAGTACTTGATGACCTACGGGTGGGCGATACTTATCATCGCTGTAGTCTTGGGCGCGCTCTTCCAGCTTGGCGTTTTTAGTGCCAGCACGTTTGCGCCCCGCGCTCCGCCTGGCGCCTGCCAAGTCTTCAGGCCGAACGGACCCAACACCGTGTCGCTGATAAACCTCGAAGGCGTGTGCAGCGGCGAGCTACCACAGTACGTGGCTGGCGTTTCAGGGGCGGTAACGAGCAATATCCTCGCAAGTTCCTCTAATCTACCGACCGGCTCAAATGCTAGGACAATCAGCGCATGGGTGTATCCGACCGGTAATTCTTATGGTAACCCAGTCGTGGTCGGGTGGCAACCTTCATCAGCATGTCCGGGAGGCGAAGGTTCTGAACTAGGAATGAGCACCGCAAACGATATCGCATTTATAGGGGGTAACACAGCTGTAGCAACAGGGTCCAGTGTTCCAATTGGTACGTGGAGTTTCATAGCAGCTAGTTACGCTGCGGGCAGTACTGCGGTAACCCTTTATGTAAATGGCGGCAGCCAAAGCGCGAGTGTAGGTGTCGCCTTGGCTACGCCCTCTTCGGGTACCGTATTGGTGATAGGCAGTTACAATAATGCAGGCAGTTGTGGTGCTTATTTTGCAGGACAAATTAGTAACGTCCAAATCTACAACACTTCTCTCTCAGGCTCGGAGGTGAACGCACTCTATCTCGAGGGCATCGGCGGTGCGCCAATCAAACTTTCCAACCTAGCGGGTTGGTGGCCGCTCAACGGCAACGCGAATGACTATTCTGGAAACAACAACAACGGCGTCCCCAGCGGAGTCACGTACACTAACCAATGGGCTAGCGGTTACACCCAACCCTAAACCCTCTTTATGCCTTCTCTGCTAACCAGGAAGTAGCTTATGCCGTCCTCGCCCAACTGCTGTTTCACGCGCACTATGTTCTCAATCCTGTCCTCATAGAATTCGATACTTTGGCAGCTGCGCTTTACCACCTTCATTATCTCAGCCTTCCACTCTCCATCCTTTTCCTTTGGAAGCTCAGTTTTCCTGTCATTCCTCCTTACCATCAGAAGATCGAATGGCGCGTTGCACTTTTCAAGCAGCCATAAAGTCTTTTTCGCAGAGTCTACCGTCCTAGCTGTAAGTACTATTATCTCGTGCTCATCCGCGCCGTCTTTCAGGATCTCTAGCATCTGCTCGTTAGGTACGGCAAGCCCTGCGTATTTCTTATCTGACCAAGAGAAAATCTCGCATCTTTGGGTACTTGGAAGGGAGTGCACCTCCTCTCCGGTAAGCCTTCTGCCGGTGATGTCCTTGGAGGCCTCAGAGACGCAGCCTTCGGTGAAGAATATTGTTCCGTCAAAGTCAACTATCTTCGTGACCGCAGCTGGCTTGCTGTGCTTCTCCTCCCCGATTGTCCTTGACGTTAACACGTTATCGTGTATGACTGTGGCTTTGAGCCTATTTAACTATTGACGAAAAGCACAATTTATACATGTTATGTTGTTATTTCGCCACATACGGCACATCGAACGCTTATTATATTCAGGACGCGAAAGATACGTATGATGCAGACGAGCGAACTCAAAGGCGCTCCAAACGAACTGTTAGAAACGGCGGGCGCCAAGACCAAAATAAGGGTCGCAAAGAAAGGTGATTTTCGTAGCATAATAAAGCTTAGCGAGAAGTCATGGCCCGGTTGGTGGTCCGGAAACAAGAGGCTTGGCGCAGAGCACATAAAATCCCGCATAAATGCCAGGAACACCCTTGTAGCTGTCGCTAACGGCAGGGTGGTGGGCTACATGTCGTATGGAGTGCTCTGGAGCCTGCTTCATCTCGAAGACATCTTTGTAGATCCAGAGTACCGCAGAGCCGGGTTGGGATCCGAGATGCTAGGTAGACTGATTGCCCTTGGCAAGCGAAAAAGATACAGAAAGATAATCAGCGATGCCGACACTGATAACCTGGTCTCATACAGGTTTCACATAAGCAACGGCTTCAAGAAAGTGGGTTACATAAAAGACCTGTGGGGCGGCAAGGACTCGTTTGTATTCGCGATGAGCCTAAAGAGAAAATAGCAGCAAACCTTATTATATTCCTCTCGACAAATAGAATATTATGATGCAGGTAAGCGAACTCAAGGGCACCATTCCTAACGAGGTGTTCGAGACGCTTGAGCAGCGCGGCCTGAAGAACCTCACGCCTCCGCAAGAGATGGCGGTCAAGCGCGGTCTCCTCAAAGGGGGCAACCTGGTTGTTGCCTCGCCCACAGCGAGCGGCAAGACCTTCATTGCAGAGCTTGCGATGCTCAACAGTGTCATAAGGAATAGGAAGAAGGCCGTTTACGTCGCACCGATGCGTGCGCTCGTGAACGAGAAGTACGAGGAGTTCAAAGAAGCATATCCTTTCCTGAAGATAGCGATGTCGATAGGAGACCTCGACTCGCTGGATCACTGGCTCTCCGGTTACGACATAGTGTTTGTTTCCACCGAGAAGTTCGACAGCCTGATAAGACATGGGCTCAACTGGCTCGACGATGTCGGCTGCGTCGTGGTCGACGAGGTGCACATGCTCGACGACCCTGGCCGCGGACCCACGCTCGAGATACTCATCACGAAGCTGCGCAGGCTCTGCCCGCACGCCCAGCTCCTCGCGCTTAGCGCCACGATCGGCAACTCAAAGGAACTCGCAGAGTGGCTGGGAGCCGAGCTGATCGAAAGCGATTACAGACCCGTGCGGCTCGAAAAAGGCGTGGCGTTCAACGGCCAGGCTTACTACCTGGACCGCGAGGAAGACCTGGAGGGAACAAGTTCGACGCCAGAGATAAGGATACTCCAGGACACAGATCGG
>JAKANZ010000019.1 GCA_021823435.1 Microcaldota archaeon
CGACAGCCACAGGAAGGGCGAGGCGTTCACCCAGGTGGTGCGAAACCTGAAGATGATAGGCTACAAGAAGGTATACAAGGTCGTCGGAGAGACGGCGGACCTGGTAGACGGAGACAGGTACTGGAGATGAACATAGTAAGGGAATACAGCAATGAGGACGCTAGGACGGCGACCAAGATAGCTGAGCAGAAAAACGACAAGGCAGACGTTCTAGGGGACCCGAGACTCAACCAGAGATTTGGCTTTAGAGTTCCGGACGTGTACAAGACCAAGATTCTCAGCGTGTATCAGCATCAGCGCTACCTTGAAGACTTCATGAAACTGGCCAGGGACCTCGACTATAAAGACCACATGTTCGGAGAGTGGAAGGTCAGAAGGCTGTGGGCTGGCGCGTTCATGAACAACAGCCTTGAGGAGTGCGCGGAAAGCCTGCGCATACTGAGAAGGCAGGTGGAGATAGGCCTCAAGGCGGGAGGAGAGCAGTTCGTCATGCATGCGTCGAACGGAGGCTGGTCGTTCGCCGCGCCAGACGCGCACACTATAAGCGAGTTTACCTGCAGGATGCACAGTCCGTTCCAGTATTTCTCAAAGGGCGAGACGATAGTGATAACGAACATGACCGGCGGACTTACGGTAACGCCGCTTGTGATAGAGAAGATGAAGCAGATGAAGCTGGACCCCGTAGGCTACGCGCTCATTGGCTTCTCGAACCAGGGGCAGACGCCGTTCGAGGACGGAAGCAGGATGGAACGCGAGTTCTTCGTTCACCCGCTCGAGCTGAAGACGCTGGTGGACAACACCAACAAGGTGGCTCTGGTGGTCGATGACAGCCATAGAAGAGGCGAGGCGTTCACCCAGGTGGTGAAGAACCTGAAGAGGATAGGCTACCGAAAGGTGTACAAAGTGGTGGGCCAGACAGCAGAGCTAGTGGACGGAGACGATTACTACAGATGAGCAGGCCGCACGTGCTAGACCGCTCCCGACCTTTCAACTAGCGAGATCAGCAGCTCCTCGTTATCATTTTCAGAGGCTCCGAATCTCTTTTTGGCGCCGCACTTTAGGCATTCATATTCTATCATATAGCCGAACCCATCGTAGGCTGCGCCGACCGGCTTTAGCCTCCCCTTGCATTTTGAAGCTCTATCACCAGGATTATTGTCCACGTGCAGGCCCCAGAGGCAGTTTGGGCAGTGGTCCGTATATCCGCCGCCCTTGATCTCGGTTCCGCAGTTGAAGCAGACAAAATCCTCGATGACGCGCTTGAATCTTTTCGGCATCGCGGGCATCAGGCACCAACTCTTCCCGTAATCTGCTTTTGCAATCGCCTCAGCGAAGCGTCACTGGCGCGAGGTCCCAGAACGGTACTCACGTACCCTGGATATCTTTTGAAGTATGCGGTTTCGGGAGCGAGAATCTGCCTGAATCTGCTTGAAGTCAGCCCGTTCGCGGGGTAGAGCTTCGCATGCAGGTGATTTGCCCCGAGGCCTTCGAGTACCATGTGCACCCTTGCCACTCCCAACTTTCTGCGTAGCAGGTTTGCAACTTTTTTTGAGACAAGCACGAACTGGGACAGCTCACCATCGCTTATGTCGGAAAACAGGCTGACCATGTGTCTCTTGGGCAGGACCAGCGTCTGCCCTCTTGTGTTGGGAAAGATGTCTAGTATTGCCACGTATCTCCTGTCTTCGTATATCCTGTATGCAGGGAGCCTACCCGCAACTATCCTGCAGAATATGCAGTCTTGCCTGTCCATGTCTCTAATGAAGCTTTAAGGTTTATATGATTGCGAGTAATAGGCTATTCGATGCTCGGCGGATATGACTACAGGGAGGTGGAGAAACGCATAGCCGAGCTTTGGAAGAAGGAGAAGATATACGATTTTGACGAGAAATCAAGCAGGAAGGTCTATTCGATAGACACGCCGCCACCGACAATCTCCGGTCATCTGCACATCGGCCACCTCTTCTCGTACTCGCAGGCGGATTTCATAGCAAGGTACAAACGCATGAGCGGCTACAACGTCTTCTATCCTTTCGGGCTCGACAACAACGGCCTGCCGACAGAGATACTGGTGGAGAAGGAGCACAACGTAGTGGCCGAGAAGCTCGGAAGGGAGAAATTCATAGAGCTCGTGGAAAAGACCAAGGACAAGTATGAGGAGGAGTACAAGAAGATCTGGCGCGCTGTCGGCATATCGGCGGACTGGTCACTGCTCTACACAACGATAAGCAAAGATTCCAGGATAGCATCGCAGCTCTCCTTCATCGAGCTGCATGAGATGGGCAGGGCCTACAGGAAAGAAACGCCGACGCTCTGGTGCCCGAAGGACAGGACGGCTGTTTCGCAGATGGAGCTTCAGGACAAGACCGAGAAGACGAATTTCGTTTACATAAAATTCTCAAAGGATGTTGAGATAGCCACCACGAGGCCCGAGCTGCTGCCAGCAATCGTCGCCATATTTGTCAACCCCGAAGACAAGAAGCATGCGAAACTCGTTGGGAAGCAGGTTAAGGTGCCGCTCTTCGGAAACGAGGTAGGCATAATGGCTGACCAGAGGGTCGACCCCACAAAGGGCACGGGGATGGTGATGTGCTGCACATTCGGGGACCAGACGGACATAGAGTGGTACAAGGCCTATAACCTTAGCCTGCGCATCGCAATCGACGACTCAGGGAGGATGACAGTGGAAGGCTACAGGGGGATGAAACCGAAGGAGGCGAGGCAGAAGATAGTAGAGGAGCTGAAGAAGGGTGGCTACGTAACCAGGGAGCAGGAGATAGACCACGACATCAAGGTACACGAGAGATGCAAGAACGAGATAGAGTTCATAGTCAAGGAGCAGTGGTACATCAGGTACCTGGACCTTAAGGACGAGCTGCTAAGACTCGGTAAGCAGCTCAGGTGGCACCCCGATTACATGCATCACCGCTATGACAACTGGGTGCAGGGACTCCAGTGGGACTGGGGAATAAGCAGACAGAGGTTCTTTGGCATCCCATTCCCCGTCTGGTACTGCAAGAACTGCGGCGAGGTGAAGCTTGCTGACAGGGACCAGCTACCAGTAAACCCTCTCGTTGACAAACCCAAGCTCGGCTGCGCCAAGTGCGGATCCACGGAATTTGTGCCGGAGGCTGACGTGATGGACACGTGGGCCACTTCGTCGCTAACGCCTCTGATAAACGCCAGGTGGGCAACAGACAAGAAGTACATGGGCAAGATATATCCGATGAGCCTGAGGCCTCAGGCACACGACATCATAACCTTCTGGCTCTTCACCACGATAGTAAAGTGCTACCTTCACACGAAAAAACTGCCATGGGCTGAGGCTGTGATCTCCGGTCACGGGCTGGACCCGAAGGGCAAGCCAATGCACAAGTCAGAGGGCAACATAATTGACGCCGACAAGACGCTGGAGAAGTTCGGCGCAGATCCAGTAAGGTACTGGGCCAGCTCCTCCACCCTGGGAGAGGATTCCTCGTTCCAGGAGAAGGACATGATAAGCGGCCAGAGGCTTGTTAACAAGCTGTGGAACGTAGCTAAGTTCATAGACCAGAACTGCAAGACATTTGAGAGCAAACCAAAGGAGATCGACAGATGGATAACGGCCAGGTCTCTCTACGCGCTGAAGGAGGCCACCGAGCTGTTCGAGAACTTCAACTACTCCGGAGCAAAGCGGGTAGCCGAGGAGTTCTTCTGGTTCTTCAGCGACAACTACCTCGAGTTCATCAAGTACAGGATATACGGAAAAGATTCCTCGGCAAATGCCACCCTCGGCTATGTCTTCCTGCTTGTTCTCAAGATGCTGGCGCCGTTTATGCCTTTCGCAACTGAGGAGATATACCAGAAGTTATTCAGGGGAAAGTTGGACAAAGCGGTGTCAATACATGTTTCTGCGTGGCCCACCTTTGACAAGAAGTGGGTCGACGAGCCGAGCCTGAAGAAGGGCGACATGGCGCAGAAGGTAATAGAGTACATAAGGCAGTGGAAGCACAACAACAAGATGGCGCTGAATGCGGAACTCAAGGAGCTTGTGGTGAGCGAAGATCTGGGGGGGCTGGAGGAGGACGTAAAGGGTGCGATGAACATTGGAAGGCTTACAAGGGGATCTGGAACGCTCACCGTACCCGAAACCGAGATACATCTTGAAATCAAGGCAGAGTAAGGTGTGGCATGGCTTTCAGGAACTTTGAAAATGTCAAAGACATCGAAAAGGCAGTTGCAATCGGAGGCACGACGGCGGAGATGACATGATCAAGCGGGAACTGGTCCCTAACGCATTTTTGGCGAAACGCCCGGAGGTGCTCCGCAAAAGGCTGGTGTTGAGAAGAAGCAGCAACGACAGGTCTGCAAACGTTTACACGCTGCCGGTTCCGGCTTCCGCAATCATGGCGTTCGGCGCGCGAGGCGTCTCGCCGGCGCACCAGGGCAACCTGCGCAACTCCATAGATTTTTATGTGCCTGAGGGCACGCCGGTTTTAGCCGCTGCTGGCGGAGTGGTCTTCGCAACGCGCGACGACTCAAATGTGCATGGAATAAGTACCAGATACTGGGACCTGGGAAACTGGATTGACATAAAACACAGCCGCAATGAGTACACGTGGTACGAACACCTTGCCTACAAGAAGATAAGGGTGCGGGCGGGCCAGCACGTCAAAAAAGGTCAGGTGATAGCGCTAAGTGGCAACACCGGCTTCACGAAGAATCCACACCTCCATTTCCAGGTCAACAGGTATTTCGGAACCGGACTGGACGACTATGTGACACTGAGGGCAAGGTTCGAAAAGAGGTTCGGGTTCGTACAAAAGGTCTATGCGGGAGCCAGAAGAGCGGGGATCACAGGGAACTGAACTTGTTTACTGGGGTTACCTTGATTATCGGCGCGTCTCCCTCTTTGACAGGGTTCGCCTTGTAGTAAGCGTGCCTCTGCTCGAAGAGCTTCTCTATCCGCTTGAACTCCTCTCCTTTCCTCAGCATCTCGGCGCGGCCCTGCACTATCACGCTCTGCGGCTGCCGTGAATACACGTCAACAGCTACGGCGACCTTGTTGTTCTTCTCTATGTTCCTCTGCTTCTTGCTGCCATAGTCCGTTATAAAATAGATCGCGCCGTTGTCGTAGAGATGCACCACCGGAGTTACCTGCGGCCAGCCCTTTTCCGAAACAGTGGCTATACGCGCAACATCCTGCTTTCTGAGCAGCTTCTCCTCTTCCTTGTTGAATTTTATCATTGCGAAATCACCTTTTCAGGAGTTATTACAAGCATCACACGCGTTTCTTTTGGATCCTTCCACGGATAGCTCTCCTTGTCAAGGTATTTCTTGGCTAGCTTGTCTATGTGCTCCGATGCGCCCTCCTTTTTCTGTTCTGTAACGCGCCCCTTTACGTATGTGTAGCTGTAGGGATTCTTGCTGTCTGATATCACCACTGCGACCCTGTTGTCACGCGCTGTGTTCCTCTGCTTCGCCCTGCCCATGGCAGTATTCACTATCACGTGCTTTCCGTCGGTATCGACCCAGACTGGGGTGAGCTGCGGGGAACCGTCTCTGGCCAGGGTGGCTATGAAGGCGAAGTTCTTCCCGTTTATCATGGCTTTTGCTTTAGCGTCCAACATCGTATCACACGCAAATTAATTAGATATATAAAGGTATAAGTGTTTATTATTTATAACTGAGTTATATCGTGAACTTCTATGCCCAGCAAGTACGAAATCGCGGCCGATGAAACAGTGCCGGTAGCAAAATCGATCATTGCACGCGCTCTGGTAGAGAAGTACAACGTAAGGGAAGCAGACGTTGCGCGTTATCTCGGGGTCGCTCAGGCTGCGGTTAGCAAGTACGTGACTGAAAAGTACTCTGACAGTCTCAAGAAGAAGGTTGAGGAGATAGAGGGGAAGATACAGGGGCATCGCGAGGTCATAGACGAGTACATAAGGAAGATCGCGGAAGGCAAGGATGAGTACGTTAACGTTTGCGTCTGCACCATATGCAGCGTGGCGAACAACATAATGTGCGCATTCTCACACGCCTACGCGGAGAGCCTCGCAATGCAGAACGGTGCCTGACCGGTGGCTTACATGGCAGTAAACGTGCAGGATATACTAGCGGCAGAGGACTACAAGGAACGCTACGGATTCTCGACAAAGACGGAATACGTTGAGTTCGAGAAGGGTTTGTCTGAAGCTGTGGTCAGAAAGATATCTGCGTTAAAGAATGAGCCGCAGTGGATGCTCGACAAGCGCCTGCTCGGATACAAGATGTTCAATAGCAAGCCAACGCCCACCTGGGGCGCGGACCTGAGCAAGATCGATTACAATGACATCTACTACTACAGGATGCCGAAAGCCAAGGAATCCACGAAGTGGGAAGATGTCCCAGAAGAGATAAAGAAAACTTATGAGAAGCTGGGGGTGCCCGAAGCGGAGAGGAAGTTCTTCGCGGGGGCGGAGGCACAGTTCGATTCTGGTGTTGTTTACTCGCACGTCAACGAGCAGCTTGAGAAACTGGGGGTCATCTTCACCGACACGGATACCGCGGTGAAGAAGTACCCGGAGCTGATGAAAAAGTACTTCGGAACTGTGATACCGCCGACCGACAACAAGTTTGCGGCGCTGAATTCGGCCACCTGGAGCGGCGGATCGGTCATCTACGTACCCAAGGGAGTAAAGGTGCCGATGCCTCTCAATGCTTATTTCAGGATAAACGCGGAAAAATCAGGGCAGTTTGAAAGAACGCTGATAGTCGCGGACGAAGGCGCGGACGTTACGTACATAGAGGGCTGCACTGCTCCGGTATATGCTGCGAATGCGCTGCATGCGGCTGTCGTTGAGATGGTCGCGCACAAAGATGCGCACATACGATACGTGACAATCCAGAACTGGGCAAAGAACGTCTACAACCTTGTCACCCAGCGGGCCTACGCGCACGAGAACGCTCACGTGGAATGGATCGACGCAAACATAGGAAGCTCGGTCAACATGAAGTATCCGAGCGTATATCTCAAGGGCAAGAACTCTAAGGGCGAGATACTGTCGATAGCTCTTGCTGCTGATGGGCAGGTGCAGGATTCTGGAGGCAAGGTCTATCATCTCGCCCCGAACACCACCTCAAGAATGGTCTCAAAGAGCATATCAAAAGGAAGCGGACTGACAACCTTCCGCGGGCTCGTGTACGTGAGCAAGGAGGCTGAGAACGCCAAGGTGAACACAACATGCGACGCGCTTCTGATGGACGAGCACGCGAAGACAAATACATATCCCTATGTCGACATACAGAGAAACGATGCTATGATAAGCCACGAGGCGAAGGTGGGCAAGATAAGCGAAGATGACGTATTTTACCTCATGTCCAGGGGCATATCAGAAAGCGACGCGATAGCTATGATAGTGCTGGGGTTCCTCAACGACCTCACAAAGGTTCTGCCGATGGAGTACTCACTTGAACTCAAAAGACTGATCAAGCTAGACATGGCGGGTTCGGTAGGTTAGCAACGCAAGGTAATTACTGTGGAGAACGCCGAGAAGATTGTAGAGCAAGCTATTGCGAGCTACAAGCATATGCCTTTCGAGACAGCCGAGCTCTACAAGAAGTATGTAGTGAATTTCCTGTTGCCGCAGGGTGCCAAAGCCGGAGACGGCGCCGGAATCGAAGAGCTGAGAAAGCGGATAACCGACGAGTCCAGATTGAGGTTCGACCTGTATAATGGAAAGGACGGACTTGTATCAGGCAGCGAGTTTGTGAGGGTATCGAAGAAGGACACGCGCGAATATAAAGAAGACGCCAAAGCGGGTTTCGAGGAAAGGCTCGGCGGCTACGTAACCAGCAGGTCTGAAAGCGTTGTCGAGGTCCATATTCCTGAGGGGAAAGAGGCAAAGCTCAACTTCCTTTTCCTGTGCGACAGCTCCAGCATGCCTTTAGAGGTAGTAGTGAACGCCGCTGCAGGTTCGCACCTCAGTCTCTTCGAATGGTTCGGCTCTTCTCCCGGATCCGAATGCGCAAGCATGCCGCTGCATGTTGTAAATGCCGGAGACAGGTCCAACGTGGAGGTCAATGTGCTCCACAACGAGGGCCTGGAAACGAGCATCGGGGCATTGAACAAGATCTCCGCTGGCGAGGATTCTACTGTGCGACTAAACGGGATATATAACGGGGGAAGGATAACGAGGTCGTCCACCTTCGCCGAGGCCGCCGGAAAAGGAAGCAACCTTCTAGTAAACGAGATAGTGCTGGGTAACGCAGACCAGAAGTTCGATGTGAACACATTCATTCTCAACTCAAACCAGATGACGAGGGCTGTCCTGAAAACAGGCGCGGTGCTGAAGGACAGATCGTTCTGCATACTCAAGGGCTACGCAAAGGTAGAAAGAGGCACGAACGGATCGTACTCGAACGTGGAGGAGAAGGGCCTCGTGCTCGATCCTGACGCAAGGATACAGCCTCTGCCAGACATGTCAATCGATTGCAAGGACGTTGCGTTTGCGTCGCACAGCGCCGCGACTGCGCCGCTGGACAGGGAGGCGCTCTTCTACCTTATGTCGAGAGGCGTTGACGAGACGAAGGCGAAGAGAATCTTCGTAGCGAGCTTCCTATCTAAATATCTTGCGGAGATAGAGAATGATATAGTAAAGGAAATCGCAATCTCTATACTACTTGACAAGCTTGACAACGGGAAGCATTCGCCGGTTCCGCGAATAAGCATGCAGAACCTCTGGATAGTGCCTAAGAAAAAGTGAAACAATGAAGCTAGAGATAAAGGATCTTTACGTAGAAGTTGAGGACAAAGAGGTAATAAGGGGCATAAGTCTCACGATTAACGAGGGTGAGTTCCACGTGCTGATGGGACCGAATGGCTCGGGCAAGACAACTCTTTCGCGAACCATATTGGGCCACACGAAGATGAAAGTGACGAAAGGCGACATACTCATTGACGGAGAAAGCATACTCAAGATGCCAACAGACAAGCGCGCGAAGCTTGGCCTGTTCCTGCTCTTTCAGAGCCCGATAGAGGTCGAGGGTCTCGGTCTGCTCAACTTCCTGAACACGGCCAAGGCGTCGCTCCAGGGCAACCTGCCCTTCAAAGAGTTCATGGAGGAAGTGAAGGAGACTGCGAAGGACCTACACGTGAAGGAGGACATAATCGGCCGCTCGCTCAACTACGGCTTCTCCGGAGGCGAGAAGAAGAAGATAGAGGTATTGCAGATGCGGCTGCTCAAACCCAAGATTGCAATACTGGACGAGCCTGACTCCGGGTTGGACGTCGATGCCGTGCGTGTAGTCGCGCAGAACGTTAACGACTACCAGCAGAGGACAAAGGCGGGGCTGCTGCTGATCACGCATTACAGCCGCATACTAAACTATATGAAGCCAGACTTCGTACATGTGATGGTGGATGGAAAAATCGTTAAGGAAGGCGGAAGAGACCTCGCTGACAGGATTGAGAAGGAGGGATACAAGTTCTGATCTCATGCCGCTTGAAGTAGAGAAGATAAGGAAGGACTTTCCGATACTAAGCACGGTTACCAACGGCAAGCCGCTTGTCTATCTTGACAGCGCAGCAACTTCGCAGAAGCCGCGGCAGGTGATCAACGCGGTGTCGAAGCACTACAGGAAAAATAACGCGAACATACACAGGGGCATATACAAGCTGGCGGAGGACGCCACGGCCCAGTACATAAAGTCCAAGGAGACCGTGGCTAGGTTCGTCGGAGCCGAGAGCTACAGGAACGTAGTATACTTCAGGAGCACCACAGAAGCGATCAACGCGGTTGCGAGGGCGTGGGGCGACGCCAACGTTGGTAAGGGAGACCGCGTACTCATAACCGAGATGGAGCACCACAGCAACATCGTGCCGTGGCAGATGCTGGCGAAGAGAAAGGGAGCGGTACTCGATTATGCGAAGCTCGCCGATGGCAAGTTCATAAACCGCGAGGATTTTGCGGCAAAGCTCGCGATGAGACCGAAGATCGTGGCCTTCGCCCATGTTTCTAACGTGCTCGGCACCATAAACAACGCGGCAGAGATGACCAAACTTGCGCACGAGGCCGGGGCAACTGTTCTGATTGATGGTGCGCAAGCGGTACCGCACATGCCCATAAACCTAAGCGAGATTGGCGCAGACTTCTACGCTTTCTCAGGCCACAAGATGCTTGGGCCCAGCGGCATCGGAGTGCTGTACGGTCAGGAGGAGATACTGGATGCGATGGAACCGTTCCACGGCGGCGGAGACATGATACGCAGCGTGGACTTTCAGGAGTCGACATGGAACGAGCTGCCATGGAAGTTCGAAGCCGGAACGCAGAACATAGAGGGCGCGATCGGCCTTATGGCCGCGGTGAAATACCTGAAGAAGCTTGGCATGGAGAACGTGCGCGAGCATGAGAAGACGCTCACAAGCTATGCGCTTGACAAACTGGGCGAGGCCGGAGTTACAGTTTACGGACCGGACAAAACGGAAATTGACAGGAGGGCGGGCGTGATAGCGTTCTCGATGAAGGATGCGCATGCCCACGACATAGCACAGATCCTCGACAGCGAAGGCGTTGCGATAAGATCTGGCCATCACTGCGCGATGCCGCTGGTCACTAAGATCCTGAACGAACCCGCTGTGCCGAGAATGAGCTTCTACATATACAACACGCATGCTGAAATCGACACGGCTGTTGCTGCACTGGGAAAGGTAAAGGAAGTGCTTAGGATAAGCAGCTGACCGATTGCTTTTCCCAAGACCCGCTAGGGCGGCGTCGCAAGATGCACAGGTATGGCGCTACCCGCTATGAATATCGACAGCAGGCTGCCGAGCACTAGCACGATAAGGAACACGGCAACCAGCGCGGGCCACACTCCGCCCTTGCTTTTTATTCCAGCGCGCATGTTGTTGAGCAGCAGGGTCAGAGGACAGCCGAGAACTCCTGCGATTCCGAAAAGGAAGTAGAGGCCTAGCAGGGCTATCGGAGACTGTGTCATGTTGAGCGAGTAGCCCACGTAGCCGTAGTAAATTGTCACAAGCCCGAGCAGCAGGCCGAAGACGCCAGTGCTCCTGAGATCACCATCATTGTACAGCGACCACGCGAACGAGATGACAAGCAAACCGGCCAGTGTGTACAGGTCATAGAAGAGTATGTTGTAGCTGCCTGGCAGCGGCCACGCGAACTGGCCCCAGATGCCGCTTATGAACATGTAAAGGCCTAACAGCGCGATGGGGGCAACTCCGGACTTTAGGTCATTGGAGTTTCTAGTTCCGCGCCTTGAGGACATGTAGCCGCGCAGCACAAGGTAGGATATCACGAGGCCCGCAAAACCGAGAACAAACAGCTGGCTTGTCAGTATGTCTACGAACACCACGCCATCGCCTATTGCTCATGGACGGGAAAGTTTTTACGCTTTTCTTGTTTGAGCCGCAATACGCACTTCGCGCCCATACAAGGTATTAAAACTTTAAGCGGGATACTAACATGATTTCATGCTTTTCGAGGAAGTCGCCGGTTACTACAGCAAGCTGGAGGCGACAAGCTCGCGATTGGGCATGATCGACATACTCACGGATCTGTTCTCAAAGGCGAAGAAGAACGAGATAAAGAACATAATCTACATGACCGTGGGATCGCCTGCGCCACCGTTCCAAGGCGTGGACCTTGGGATAGCGGAAAAGCTCGCGGAGGAGGCCATCGCAACGGCCACAGGCGTGGAAAAACAGAAGGTTGAATCCGGCTTCAAGAAAACAGGGGACCTGGGCCTGAGCGCGGAGCAGTTTATCTCGGCCAGCAAGCTCAGGAGAATGAGCAGGGAGAAGTTCGAGATAAACGAAGTGTTCGAGACGATGCTCAAGATAGCGAGGACAAGCGGCGAGGGAAGCAAGGAAGCGAAGATAAAGATGCTCGCAAATCTTCTGGCAGCAAGCGCGCCCCTCGAGGCAAGGTACATAGTGAGATTTGCGCTTGGCCAGCTTAGGCTCGGCGCCGGAGACGCCACGATACTCGAGGCGCTCTCGAAAGCGGCCACGGGAGATCGCGAGTTCAAGCCAAGGCTGGAAGAGGCGTTCAACATATGCAGCGATCTCGGGCTTGTGGGAGAGACGCTTATGAAGGAGGGAAAGAAGGGCATAGAAGACTTCAGGGTCACGCTCTTCGACCCGATAAGGCCGGCGCTAGCCGAGAGGCTGCCGACAGCAGAGGAGATACTAGAGAAGATGCACGGTAGGTGCGCTGTAGAGAGCAAGTACGACGGCCTTCGCGTCCAGGTGCACCTGGACAAGAAAAGCAAGAAGGTTGAGATCTTCTCCCGCAGGCTTGAGCGCATGACCGAGATGTTCCCTGACGTAACCGGCGCTGCGCTCAAGGAGATAAACGCCGACAGGGTGATACTCGAGGGCGAAGCGATCGCCTACGACGAAACGACGGACCAGTTCCACGCGTTCCAGGAGACGATCCAGAGGAAGAGGAAGCACGGGATAGAGGAGAAGAGCCAGGAGCTGCCGCTCCGCGTCTTCTCCTTCGACCTGCTATACCTCGACGGCGAGAGCTACCTGAATAAAAAATACAGCGACAGGCGCGCTGGACTTGAGAAGATAGTGAAGGGAGACGGGATGTTCAGGCTTTCCAACAGGATAATCGCCACCAAACCCAGAGAGCTGGAGAAGTATTTCGAGGAGATGATCTCTGACGGGCTGGAGGGAATAATAGCGAAGGACCTCGATGCGCCGTATATCGCGGGCGCCAGGAAGTTCAGCTGGATAAAGATGAAAAGGAGCTACAAGGGCGAGCTCTCCGATACTGTCGACCTAGTTGTGGTGGGCTACTATGCAGGCAAGGGCATACGCACCGAGTTCGGATTCGGTGGGATGCTGGCCGCGGTGTACAACGACAAAACAGACATGTTCGAGACGATAACCAGGATAGGCACAGGCTTCAGCGAGGAGAACATGAAGACGTTCAAGAAGCTCTTCGAGAAGATAAGGACTGCGAAGAAACCGACCAGGGTGAGCTCGCTCGTCGAGCCCGACTACTGGATAGAGCCAAGATACGTGGTTACCGTCAGGGCTGACGAGATAACCAAGTCGCCGATGCACA
>JAKANZ010000020.1 GCA_021823435.1 Microcaldota archaeon
TGGGCCTCTCGATAGCCAAGGAGATAGTGGGGCTGCACGGAGGCAGCATAGGCGTAGATTCAGAACCGGGCAGAGGCAGTACCTTCTGGTTCAAGCTGCCGATATCTGGGAAACCGAAGAAGAAAATGTGATAGGTAAAGGGCAGTGAAAGTTAACGCAGTATCTTGCGCTCAACTCTCCAGTATCTATTTATTCGCTCTGCAACCTGTTTCCTTATCTCTTTTGGATCCTTCTGAATTGCAGCAACACCGGTGCGCACAGCGGCTTCTGAGACGGCAACTGAGACGCTGGTGGCAACCTTTATCGCCGCTTTCTTGTCCAGCACATCTGGCAGTATCTTCTCTCTACTTAGTTCTTTACCCGCCAACTTTGCTATCGCCTTTGATGCGCCTTCGAGCAGCTCATAGTTAATCCTTCTGGCCCGTGCGTCCAAAAGGCCGCGCATTATGCTTGGAAACGCGAGCAGGTTGTTCACCTGGTTTGGCGTGTCGCTTCTACCTGTAGCTGCTATGAAAGCACCAGCGTCTCTGGCTTCAACGTAGCCGATCTCGGGATCTGGATTGGCCATCGCAAACACTATAGGCTTTTGATTCATCGTGGCGATCAGGCCGCTGCCAAATGCCCCCGCCTTCGAAACCCCTATGAGCACATCTGCTCCGGTCACAGCGTCTTCGAGCGCGCCGGACCTTGCCTCCTGGTTGGTTGTATTTGCTATCTCCTCCTTGAACTCGTTCATGTTCTCTTTCCTGCCGCGGTATATGATGCCGGAGCTGTCGAGCACGACCAAGTTCCTGAGCCCCGCGTGGACCAGCAAGCGCACGATGCCCACGCCGGCAGAACCTGCACCGTTTATCACTATCCTGGCGTCCTTCTTCTTTTCCGCAAGCCTGAGAGAGTTAAGCAACGCGGCGAGCACCACAACACCGGTCCCCTGCTGGTCGTCGTGGAATACGGGTATGTCAAGCGTCTTGGAGAGCGCATCAACTATGCGGAAAGATTTTGGGGACTCTATGTCCTCTATGTTTATGGCGCCGAACGTTGGGGCTATAGCCGTGACGAACTTTATTATCTCTGACTCGTCATGAACCGAGATGCAGAGTGGCACAGCATCAACGCCGCCGAACTTCTTGAAGAGTATCGCCTTGCCTTCCATCACAGGCAGGCCCGCCTCTGGCCCTACGTTTCCCAGGCCGAGCACGCGCGTGCCGTCGCTGACTATGGCGATCATGTTTCCCTTGGTGGTGTAATCATAAACCCCGCGCTTATCGCCGCTTATGTACCGCGAGACCTCTGCCACGCCGGGAGTGTAGAAAGTAGACAGTTCGTCGCGCGTGTTTATGGGTACCGTCGATACTATCTCATACTTGCCTTTCCTTGACTTATGCTCGTTCAATACCTTTTCTGTATCTGTCATTGTATGCCTTTGATAGTGGGCCACGTTAAGGGGGAGAGATGTAGGCGCCGCAGTCGTTCAGTATCCTGCTCTGGAAGGAGTAGGAGCTGTTTAGAGCGCTGTAGTTCAGGCCTGTGTAAAGGCCAGTGTATGTGACGCTGTGCAGGAACGCCGCCGATGAAGTGTTTATTATCGCTATCAGCGCAGACCCCGTGGTACTCGGGGAGGGCGAGACGGTGGAGTAGGTAAGCAGCACGTTGTCCTTGGCCGCGAGCGTGGTTAGATTAAGTTTTATATCCGTAGGAGTGCTGGAGCTCACGTTTTCGAACGAAACAGGAGCCGGCGGCTTGGCGCCTGAGTAGTATACGGCGTAGGTGGAATTGTACGTGCTCATTGTGCAGCCGACATCCTTTTCGTAGAGCGCCTTGTAGTCCTTCATGAGTGCGCCGGGGCCTGTCTTGTTCATCAGCTGCAGCGCCTGCTGGAAGAGAATCTGGGTCTGATTCTGCGCCAATACCGTAGTGGTCTGCGTGCTAACCGTGGTTACTGTGGTTAGCGATGAACCGGTCTTTATGTTGCTGAGACTGGCCGGGTTGAGCAGCGTTATGCTCGCGCTAGGCTTTATGCCGAGTTCGAGCAGGAATGGAGTTATCGCAACAGTGGCGCCGGCGCTGGTGCTTGACACCAGCCTTATGTTCATGTCGGCCACATGCGAACCATCCGTGCTCACGTTGAGGCTGGAACCTGGTGCCATGCTGAACGAAACTACTGGTCCATAGAGCGCGGGCAGGCTTGTTATCAGGAAGGAAGCGCTGGAGGAGGACGTTGAGGAGAGCTTTATCGCAGCATCGCTGCCGTTGTATATCCTTATGAAGCTCGTCTGGTTTGACGCGAAGCTGAGGCTGCTCGTCGAACTGATCTCTATAACTCCAGAGGTTAGGGCGCCGTATATTAGGTAGATGATAATCAGCGAGACCAATACAGCTATTATCTCCTTGGGCGATGCCCATCTGATACTAAAACTGAACTTCTTACGCGCTTGCACGTGACCACAGCTCCTGCATTGTACGGTTTCGACAACAAACAATAATATACTTTCGTTGCCCATTACTCTCGCTGCGACCAGTGAATTAAGTGAAGGGCATCGAGGATGTCGAATCAGACATAATGTCGCTGATCAACGACAAGCAGGAGCTCACGTACAACGAGCTTAGGGACTACGCCTCGTCTCTTGAGATAGACGCTGATACGCTCAAGCGCGCGCTCGCTGAGCTTGTGAAAGCAACAGCGATAGCGACAAGGAGCAGCGGCGGCATACCTACGTACTACATGCTCCAAGAGCCGCAGCGCATAAAGCGCGTCTTCGTGATAGAAGACGACCAGAACATAAACAAGCTGATGACGCTATCGCTTGGTTCTGGCTACGATATAACCCAGCTCTTTGACGGAAGGGAGGCCATCCAGAAGATAAAGTATCAGAAGCCGGATCTCGTCGTCCTAGACCTCATGCTGCCCGGCATGGACGGCCTCGAGATATGCGAGACAATAAAGAAGGATCAGCTGCTCAGGGACATAACGGTCATAATAGTGAGCGCCCTCGATGCCACTACGAACAGGTTCAAGGGCATAAAGTACGGAGCAGACTACTACATCAAGAAGCCGTTCGACCCAGACGAGCTCCGCAGCCTCGTGACCATATTCCTGAAGAAGAAGGGCAAGAAGTTCGACCCGCTCATCGACCTGCCAAACGAGGACAGGATAAGCGACAGCGTGGAGAAGGTGCTTAAGGAGTCGGAATCCGACTATGAGATGGGAAGGCTTCGCGTGGATGGCCTGGCAAGTTTCGCGAGCAAGTTCGGCAACGATGCAGGCATAACGATCTTGAGGCTTGTCTCGCAGTTGCTGCAGGACAAGGTGAAGAGTAAGGAGGCGGAAGGCAGTGCATTCGTGGGCTTCCTTAACGGCGACGACTTCGTCATAGCCGGAAGCAAGAAGAACGTGGACAGGATGGTTGAGAGCATAAAGTCCGAGTTCCAGGCTGTGCTGCCTTTCATCTACCAGAGCGAGGGCTACAAGCCGATAGAGAAGGGCATAGAGGACATCTACGCGGTGCAGAACACGACGCTTGCGCTCGGCTATAATGAGATAAAGCGTGAGGCGCTTGCGGCAAGAAGGGCTGAGGTAATCAAGGAGAAGAGGAAGGATCAGATAGGCTCGTACACGTACGAGGAGCTGAGGCGCATGCTTGGCAGCGAGAATCTCGACATAACGATAACGAGAGACACGAACGGGGTCAAGCTCTCTGTCGGGAAGAGAGCCGAGAAGGAGGAATAGCTAGATTTACCTTCTGCGCTTTTTCTTTGAAGCACTCTTTGCAGAGCGCCTGGGCTGAGTCTTCCTCGCTTTCCTTGCCATGGTGCGCCTTCCGCCTGGTCTGATTTCGGAGCGAGTGTACTTTTCTGACTCGAGAAGCTCTACAACGTGCGACTCGTCAGTCGGCCTGCTCTCGCCTGCGCTGTCGAGAAGCGCCTGGCTCTGCATGCCTCCTATCTTCAGAAGCTCGCTCATCTTCTGCGCCCTTATCAGCGCCTCGAGTCTCTTGTTGCTCGCAGAACGAGCCGATCTCTTCGCCATGGAATCGGGATTAAGTATTTATGGGAGCAATATTTAAATGCTGCTCCTTTAAGGTGATTGCTCTTGGTATACTCGTGCAACATCTGTGGATTGCACTATGAAGAGAAGGTGCTAGCCGATAAGTGCTACGCGTGGTGCTCGAGACACAGGAGTTGCAACCTTGCCGTAGCCAGACAATCGATAGAGGCAAGGAGAACCGTGAGGGGCGGCTGATTTGCTGGTTGAATGATAGAGCATTACAACAAACCATTTAGCAGAGAGGAGAGTCTGCGCGCGCTCAATTTCTACGTGCGTGACTGGTTCGAGAAGAGATACAAGGATCCAACGCCGCCGCAGCTCTACTCATTCAGGCTGGTCAGGGAAAAGAGGAACCTGCTCATAACGGCCCCCACTGGCAGCGGGAAGACCTTCTCCGCATTCATGACAATACTCAGCGACCTCATGGACATGGCGGAGGCGGGAACGCTTGAGGACAAGATATACTGCGTTTACATATCGCCGCTGCGCGCGCTGAACAACGACATCTACCGCAACCTGAACGAACCGCTTGATGAGATTTACAAGAAGCTGGGCGAGAGCGTGAAGAGGATAAGCGTGGCTATACGCACCGGAGACACGCCGCAACAGGAGAGG
This sequence comes from Microcaldota archaeon, assembly GCA_021823435.1. Lineage (GTDB taxonomy): Archaea > Micrarchaeota > Micrarchaeia > Micrarchaeales > CABMGC01 > JAJYVH01. The sequence continues at coordinate 4,661 of JAKANZ010000020.1, forward strand.
CAGCGAATGCTCAGGAAACCGCCGAACATACTGGTCACCACTCCGGAGAGCCTTGCGATACTGCTGAACGCGCAGAAGTTCTCCGAGAACCTGAAGAGCGTGAGGTACGTGGTCATAGATGAGATACACGAGCTCGCGAACAACAAGCGCGGCGTCCATCTATCGCTCTCGCTCGAGCGACTGGCTGACCTCGTGGGCTCGGACTTCACCAGGGTCGGTCTGGGAGCAACGCTCCATCCGCTCGAGACAGCGGCGGGTTTCCTCGTGGGCTACGGTGACGACGGCAAGGAGAGGGATTGCTACATAATAGACGCCACATGGGACAAGAAGATGGACTACACGACCATGTGCCCGGTCAGCGACATAGTCAACGCGAGCGACAAGAAGATAGACGAGAGCATATACAAGACGCTAAACGAGATAATCAAGAAGAACAAGACCACGCTCATATTCACCAACACGCGAAGCGGCACCGAGCGCGTAATCTACAACCTGATGCGGCGTTTCAAGTACGGCGAAGAGCACATTGCTGCCCACCATGGCTCGCTCTCAAGGGAGATGCGGCTCGGCGTGGAGGAGATGCTGAAGAAAGGCAAGCTCAAGTGCGTCGTGTCATCGACAAGCCTGGAGCTCGGGATAGATATAGGCTCTATAGACAACGTCGTGCAGCTTGGCTCCCCGAAGAGCGTGACCAGAGCGATACAGCGAATAGGCAGGAGCGGACACAGGTTCTCGGACATCGCGAAGGGCGAGATAGTCGCGATAAACCGCGATGACCTGGTGGAGTGCGCTGTCATGCTCGACTCCGCGAAGAAGCGGCGCCTCGACTCGTTCACCATACCCAGGAACGCACTTGACGTGCTCGCACAGCACATAGTGGGCATGGCGCTCACTAAGAAGTGGAAGGTCGACGATGCGTACGCGCTGGTCAGGAGAGCTTACTCGTATCACGCGCTGGACAAGAAGGACTTCATGATGCTCATAGAGTATCTCTCTGGGAGCTATGTGGGCCTTGAAAGCAGGCGCGTCTACGCGAAGATATGGTACGACGCGAACGAGGGCGTGATAGGCAGGCGCGGGAGACTGACGAAGCTGATCTACTTCCTGAACATAGGCACCATACCCGATGAGGTATCGGTCAACGTGTACGGCGAGCACAACGTATGGATAGGCAGCATACAGGAGGAGTTCCTGTCAAGGCTCAAGCCCGGCGACATCTTCGTGCTCGGAGGCAGGCTCTACAGGTTCGACCACAGCAGGGAGATGAAGGCATATGTAACAAGGGCCGAGACAAAGATTCCGACAATACCCCCGTGGTTCTCGGAGCAGCTGCCGCTAACTTACGAGCTCGCGCTCGACATCGGCAGGTTCAGGCGCAATCTTGCCGAGGCTGTAGGCAAGGAGCTGCGCGGAGCGAAGGGCATCGCCGCGAAGCTGAAGAAACACAAGTTTACGGGAGGGAAGGCTGTAGAGGAGATGCTTGACTCTATGCCAATGGACAAGAACACGAAGCGCTCCGTAGCCTCGTATTTTGCGGAGCAGCTCCTCTTTGCAAAGCACGTGCCGAACGACAAGTTGATGCTGATAGAGAAGACTAAGGACGAGAAAGGGGAGAGAAGTTATCTAATATTCCACAGCCTCTACGGCAGGCGCATCAACGACGCGCTCTCCAGGCTTTTCGCCATCGAGGCGAGCGACATGTTCGAGACGGATGTGGGCATAATGATAAACGACAACGGCTTCGTCATAGTCACTGACGCTGCGCTTAAGATGGGCAGGGAGGACATCTCCAAGCTCGTATCAAACGTGGTGAAGGGCGATGCCGTGCGCATCATAAAGGGCAACATACGGCGCACTGAGATGATGAAACGCAGGTTCAGGCACGCTGCCGTGAGGGCGTTCATGGTCCTCAGGAACTACAAGGGCAGGCAGATAAGCGTCAAGAGGCAGCAGATCAATTCCGAGCTTGTCATGAGAGCGGCTGAGGAGATAAGCCCAGACTTTCCGGTGCTGAAGGAGACGTACAGGGAGATAATGGAGGACGTGATGGACCTGCCGCGCGCGAGGGAGATAATGAGCAGGATAGACAAAGGAGAGATAGGATATGAGATAATAGAGACGCCATTTCCCTCGCCATTCTCGCATGTGATGGTAACGTTCGGCGAAGCTGACGTGGTTATGATGAAGGACAGGCGCAGGCATCTTCGCGAGCTGCACAAGCACGTGATGCTGCAGATAGGAAAGAGGTACGAGTGATGAAGCTGACGAGCGACATCGAGCTTGCGGACGGTTTGCCCGTACTCTACATAAAGTCGCTGGACGCGCTTGTCTGCTCGGATCTCCACCTCGGGTACGAAGGCGTGATGGCAAACAGAGGGAGCTTCGTGCCGAAACTGAACCTCAGAAGGATAAAAGAGACTCTGGCGCTTGCGGCAAAAAAGTACGGGCCAAAGAACGTGATAGTTGTTGGCGACATAAAGAACGAGTTTGCAGACGTGCACGTTGAGGAGTTCAATGAGTTCAGGGAGTTTATGCGATTCCTCAGGGGCGAGCTGAAGATAGAGAGGGTGAGCCTGATAAAGGGAAACCACGACAACTTCATCGACAGGTTCAGGGCGGCGCTGGGATTCGACATCTACGCGCAGGAGGCGTTGCTGGGCGACTACCTGTTCTTCCACGGCGAGGAGCTGCCGAGCGGCGCAAAAGGAAAGACCCTCGTAATGGGGCACCTGCATCCGGCCATAGCGGTTTACAACACGGTCGGAGTCAAGGAGAAGATCAAATGCTTCCTTTACGGACAGCTTGCAGACGGGAGACGGATAGTGGTGCTGCCTGCCATGAACTATTTTGCTGAGGGCGTTGATGTGAACCAGGAGACCCTGGGTGCCATGGCCCCGATATTCAAAGGAACTCTAGATGTGGACACGATGCGCGCGTTGTGCTTGGGAGAGGGAGAGATACTCGATTTCGGAAAGGTGGGCGAACTCAAAAAGGCCAGGTGAACCTAAGGAGGAGTGTAACCGCTTGTCCACTGATTCGTATAGGTAACGCTGCTGGGCACTCCGTTGTTGTTATTTCCGCTATAGTCGTTGGCATTGCCGTTGAGCGGCCACCAGCCTATGAGGTTCTGGAGTTTTATCGGCGCGCCGCCGATGCCTTCGAGGTAGAGTGCGTTGATTTCTGGAGCCGAGAGGGAGGTATTGTAGGCTTGCACATTAGCCATTTCACCATTTGTAGACGGACCATAGGCTCCACCACATATATCGAAAGTTCCGCTGGGAGTATCGGCGTTATTGATAGTGTTTATCTGCTGACCGTTTATATACAAAGTTGTAACTCCGGTAGCACCATTGGATGATATCGCCGCATAAAACCAAGTATTCAATGAGACACCATAACACATCGCCTGCTCTGACCTTCCATTGCCCGAGCCCTGGTTTATATCAACTCTTAAATTATTCGCTGCGCCGCAGGCGTCTATGAGAAATCCTGAACCGTCGCTAGCTCCGTCAGTTTGTTGAACAAAATTGTTATAGCCATTTCCAGTATAACCTTTCCAGTTAGTCCAAAATACAACGGTAAACGTATTTGATGGCAACACAACTTGGCCTGTTGATATCTCACCTCCACTACCAGCATTTACTACATACTGCGGCAGCTCGCCGCTGCACACGCCCTCAAGGTTGATTAAAGACGTGGACATCGGCCCGTTCGGCCTGAAGACCTGACATGCGCCTGGCGGCGCGCGAGGCGCAAACGTGCCCGCATTGAAGACGCCGAGCTGAAAGAGCGCTCCAAGCACGACTGCGATTATCAGTATAGCCCAGCCGTAGGTCATGAGGTACTCCATCGCGCTCTGGAGCCGCAGCATCGAATCACGTTAGCATTCCTTTCGCCGCTTAAATATTTAACGTTCGAATAGGCTCTGATGAAACTGTATGTTTACACAGATGGCGCGTCGCGAGGCAACCCGGGAGAGAGCGCGTCAGGCTACCTGATACTCGACCAGACTCGTAAGCTCCTCCAGAAGCACGTGTTCTACAACGGCGTATGCACAAACAACGTTGCAGAGTACAATGCGGTAATAGTTGCGCTGAAGAAATCGCTCGGCATCGGAGGAAGCGAGGTCACGCTCGTCTCTGACAGCAAACTAGTGATAAACCAACTTGCTGGAAACTACAAGACGAAGGACAGGAGGCTTCGCGCGCTCAACACAGCGGCGAGGAAGCTGCTTGACGCTTTCAAGAAGCGCGAGCTGCTGAACGTGCCAAGGGAGAACAGGTACATAAGCATGGTCGACATGGAACTGAACAGGTTTCTTGACGACAAAGCTGCAGGGCAGGAGAAAGTATAAATATAGTGAAACCCAACGGTAATTGGTAAATGGGTCAGATTCATGGCTACCGGAAAGGGAAAGGGCGAGGCAAAGCCTGTCAACACTCCTCCACCAGAGGCGAAGGAGATCTACGACCAGGCGGGCAAGGTTTTTGAGGAGAATAAGTTCGACGAAGCGGTGGCTCTCTACTCGCAGGCGATAGAGAAGTATAGTGATTATTCGAGCGCCTACTTCAACCGCGCGCTCTCCTACGCGCTGCAGAGCCAGTACGAGAAAGCGACGAACGATGCGATGAAGGTGATGGAGCTCGAGCCTAATGCCCCTGACGCGCCGTATGTGATGGGCGTTATAAGCGAGTACCAGCAGGACCTGCAGGGAGCGCAGGAGTGGTACGAGAAATCTCTCAAGAACAACCCCGACTACCAGCAGGCAAAGGACAGGCTGAAGATGCTGAAGGACAAAATCAAGGGCGCGATGCCAGGAGGCAAGCTTAAAGCGGCGGAAGGCGCGGATGGCACGCAGACCGTCATGGAGGAGGGCCAGATCAAGAAGGTGGCGTGGTTCACCTCGGACCTTACCTTCAAGGACGTCGTGGGCCTGGAGAAGCAGAAGCAGATGATACACGACAACATAGTGCTCGCGATAACGAAGCCGCAGCTGCTGCAGGCGTACGGCAAGAAGCTGGGTCTTGGAGTGATCTTCTACGGGCCGCCGGGAGGCGGGAAGACGCTGCTGGTCAGAGCCATAGCGGGCGAGACCAAGGCCAAGTTCATAGTCATGCACATCAACGAGATAGTGGACATGTACGCCGGCAATACTGAGAAGAACCTGCACGCTGTGTTCGAGCAGGCGAGAAAGAACGCGCCGTGCATAGTCTTCGCCGACGAGATAGATGCGCTCGGAACAAAGCGCGAGGGAGAGCAGCAGGGCAACATGCGCATGGCCGTTAACCAGTTCCTGCAAGAGCTGGATGGGGTGGAGAAGAACCCCGAGGGCATATTTGTCATAGGCGCGACCAACCAGCCGTGGGACATGGATCCCGCGCTCAAACGACCCGGAAGATTCGGCGAGTCCATCTATCTGCCGGCACCGAAGTACAGGGACAGGAGGGACATGTTCAAGTACAACACAAGGAAGATGCCGCTCTCCAGATTCATGAACTTCGGCAGGCTCGCCAGGGCAACGTGGGGCTTCTCAGGTGCTGACGTCTTCGCGATATGCGACAAGGCAGCGCTGAAGGTGGCGGCCGAGGAGGACAGGACTGGTAAGAAGAGGCCGATAGGCATGAGAGACTTCATCGCGATAGTAAAGGCCGCGGGCAGTTCGCTCGATGAGTGGTATGGGATGGTGAAGAAGGACGTTATAAGCAAGACAGAGACCTCGATAGTCGAGGGCAAGAAGCAAGAGGTCATAAAGGAGGGCAGGCTGAGCCCCGAGGAGAAGGTGCGCTACAAGCCGATGATAAAGGACATAAAGAAGAACCTCAACCCGGTTAATGTCTTCGTGAAGAAGCTGATGAGGTTCTGGGCGATCTACCTGTTCTAGCAAAAGAGGCCGTATGTCGTTATCTGTAGGCTCAGTCTTCTGAGTGGAGGCTCTGGCGGGAGAGGATGGCGTTTGCCTTGTGGGTCTCTCTCGCGCCATCGTCGTATGATCTCCCCACAGCGACAAGTATGTTATTTAGGTCCTGCTGTGAGAGATTCTCGCTTCCAAGCTCCTTCTTGGCAGTTGAAAGAAACTGCCCCCTGCCGACCTCAGGTTCCTGGCCAAGCCTCTCGCTTATGGCGTTCGCTGCCCCTAGGTTGCGGGCTTCGTTGAGAATCCTTTTCTCTATACCCCCAAAAGTGACCGGGGACTTTGGCGCGGTTGTAACGGACATAGAATGTAATTAGTATTGTAATTACCGGTGTATTTATACATTGATGAAATTTCCAGGACTAGCACAGATATTTGTCATTTTGCTACTCAGAAAACAGGCCTCGGCAGGGAGCCGCAGTTACTTCATTGACAGCTTCTTGATTTTGAGATAAAGCTTGGTATCCTGGCTTGCCGATCTCATAACTGAGTTTATCAGTACGTTCTGTTGACTTGACCAACTTCTATTCGGAGTTCTCTTGATGTAACTGGCCCAAAGCCTGACAAATGCCAATCTTTGCTCTATGTCACGCTTAGATAAGCCCATGCCTCGTCATCTCAGTTTCAACTTTTAACCCTTTCGCAATGCTGCGCATTTTTGCTTTGTCCAACTTTTCATTAAACAGTTCGTAAATGTGCAGGGCGTCCTCGATGTCCTTCTCGCTGCCAAGCTTAAACTTATATGGTATCTGAATTTCAAGAGGCGATATGATTAGTTTTCTCTTGTTGATTATCGCTTTGATAGAAGTATTGAGTGACATGAAATCTGTTTCTTTCTTGGCGAATTTGACTTCGAAGTTGGGCACAACAGTATCTTTTTGGGCTGCTCTTATCGAGAGGCTTTTCTCCAACCGATCGAAGGCGTCCTCTGCGGAATCCGAATCCACGAGCCAATAATCGTTCTTTGTCAGAAGATCGTAAAACTTCGAGAACTCGCTAAACTCAACCTTGCCGATATAGATGTCTATATCCTCTGTTGTCCTGGACCTTCCGAAAAGTATTGCAACATAGCCGCTTACGATTACGTATTTCATCTTGGCTTTCTCAAGCAGGCCAACGAAATCAAATACGAGTTTGTCTAAGTCAGATAGGTTTTTATCAAATCTCAGAATGTGGCCGTCGTACTTGAAGTCCATGGTGAATTATGGCGTTTAAGATTAATAAGGCCTCGGCCGGGAGTCGGACCCGGTCCTGAGGATCCACAGTCCTACATGCGGCCGTTACACCACCGAGGCCATGACTTTTATATGCCAAACTTAGTATTTATAGATAAGCGTAGTATAAAACGCATGGCGGGGTAGCTCAGCCTGGTTAGAGCGCTAGACTCATATGCTAAGCACTATGAGTGGCGAGCATTCGTGCGATGAGCGCTAAGAAATCTAGAGGTCGAGGGTTCAAATCACTCCCCCGCCAACGGAAAGAATCGACGACAAAATGGCATTTTTACAGATGCCGGTGATTCTAACCTAAGGTATGAATCACCAACCTACTACGAATTTCAAGCGAAAGTATAAAAAGATAAAAAGAAGTAGTTTTGTGGTAATATGGTCTCCAAAGAGATAGTTGTGGGTCGCGGTTTTACTGCAAAAGAATTAATTGGACACTACAGGGGAGAAAGCCCATCTGCCTCTTGGGAAGAAGGCAGTGCTACTAAACTTGCAAGAGAAAGACGCAGCTATGTGAAAGAGGGACTAGAAAAAAGACTCGGGAGAGAAGCCACGCCGAAGGAGGTAAATACCGAAATACATAACCACATAATGGCGGCGTTAAAAGAGGAGATTATTCTCGCGATAAACGAAAGTTCTCAGGGGGTTGTCGAGTGGAGCGAAATACCCTCTCTACTTAGAGGGATTGCAGATGGCTTCGAGAAGGCCAAGACTCTTCAAGACCTTTATGATACGCTATTGGTCTGGGGGAAGCGGCCTGCCTAATTTTTTTCTTTGAAGAAAGGAAAGCGTTAGAAAACATCGGCTCTATCTCCCACTACATAACAATATATGAAAGCCATCTTACCTTAGGTGCGTTGACCTCCCCCGCCAGACCCAATTTACTAAAGCAAAAATGAAGTTCAATACAGATATCGATGATTTTAGCTCTACGGCAATAAGAGCTCTTGTGGGTTTATATTCCTTGATAACGATTTTTGTC
>JAKANZ010000055.1 GCA_021823435.1 Microcaldota archaeon
CAGAGAAGTTCGAGCGCCTAAAGAAGAAGGCCCTGGAGCTTGGCTTCCTCTATGTTGCCTCCGGTCCCTTCGTCAGGAGCTCGTACAAGGCGGGCGAGTTCTTCATGAAGAGGCTGGTACAAAACAGATGAAGGAGATAGACTACAACAGATATGTTTATATATCAATTTGATATATATTGATATACGATTATATGGAACGCGCGCAGACGCAGATAATGCACTCGCCAACGCTTGACACGGTACTGATGGTGGAGCGCACGCTGCAGGACGCGAAGGAGCTGATCAAGGTAGCTGAGCTGAAGAGGAGGCTGCCCAGGAAGGTGATGCACCAGACGCTGATGCGCATCCTAGACTACCTTCAGGCGAGCGGCAAGATACTCGTTACCGCGAGGGGCGTGGTCTGGACCTACACGCCGCACGAAGCGATGGAGAAGTTGGCGAACAGAGGCTTAAAGCCATGAAACGGAAGATAAGGAACGCAATGGTTATAAGTCTGCATTGAGTAATATATGATGACGGCCATGGCGATTAGATTTAATGTGATAGTAGAAAGGGATGAGGACGGCATGTATGTCGCTAAAGTGCCGGATCTGCCCGGATGCGCTACCGAAGGCAGGACAAAGAAGGAACTGATGAGGAATGTAAGGGAAGCAATACAGGCGTACTTGGAATCATTGAAAAAGCACGGTGACCCTGTTCCTGTGTCAATGGTGCAGGTAAGTGTCTAGGCTCCTGCCGCTGAACTACGATAGAGTGCTCAAGGCTTTGAGCAGAATGGGCTACGTCTTCAACCATCAGCGTGGCAGCCACATAGTAGTGCGCCTTGACCGTAAGGAAAAATATGTTTCTATCTTTGGGGAAAGGAAACCAGACACAATGATAGTGGTTCCGGCTCATAGACCAATCGGCAGAGGAATGGTAAGAACCATAATCAGGGAAGCTGGCTTATCTGTCGACGAATTCAATAAATTGCTGTAAAACTATAGGTGAGATATGAAGGTTGGCATTGCGAGGATGGGTGACCTGCGCAGTGCGTCAACCCCGCGCAGGCTGCACTCGAACAAGCGCACGAACGGCCGTATATTAATAATCGGAGGCAGCTACAGGTTCCACGGCGCACCCGTGCTGGTCTCCAATGCTGCTTACCTCACCCTCGCCGCGATGCGCGTAGGTACAGGCTACGCGATAACCTGCGTGCCCAAGAGCATACTCTCGCCCGTGCGGAAGCTCTCACCGAATCTCATAGTCAGGCCGCTTAGCGGAGAGAATCTCGGCAGCAGGGACCTGCCAGAACTCAGGGGTGAGGTAGAACGGGCAGACTGCATAGTCATCGGACCGGGGCTTGGAAGGTCTGCGGCCACTCTACATGCCGTAGCAAAGCTCATCTCATACTGCCTCAAGCTAGACAAGAAGCTACTGCTAGATGCCGACGCCATCCTTGCCGTGGGCGCCGTTCACAGGAAACTAGGAAGCAACGCGCTGATAACCCCCAACGACTCCGAGTTCCACCGACTGAGCAAGGCCAAACTGACCGACAGAGATGCGCGCGTCGAGGCCGCGAAGCGGCTAGCACTCAAGCTCGGGACCAACGTGCTGCTCAAGGGGCACGCAACGGTCATTACTGATGGCAAGCGGGCCAAGATCGTGGAACCCAAGACCGCCACGCTCGCCACGATGGGTACAGGCGACGTGCTCTCAGGCATAATTGGAGGGTACATGACGCTTAATGGCAATGTCTTCATGTCCGCGTGTGCAGGAGCCTACCTGCAGGCCAGGATTGGAGACCTGTTGTACAAGGAGAAGGGGTACCACGCAATAGCGACAGATCTGCTCGACTGCATCCCAAAAATGCTGAAGAGATACGACAGGACTACCGGCTGAGGTTCCAGGCATCTGTCGAGTAAACCGTTTCTGCGAGCTCACTCGCTCTGTTTGCCTCTTCGTTGCTAAGGCGTCCCAGAGCGTACTCCTTGTCTTTCGCGAATCCCTTCAGCAAGGCCTCATATGCCTCTTCCATAGAGACATTGGAGTTCTTCGAAATAGAGGTGACTCTCTCCTCAGCGCTTTTTATCATCTTGTCCGATATCTTCTCTGCACTGACCTTCAGCACGGAAAACATAGTCTTGACATCGGTGGCGTACAGGATGGTGCCGTGTTGGAGTAGTACTCCCTGCTTCCTCGTCTGCGCGTTGCCCGATATCTTCTTGCCCCTGACAAGTATGTCGTTTATAGGAGCGAACTCAGCTTCTATCCCCAACATTTTGAGTCCGGATAAGATCCAACTGCAGATGAATGCGTAGCTCTCACGTATACCGTGCGGGAAGAGTGATTCTGGAGCTATGACGCTATAGGTGATCTCGCCGTTCAGGTCATGGTAGACAGCACCGCCTCCGGTGATCCTCCTGATGTAATCTACGCCAAGCTCCTTGCACTTGGCTATGTCAACTTCCTTCTCCATGCTCTGGAATGTGCCTATCGAGACCGCGCTGGGCTTCCACCTGTAGAACCTTATGGTCGAATCCGAACTGCCGTCCCTCACCGACTCCATCACCGCCTCGTCGGTGCCCATGTTGATGTATGCGTCGTGCAGCTCGAGTGGTATAATCCTCCACTTCACTTCTTCACC
>JAKANZ010000021.1 GCA_021823435.1 Microcaldota archaeon
TTTGTTGTTAGCTACCGATTCTGGCACTTCTAATCTTATTACTGGCATAAATGCCGAAGGTCTGTAATAAAATATTCTTATCTTTGGGAAAAGCGTAGCCGTAATATCCTCTATAAGCTCTTTCATTTTGTCAAAGTTCGGCAGACCTGTTGGCACGTGTATGTGCACTTCACTTTGTAAGTCAAATGGGCCTACATACTCGTTAGCCTTCAGGACAAAATTAAGCAAACTTCTATCCTCATAATTATCCATTTTTAGTTTTTGGCATACTTCATTCTTAGTCGTGTATTTTGGGACTGCAACAAATATCTTATCTGTTCTTGTCGACGATAGAATGTTCTTATAAGCATTTAACCCATCCAAGAATGAAGGAAACTTTATTTTATCCTCATTTTGTGCATCCTTTCCGTTCAGAAATATGCCTTTAAGATTGGCAGGTGCAACATCTAAAGCCACAGTTGCATTGTTCAGGAATATTCCATAGGTCAGTAGAGAGCCATCCAAGAACACTACGTCATGTGGTGCATTGACTGCTAATTGTAGTTCTATATTTACTGACATGCCTCTCAATACTTGCGAAGTAGCCTCGTTATGTGGAGCTAAGTCTACGTGCGAGAAAAAACGTGGTTTAGGCCAATATCTCTTTTCAGGGCCTGGCGGGGTTAAGCCTTCTACTGCAACTCCAGCTACACAGGCAAAGTCCATTGAAACTAACCTCTCAACAGCATACGCCCCATCAATACCTGACGAAGTAGGATATAATGCGGGAGAAGGCAACTCGCTTACATTATGCAATAAATGCTCTACGTTAAGCGATTTTATTATATCCTCTTTTTGTTCATAAATGGCACTAAACTGAGAGGTCATTTCTGAACCGATCTGCTTTGAGCGTCGTAGCATCTCCTCTACTAAGCCTTCTGGCAAATCTTCAAAAGGAAATTCACTCAGAACCATGAAAATTATGTTAAGTGAAAGTATTTACTAATTTGCTAAAATTCTCTTAGAACGACTTTATTAGCAGACTTCTGACTTTTTGAGCAAAAGCTACTTTATTAGCAAAGCCACACTAATGCGAATCTTTTTATAAGAGCAGGCAGAGTAGAAACCGGTACGCATGGGGAGCACCGTAGGCTATAAAGATGCCGCTGCAGGGCTTGAGGCGAACCCGCGTTTTTCTGCTGTTATCACGCGTGCGTTTCCGGAAATGCGCGAAATGACCTTTGCCGTAATGAAAGAGAGCGAGGGTCACGCACATTCGCAGGAGCTGCTGTTCAACCCGAGAAGCAGAACCGACTTTGTGCTGTGCGAAGATGCGGCGCTGTTGCACATGGCCGTACTCGAAGACCCATTGCTGACTGTTTTCAGGCCAGGCCTTTTCATCTACTGGCACGAGTACTATCACTCCACGGGCATAAGCTCGCACAAAACAGCTGAGGAGCTCGCGCTGAAGAAAATGGGCAATCCGGTGGATGCTTACGCTGTGCATTTTGCCTTTGACATTTGGCTGGGAGGCGACTCGCCAGACTACGACATAGATGAAGGCATAGAGGAGCTCAGGTTCAACCTTAACGATGCGCTGCTCAGCCGCGACCTTACCTTTGAAGAGGTGCGCCGCGAAGGGGCGCTAAGCAATGTAACGGTGCTGAACGAGCAGGAATGGGATGAGGCCAAGTCTAGGGCGTACAGGTATGCACACCTGTTGCGCGAGGCAATACCGTCTGCCGGTCTGCTTCGCGGCAGATAGCGTTCTGGATTTAAATAGATGAGAACGCCATATCCTTTCGTGTATGATGCGAGATAGCGTTGCTGTTGTTGGAGCTGGAACTTCTGGGCTTCTGACAGCCAGGGATCTTGCCATTTCCGGCATAAGTGCATCAGTGTACGATCAGAAGGTCAGGCTTGGTTATCCTGCAAAGGCGAGCGGGATAATATCGATAAACGGGTTGAAGAGCCTGGGCATAGGCTACGAGAAAGCGGTAACCAACACACTGTACGGAGCGAACATACATGCTGGAGAATCAGTCATGAGGATAATGGCCAGGAGACCTCAGGCGCATGTGCTTGACAGAGTGAAGCTGAACGAGATATGTTACGATGAGAGTGTCTCGGCTGGGGCGAAAGTGCAAACCGGTGCGCGGGTAGGCTCCGCCAAGCTTGACGAACTGCACAAGGAAAGCATAATCGTGGGTGCGGATGGCCCTGTATCAGAGGTTGCAAGGCATTTCTCTATGGGCTCTATCAAAAAATACACGCTTACGTACAAGGCGGAGTTTAATGTTGACGTGGAGAATGAGAAGGTCGTTGACCTCTTCTTTGACAATGCGCTCGCACCAAGGTTCTTTGCGTGGCTCTGTCCGAATGCTGGGGACATACTTGAAGTGGGGATAGGCATAGACGCACAGAACGGGAACAGCAAAACTGCATTCGATAGGTTCGCAAAGAAGGAAGAGGTAGCAGCGATGATAGGCAAGAGCAAGATGCTCGATGGCTATGCGAGCATGATTCCGATGCAGACAGCGAGGAAGGTGGTCGATGAGAAGCAGGAAGTGTTGCTGGTGGGCGATGCTGCAGGGCAGGTCAAACCCACAACAGGCGGCGGAATAGTCTTCGGGGGAAATGCGGGCAGGATTGCGGCAAGTGTAATAAGCGACCACATACACTCAGGAAAGGGCCTGTCTGCTTATGAGGACCTTTTCAGAAAGGGATTTGGAGCCGATATCGCTTTGCACGGGCTGATCAACCGCATTTACTCTTCGCTCGATGCTAAGAAGATAGGCTTCCTAATAAACATCTCGAAGACGCTCGGCTTCGAGGGCTTCTTCTCTGAGTATGGTGACATGGATAGGCCGAGCCTGATGCTCAAGCGCTTATTCCTGAGAAGATTCGCCAAGTAGACGCTGGATAGTGTTTTATTGTTTTTCTCATTTAGATTAACGAGCTCATGCGCGGAAAAAGATCTCAGTCTGCGATGGAGTATCTGATGACCTACGGGTGGGCAATTCTCATAATCGCGGTCGTGCTGGGTGCACTATTTCAGCTTGGCGTCTTCAACGCAGGAACGTTCGCTCCGCGGGCTCCGCCAGGAGCCTGCCAGGTATTCAGGCCTAACGGCCCGGGCAGCACTCAGTTCATCAACCTCGAAGGAGTGTGCAACGGAGAGCTGCCGCAGTACGTGGCCTATTTCAACGGGTACGCAAGCATTAGCGTGGATCCCCTCGCGGACGCGCCCCAGGGGAACGCTCACCATTCGGTTTTCTTTTGGATAGATCCGCAGTTTATTGGGAGCAGTAGCTATGTATATGAAACCCAGCTGGGAGGCTGCACTAGCAGCGGAGGTTACTACAACCAATCGGTACTGACGCTTAGCGGCAACTCGAACGGAGGCACGCTTGGGTTCGACGGTTGTTATAATAACGGCGGCAGCGGCTTACAGGTGAACCTTAACACATGGATATTTGTGGGCTACACTTGGAATGGTGTGACTCTTGATGAGTATGCCAATACAAACAATCACACAATGAATCTTAACGCAGAGACCATCTACCCTGCACGCTTCACGTTCCAATTCAGCACCGGATGCTGCTCCGGTGGCGGAAATTTCAAAGGGTACGTCGCCAATTTGCAGATTTATAACTATACAGTGACCCCAAAAGAAGTTAATGCGTTATATTTAGAGGGAGTTGGGGGCGCTCCGATAAGGCTACAACGACTTGTTGCGTGGTGGCCTCTCAACGGAAACGCGAACGATTACTCTGGCAATAACAACAACGGTGTGCCAAACGGAGTAACGTACACGAACCAGTGGGCTTCCGGCTACACGCCTCCTTAGGCTCACAATAAAATAAGTCAGGGTGTAAGCCTGTTTCTATCCCTGGGAAAGAGCGATGCTTCTCTTATATTCTGCGCCTCAACAACTTTCATCGTGAACCTTTCCAGTCCTATGCTCCACCCAGCGTGCGGAGGCGCGCCGTACTTGAACGCGTTAATGTATGATTCGAAGTCTCTTGGGTTGAGCCCCTTCTTCTCCAGCGACTTGACGAGAAGCTCGGGCTTGTGTATACGCTGCGCCCCGCTGCATATCTCCAATCCCTTGTACAGCAGGTCGTAGCTGTCCGTGAGTTCCGGGTTGTCGGCCTTCGGCATCGAATAGAAGGCGCGCAGGCTTGTTGGGAAGTCCCTCACTATCACGGCGTCGCCGAAGAGCTTCTGCAGGCCCTGCTCTTGGTCCCTGGATATGTCGTGCCCGAACTCTATCGTGTGGCCTTTCTTCTTCAGCGCTTCTATCGCTTCCGTGTATGTTACCCTCTTGAACCTCGGCACCTTGAGCTTTGCGCCGAGCTGTTCGAGCTCCTCCTTGTTCTTCTTCCTGACCTGCTTGACCATATGAGCAACAACACTCTCGAGCATGCCGATTGCGTCGTCCGAGCTTGCAAACCCCATCTCTATATCCATCTGCGTGGACTCGGTTATGTGATACGTGGTGTTTGATTTCTCGGCTCTGAACACAGGCACGACCATCATCACCTTGTCCAGCCCCCCGATAACTGCGAGCTGCTTGTACAGCTGCGGAGACTGCGCGAGATACGCCTCGCGCTCGAAGTATTTCACGCTGAAGAGGTCTGAGCCGCCCTCGCTCGCCTCTGATATTATCGACGGTGTGCGTATCTCCTCGAAGCCGTTCTTGGACAGGAACTCGCGGAAGGCTCCGAGTATCGTGGACTCTATCTTGAAGATCGCGCTTGATTCTATCCTGCGAAGGTCTATGTATCTGTAGTTCAGCCTGACGTCTATCTCCGCGGGCACCTTGCCCGTTACCTCAAATGGTATTTTCTCCTGGAGCGGATTCAGGTTTTCTATGCTGCTCGGCACTATCTCGAATCCTTTCTTCGCTTCGGCGTTGGCAACGATCTTGCCGACTACGCGGAGCACGCTCTCCTTGGGCACGGACATGCTCTTGATTAATGAATCTGAGACAGCGCCCTTCTTGCCGACTACCTGCACTATGCCGGTCTTGTCCCTGAGGATAAGGAAGGTTATGTTGGACGTCTCGCGCACCTCGTGCGCCCATCCGGCGAGCGCCACTTCCTGTCCGTCCATCTCGTTGCTCAGTTGTCCTATGTAGTGTGTCCTTAGCATCAAAGCACTACTTCTTGTCCGGCATCTGCCCCTTCTTTTCGAGCAGCCTCTTGCCCAGCTCTTCGCGCCTCTTCATCTGTTCCTTTATCTTCTCGAAATCCTCGGGTTTGAGCACCCTGTTCAGCACATAGTTGCTGTAGTCCAGCGATACCTGCGCCATGTTCAGGAGCAGGGCCTGCAGATCTGCGGGCTTGAGCACGTAGTCTCTGGTTGGCTTGAGTATCTCCACTCCCGCGGGCGTAAAATCAAACATCACCTTCATCAAAGGCCATATGCTGGCAAAGAGCGCGGTTACCTGCGCGCTTGTCGAGAACGTGTCCTTGAGCTTGACCGGCTCATCTATGCCTCCAAAGCAGTAGACCACGCCCTCGGTCTTCAGCAGGCGGTTGTTTATAAGGTCGACCATAAGCGGCTGAAGGTCCTCTTGCTTTTCGCTCTCCATGTCGAAGTAGAGCTGCACCAGCAGACCGCCTTTCTCCAGCGTGCGCTGCGTCATCTCTTCCACCTCCTTCTTTCCCTCGTTGGCCATGCGCTCACTTCAGTTTTTCTATTGCCTCTTGTATGCTAATAAGCTCTTCTTCTCCGCTCTCCATATTTCTCAATTTCGTCTTGCTCGCCTCCCGCTCCTTGTCTCCCATAATCAGCACCCAGCCTATGCCGAGTGAAGATGCGTACTCGAGCTGCTTTGAGATGTTCCTGTCGCCCACGTTCATGTCAACATACACGCCGCTGCCGCGCAGAGCTGTGGCCGCGGAAAGCGCGTATTCCCTGTTCTGCTGGCCGATATAGGCGACAAATGCTTTTGCGTATGTTTTTCTCTGCTTCTGCCCGTTAAGGATGTCGAAGATTCTGCTTACGCCGAGCGAAGATCCTGTGGCCGGCGTGCTTTTCTTTGAGTAGAGGCCGATTAGGTTGTCGTACCTGCCTCCGCTACCTATGCTAGGCAGGCGTTTGCCGTCTTCTTCTACTGCGAACTCCCAGACGAAGCCGGTGTAATAGTCGAAGCCGCGGGCGAGAGTCATATCGAATACTATTCTGCCGTTGAGCTTGTATGCTGACAGAAGCGCGAGCAGTTCCTGCATCTTTTCCACCGCGTCTTTGGCGCCCTCGATGTTTGCCGAAACGCGCTGCAGTTTCTCTTCGTTGCTGCCCGCCTGTTCGACGAATCCCAGAAGCTTCTCTGCAGACTGGTCCGCGGGGGCGAGCGCTGAGAGCTGTGCAAGCGCCTCGTCTTTTTTAATCTTCTGGAGCTTGTCCAGTATCCTGATTGCCTGGGTCTCCTTGTCGGCTGGAACGCCGAAACCGAGTATCACCTGTTTGAGCAGAGTGCGGCTGTTTACCAGGACAACGTAGTTCCTGATTCCAAGCTCTTCTATCCCCATCGCTGCTGCCGCGATGACCTCGGCGTCGCTCTCGGCTTCGGAGCTGCCCACTATGTCAACGTCTGCCTGCACAAACTCTCTGTACCTCATCTTCTGCGGCTCGTCTCTCCTCCAGGCGTTGCCTATCTGGTACCTCTTGAACGGCAGGACAAGGTCCTTGTTGGCCGCAACATACCGCGCCAGCGGCACGGTGAGGTCATACCTCAGTCCCGTCTGTTCGTCCTTCATAACAAAGATTTCTTTCGTAGGTTCGTCTCCGTATGCCTTTGAGTTGAGCGTGCTCATGTTCTCCATGGCTGGGGTCTCGAGAGGGTAGAAGCCGAAACGTTTGAAAACTTCCTCCACAACATCGCAGATGTACCTCAGGGATATGGCTTCGGCTGGAGAGAAGTCTCTTACTCCGCGGGGCATATCCTCGGGCAAAAACTCACAGATTAGCTTTGGAGGTTAGCAAATAAAGAACTATCCTATCTCTGCAACGCAGAAGGGCGAGAATCTCTGGCCGCGAGAACGACCGCCTGTTCCGCCATAGCCAGCAATCCGGCTTGCCTGCCTAGAGGTTGCTGTCGAGCCACTTCTTGAACTCGATTTTTGGCACAGCGCCGACAGACATCGCCTTTACCTCCCCTTTCTCGAAAAGCAGAGCCGTTGGTATGCTCATTATGTTGTACTGCGCCGCTATGTCCTGGTTGTCATCTGTGTTGAGCTTCACGAACTTGACCTTCCCCTCGTACTCCTTCGATACTGCTTCGAGCACGGGAGTGAATATCCTGCACGGCCCACACCACGGAGCCCAGTTGTCCACAACTACAGGTATCTTAGATTTTAGAACTTCGGCATCAAAATCCGCAGAGTTTACGTCTTTCACCAAAAAATCACGGATTAGTTTTATGCTGCTAAAAGTATTTATTGCTTAGTGCGCTTTATCGTTTTAATCTTTCCGTTTTCCGAGAGAGGCTGAAACGTATTAAAGGCTGTGCGTACCAAATAAATTAGTGATGAACTCTCTTCTGATTCGTGATGAAGATCTTGAGTGCTGAAATGGCAACCATACCTACGCAGGCCATAAAGAGGATGGTGTTACATTCATTCGGGCTGAAAATAACTGATGACGCTGCCCGCGCCATGGCGCAAGAGCTTGAGAGGAAGGCGAAGAGGATATCCAGGTTTGCGGTAAGCAACGCGAAGAAGGAGAAGAGGAACAAGGTTACAAAGAAGGACATCGAAGAGTATGTGATGAAGATTGGTTTGGATGAGGATTAAGGCGTATAGGAGTCCGGACAAGAGACTGCGCACTGCGAACTTCAGAAGCGCGCAGGGCACCGTGTTCTGCGTCGCTGAGCCGACTGCGTGGGGCACGCTGGTGAGCAAGTTCAGGATAAGCGGGGAGATGGTGGACAGGGTGGAGAACGAGCGGACCAGGAACGCGACGACAGCGCTGGATATGTACCTGACAGGCTTCGGAACGCTAGAGGTGGTGGAGACAGACAGGTTTGAACGGGTGAAGGCAAACGCCGTTTGCAGCGCGTGTGGAGGCTCAGACATAGCAAGGGAGCTCGACACGGTTCAGACAGAGGAGCTGAGAGAGACACCAGTAGTACCAATCTTCTCGTGCACGTCGTGCGGGAGCAGGTTTTGCCTTGTTAGCGACGACTACATAAAGACGCTGATATCAAGATACTCGCGCTACATATCAATGGACAAGGGGCAGCAAGCTGGCAACGGCGCGTTCGTGGGATCGGTGAGAGACAATATAATAAGAAGTTTTGCTTCTCAGAATATAAAGGAGCTTGTGATAAAGGCGACAGCATGACCATAACCGTGTCGGAACTTTACGGGAAAAAGATAATATCTGGGACGGGCCACTGGATAGGCGAGGTTGGAGAGGTCGTGATAGACCTGGAGAACGGTGCGGTATCGCATCTGCTGCTCGGGAAGATAGATGCGGCAAACGCCGGGGATATGATAAGGAGCCTGTTCAAGAACGGGATCGAGTACAAGCGCGTGAAGAAAGTTGCGGATACTGTGCTCGTAAGCGGAAGCTAACAAGCACCTAATCAGTTGGAACTTCCTTTGCCAAAGAGGATCTCTTTTTCCCCAGCACCCTGTAGCCACAGTAGGGGCACCTGACAAAGTTCTTCTCCAGCGCCTTTATCTCTTTCTTACAGTGCAGACAAACGTATGCCATGTTATCACTTCTCCTGCTTCTTCGCTGACTTGAGCCACTTTATGAACTCTTTGTGCAGCTCTGAAGCGCTAGTATCTATCACCTTCACGTTCATTGTTGACTTGTACTCTGCGGATTCGAAGGTTATAACGGGCGTATACTTGTCCATCTTGGTAAAATGAACTTCCAGCCAGTGGATCCTGCCCTTCAGGTACTCCTTGATCACCTCATCGGTCATTGGCACGGAAGAGAAGCTGAAGAGTATGCCGGAGCACCAGTAGAGGGGCATGTTTCCCGCTGGAGTGATTCTTTCGAGCAGAAGGTCGTCCTTTGTCACCTCAATGGCCTCGTGTATGACGAGTTCCGTGGCTGGAGAGAAAAGTATCTTGACCATTATTCACCCTTCTTCAGCTGGCCGAGCAGCCTTTCAACGGTTCTGCCAGCTTCGGTCTTTAGGCTGTAGGCTCCTCCGGCGAAGATCGCGCCACAGTGCTTGCACTTCCATATGCCGGTGCTCATCCTTTTCACCGCGGTTCTGCCGCAGACATCGCAAACGTAGAGGGTCTTCTTCTCCTTCGATACCGCAAGGTACCTCTTTCTGAGGTTCACCCCGTATCTTATGCTCCAGTTTGCCAAATCATTCACCAACAGCGCTGTCCAACATGCTCCTTAGACGCTTAGAGTTATCAAACGTTGTGTCTATCAGGTTGGATAGCTCGGCGTAGCTGAAAGACCCGCTGAGCCCCTTTTGCATCGCCCTGATCACGTTCTCGTCGTTTGCTATGGTCAGTCTGCCTGCCATTATCCTTTCCTCGTTGGCGTTTGGGTCCAGAAGTATATTTCTGCCTACCTTTGCGAACGTGCAAGAAGTTACCATGCCCTTCGTCTTCAGCTTGCCCAGGCTTCCCTCCCTTATGACATTGCCGTCCTCATATTTCGGCATGCGCGCGGAAAGCAGCGCGGCTGAGGACGCCAGTGTGCCTGCGTCGAAGAGGTTGCCGTCGTAGTTAAGCACGTAGATGTCAACGAACGTGCTCCAGACCTTGCCTTCCTCTATGAAGAGCGCGCCGAGGTCCACGACCTCCGCTGCCCTTATGCCTCTGTCCACCACCCTGGCGAACTCTATGGCCTCGGGGCTCGGGGGCCCGGTTTCATATTCTGCGTTTGCAAGAGGAAGAAGTTCCGCGCCAGTTATGAGCGCGCCCTCGTTTGGTTTGTCAGGCAACGGATCGCCGACATCAAGCTTCACGCCGACAAGCACTTTGGTGTTGCCTATATCAACCATGGCGGAGCCTTCCGCATGCGGTATCTTGCCTATCTCAATCTTTATGTCCCTGTACTGCATCTGCCCGCGTTCGTGTTCGCGCATTCCTTTCCCGAGAAGTCCCAGGATGTATTCCTCGTTTTCCGCTATCATGCGATCACCTATCTGTACCTCGCCTCCAGCGCATCGCGCTGTATCTTTGTTATGGTCTCTCCCGCCTTTTTGATCATCTGCAACGCTGAATCGAACTGCTCCTTGCTCATCGAGCCGTCCATCTGCAGTAGCAGTACCTCGTTGTTCCTTGGTGCTATCGCAACGGGCATGTCCGCGTCTGAGTAGTTGTCCTCTATCTTGTTGAGGTCAAGGAGTATCAGGTCTCCAGCTTTGCCTGCAGATACGGCGTAGGGTATGTCCTTCATCGGTATGCCGCTGCTCGCTACCGCTGCTGCCGCGGCGGTTATCCCGGCTGCCCTCGTGCCGCCATCACTCTGCAGCACCTCTATGAATATGTCTATTTCGCTTCCGGGGAAGTTGTCGAGAAGTATGACATTTTCGAATACCTCTTTTGTGACCTTAGATATCTCTATTGCGCGCCTGTTCGGCCCTGATCTGCTGTGCTCCTCCAGGGACGAGAAGGGAGCCATCTGGTACCTGCACTTGATTATTGCTCTGTTTGGGTCCGCGATATGCTTTGGTTGCGCTTCCTTCGGCCCGTACACGGCGGCAAGCACCTTGTTGTTGCCCCATTCCAGGTACGCTGATCCTTCCGCGTTTTTGAGCGTGCCGACCTCCAACTTTATTGGCCTGAGCTCGTCAGGCACCCTGCCGTCTGTCCTCTTTCCGTTTATTATTAGTTGCGGTTTTTCTCCTGAACCTCCCATTATCATCTACCCTTGTTTTCCAGCAGTTCGCTTATCCTTTCTGTGAGCCCACCTACATGAGCCTCTTCCTGTATTTTTGCTATGGCCTTCTGCGCCAGCGGTACATCCTCTCCGTTGAGCCAGACTATGCCGTTGAGCCCAACAAGTATGGTGCACTTGGTGCCCGTCTCAAGCTGCCTCAGCATTGTGCTCTCCTTTCCTATTATCCTTGGCACCTTTGACGGTCTCACCTCGATGAGCTTGCCTCCCGTCAGCCTCCTCGGCCTGTCGAGTATGAGTATTATCTGGTCAGCCTCGCGCTTCACCTCCTTGACGAATGCACTGACAATGTCGCCCATATGCATTATCTCCCGTCTCTCCTCATGCCTGCCAAACCTCTCGTCCCTTCCCCCCCTTCCGCCGAATCTCGGCCTCGGAGGCGGCAGTATGAGCCCTCTGAAAGGCGAGTCCATAGAGACGGTGTACACGTTGTTCTTAGAGTTCTCTATTATGCCAACAATGAAGTCGCCCTCTCTCGGGTACCAGACGCTCTCCAGGGGTATGAATGCGCCTCTGGATTCGTCCATCATGCCTATGACAGTGGCGTACGTCTTGCCGTTCTCCACTATCGCGTTCTCCATCCGGACCGGGGTATCGGATATCTTGTCTCCCGGTAATACTATTTTCATGTTCACACACTGACTATTTTTGTAATCGCGCTTCCCTTTGTAGCATTGTTTATCTTGTCAAAGAACTCACTCTGCAGGCCCGCCGGGAACTCCAGCGTTACGAAGAGTGACCCGTCGTTGAGCCAGCGCTCTGACTTGAGCCCGTACTGCTTGAGCACGCCGTAGCTTCTGTTCGTGTACTGCGGCGCTATGGTGACCTCCATCCTCACCGTGGAGAACTTCAGCGGCAGCTTCATGCTCAGTTTCTTGACTATCTCGTCCACCTGCTCACTTGCAGGCTTGAACGCGTCCACAGCCACCTTCGTTTCCTTCATCGCCAGCTCTATTCTCTGCGGCGTGTGAGGCGCGTTGGTGCGCGGGTCTATCGCGTTGGTTGCTATTATGTTGACTATCTGCCTGTGCTTCTCCTCGAGCAGCTTGCCCCTCTGTTCTGTGGTGAGTGGCACGTTGCCGTGCTTCAGTATCATTCCTGCAATCTTCCCGAGGTCCTCTGTGTTGAACGCTTTCTTCAGGTTCTCCTGACTCTGCCTGTCTCCCTTGTTAGCGTCCTTGAAGACGTCCTCAACCTCCAGGGCCGAGAGCGGATCGGGAAGCTTGCCTGTTATGTAATCGTAGGCCTTGTCAGAATCAACAAAGATTTCGAAGCTTTCTCCAGCAACTATGTACTTGGCTATCACAGTCTTAGACATGATTTCACAAACAATCAGAAGTATTTTGCTATCTCTTGCTCTGTGAGGATGGTGAACTCCTTGCCCTCCTCTATGTACCCTATGTCAACGTGGTCGCTTGAGAGCTTGCCCTCGTTGATCTTGTTAAGTATCTTTATCCCAAGGTTCAGTGCGTCGTCGGTGGCCATGCCGTCCCTGTACTCCTTTGTCAGCATGTCTGTCGCTATCTT
>JAKANZ010000022.1:0-11573 GCA_021823435.1 Microcaldota archaeon
CTTCTTACCATAAGGAACTTCTTTGTAAGGATAGGAGCCGGCGAATCGGTTGCTGACGGGCTCATAAACCTGCCGTCTTCAGCTCACCTTCCGCCCCAACTGCCAGAATCAATAAAGAGAAAGCTGGCTGGCTCTTTCATGCGCAAGGAGCAGATATACAAGAGACTAGACACGAACGGCATAGCCACGCCGGAGCGCGTGCTCGTCGATCTTTCTGCGCAGACACGGCAGGAGGCCAGAGAGACGATAAGGAAGGCGCTGAGTGATATGGGGCAGCTGGTCGTAAAAACAAACGAGGCAGGAGGGAGAGCCGTGGCCGTGAATATCGTTAGCAATGCTGCGGAGGCGGAGCAGGCTCTGGGCAGCATGATGGCTTACAAGAGCAAGTTCAACATAAGCAGCTGGCTGGTAGAGAAGAGGCAGACTGGCATAATCGTGAACTTCGAGGGCAGGAAGCTGCTCGTCGAGCTCACGCCGCTGGTTGTCGGGGAACGCACCATGGGTGAATCCGCTGTAAGCGTCATGGCAAAGTACACGCAGCTGGACGGAGGCAAGGCAATGCCCGGGACCAAGCCATCATTCGCATACATGGACATGGAGGACGGCGTACCCGAGACGGCCGGGAAGAGTCTCACTGACAGCATACGCGACGGTGCGCTGGTTACGCTAAAGATGGCGAGCTTTGCCGAAGTGGAGCATGGCGTGATGGGACACCTCGTGGAGGCGCCGGACGAGGCAATGGCGATAAAGGAGGAGCTGCGCGGGAGCGGAGTGGTGGAACGCGTCTCCAGAAGCGCTGAGAAAGCCAAGGCTGCGCTAGAGGACACGATAGATGAGGCAATGCTGAGGCTGGAGAAGTCGATGGCAGAGATGGACGCTAGGGAATTAAAATCTCTGCTTAAATAGTCATAGGGATCGCATGGATTACGAGATAGGGATTCTTGGCAAGCTTGTGTCAAGGCCCACTGTGTCGGGGGACGAGGCAGCGGCACGAGGGATGGCTGCGCTGCTGGAAAAGGAGCTCAAGGCGATTGGCGCAAAGGTGAGCATAGTGGATCCGAAGAGGGACGGCGCCACGAAGGCGTCGTGGCCGAATGTGATTGCCGATTTCGACCTCGGGAAGAAGGACAACATAGTGATAAACTGCCACTACGACGTGGTGCCACCGGGCGATGGCTGGCTGACAGACCCTTTCAGGCTGGTGGCTAAAAAAAACAGGTTCTACGGCAGGGGCACGATAGACGACAAGGGACCCGTGGCGATAACAATGGGCGCGGTGAGGGAGGCGGCAGGGGGAGGTTCAAGCAAATACAACATACGCCTCATGCTTACCTGCGACGAGGAGATAGGGAGCAGATACGGGGTGGAGTATGTGCTGAGGAAGGGGCTCGGGAAGGGAGTGGATTTTGCCCTGATCATGGACGGCCACAATCATCCTGTTGTCGGATGCAGCGGGGGCGTTGATGGGAAGATACGCGTATACGGCAGGCAGTCGCACGCCGGAGCCGAGTGGAAAGGCAAGAACGCGATAAGCGAGAGCTTCGCGCTGCTCGGCGAGCTGGAGCGCGGATTCAAGAAGATAAGAGCGAGGCGCAGGTCGGTGCTTGAGCTTTCGGAGAAAGACGCGCCGTACAAGAACGTGTTCGGCAGATTCAACATAACGATGATAAGGAGTGGGGAGAAAGCGAACGTCATACCGGGGCTGTGCGAAGCGAGCTTTGACATGCGTTTGCTGCCAGAGGAGAATGCAGACGATGCGGTACGCGAGCTGCGAGCCTACCTCTCGGGCCTGAGCAAAAAGCTCGGAATCAGGTCGAGCATGGAGGTAGATCTGAAGATGAACGGCTACATAAGCGACAGCAAGAACAGGTTCGTGAAGAGATTCATGGACGTTTGCGGCGAGAGGAGGCGCTTCGGGACCTGGGGAGTGGTCGACGGCAGACTGTTTGCCGAACGCGGCGTGCCCTCAGTGGCCTACGGGCCCTCTGACGGCTATCGCGACCACACGGCCAACGAATACATAGAGAGGGAGGAGATAGAGTCGACAAAGAAGATGCTGCTAAAGTTCCTTGAAGGCGGGTGACCGGGAAGGCTTTAGGAGCTTACCTTCCTCGAATACGAGAGCAGGGCAAAGCCTTCCGACAGCGCGATGCATATCACAACAGGCAGCGCGAGCCAGGAAACGATCAGGAAGCTTGTGGAGGGCGCTATGCTTGGGAAAACAGCGGAAAGCACGGCGTAGATTGTCACTATGCCTATAGTATAAACAACAGCGGCGTAGACTCCGTTCATCAGGCCAGCCTGCCCTGCTTTCTTCAGCGTCTTTGATCTTATGCCCACCTCGGCTCCTATCGCGGCGCCTATTACGAGGGGCAGTATTATGTCCCCAGGAAAGAAGAGTATGAAGTTTGAGGCGTTTGCAAGCGTGCTGCTTATCCCGCCAGCACCTGACGCGGTTCCGCTTGACACGAAGAACTTTATCGCGAGAGCCACGAAGAGGAGGACGAGCCAAGCAGAGATGGGCCCCGCCACGTTAGTTGTTGCAGGCTGGTGCTTCTTCTCGCCGTCTCCAGGATCCTCGTCGCCGTAGTATTCCCTGACCAAGCCATCACTGCCCTGTAAGATAGACATAGATAAGAATTAAATACGTGAGCAGAAAGCGCCATGCTTACAGTTTCTTCCACATGCTCTTCCACGCCTTTGAGAGCTTGTAGCCCCTTCTTTTGTAATATGTCTGGAGCCCCGCGTTCTTGGCGTCGACAAAGATGGCGACCTCTTTGGCGCCAAGCTTCCTGAGTTCGCGCTCCGCGGAACGCATCAGCAGCGTGCCGACTCCCTGCTTCCTGTAATCGCTGAGCACTGCGAGCCTGTATATGAAGCCCTCCCAGCCGTCGTAGCTTATGTAAACGCTGCCTATGACTTTCGATTCCGCCACTGCAACCAAAACAGATCTGGCGTTGTACCGTGTTTTCCTACTTAGGTTTGACCTGCGATCCCAGACCCTGTCGAACAGTCCGCCCTCGACAAGGATCTTTCTGACCGCACTATAATCGGCAGCTCTATACGGCCTTATCTGTATACTGATGCCATCGCCTCGTTCAGAACACATTCTTCATTATCGTGCTGAATATGACCCAGCCGTCGCGGAAAGTACGGAGTTTGCCTTCGCCCGCCGCTCTCTTCTTCTCCGTGCTGGGCACCTCCACAACCCTGAGCCCGTTCTTTATCGCCTTTATGTTTATCTCGGTCTCTATGCCGAACCCTTTCTCCTTGAGCCTGAGTCTCTCCGGCACGCCTTTCCTGAAGCTCCTGTATCCATAGCACATGTCGGTGTAGTTTGCGCGGAACAGCAGGTTGACCAGGAAGACGAAGAACTTGTTGCCAAAGACGCGGAGAGGGGGTATGTCCTCTGAACCTCCGCCTATGATGAACCTTGAGCCGGTGCAGATGTCATAGCCTATGTCTATCGCATCTATGAGCAACCTGAGCTCCTTGGGTTCGTTTGAGAGGTCTGCATCCATCGCTATGAGCACGTCGCCCCTTGCGGCGCGAAGCCCCCTGATCAGCGCTGCGCCCTTGCCGACGTTGTCGTATATGACTCTGGCACCCATCCTCTTTGCTATCTCTGCGGTTTTATCCTTGCTTCTCACGTCGTCTACCACTATCAGCTCGTGGTTGTAGCCCCTCAGCTGATTCTCGACCCCGCGCAGCACCTTGGCTATGTTCTTCTCCTCGCGAAATGTCGGTATGACTATAGAGATGAGTTCGTTCTTGCTTTGGGGCATATGGTCAAGATAACTTTCACGCCTATCTATATAAAGGTTAAACGGCAAGGAATAACGACGGTGGACTGCTAATGAAGAGCACAAAAATGGCAAGCATAGCGGCAACAATAATCAGGAGTAACTTCGCGCGGCTCGACAGACCGTACAAACTCAACTTCTCTATTACATACTGGTGCCAGAGCCGTTGCCAACATTGTTTGATCTGGCAAATAAGGCCGAAGGGAGAACTCACCATGGACGAGATAAAGGAGATTGCAAAGCAGAACAGGTACTTCAAATGGATAGAGCTCACCGGAGGCGAACCTTTCATGAGGAGCGACATAGTTGAGATAGCAAGAACGTTCAGGGACGAATGCAAAGATCTCTATCTGATCACCATGCCCACGAACTCGCTATGCAACTACGATATGGAGATAAAGAAAATAGAGGAGATAGCGCAGCTCGGCGTACCAAACGTGGTCATCACCGTATCGCTGGACGGGTACCGCGAGCTTGAGGACAAGATAAGAGGAGTGCCAGGAAACTATGACAAGGCGATCCGCATGTTCAAGGGGATAAAGGAGCTGGGCAAGAAGTACAGCAATCTGCTCGGCGTCTTCGGCTACACGATAATAAGTGCAAATGCTGGCCAGTTCGAGAAGACCGTGGCGGAGGTAATGAAGGAAGTGCCCGGAATAAGCTACTCCGATTTCCACATCAACGTGGGCCAGGTGAGCGACAACTACTACGCCAACATCAACAATCCGATAATAGCGCCGACTGACCTTGCACTGAAGGACGTTGAGTTCCTGCTCGGCAACATGAAGAAGGTAAGGGAAAGGGGTATCTCGCGCAGCGCCAAGACCTATCTTGAGATAAAGTACATGGAGGGCATAGTCGAGTTCCTCAAAACGAAGAAGAGCTCCGTGCCGAACCGCGACGGAGAGCTGAGCGTATTCCTGGACAGCTACGGCAACGTCTTCCCCTCGATAATGACGAGCCAGAAGCTTGGCAACGTGAGGCAGGGCGGCATGGAGATAGACAGGATGGTAAAGGCGGCGAACCTTGGGAAGGAGAAGGAGCAGCACTTCACCGCTTGCGAGAG
Organism: Microcaldota archaeon; assembly: GCA_021823435.1. GTDB lineage: Archaea > Micrarchaeota > Micrarchaeia > Micrarchaeales > CABMGC01 > JAJYVH01. The sequence goes on from JAKANZ010000022.1 coordinate 4,870, forward strand.
CTATCAATCTATTCTGGGGGCACTTCTGAAAATCTGAGTTTCTGCAAGTTCAGATTTAAAAACTTCTTCTGCATAAGAACTTACACTGATTTGGGGGCTCAATGTACGTTTTGGGTTTATGGGACGGGCACGACGCGGGAGCCGCGCTGCTCGAGGACAACAGGATAGTCTTCGCTTCCAACGAGGAGCGCTACACCAAGCGCAAGCTTGAGATAAAGTTTCCCTACAACTCCATCATGGCCGCGCTTTCATACGCGAACCTCAAGCCGAGCGAGATAGAGGCCGTGGCGTTTCCCACGGCAGAGTTCGCGAAGACAGCATCTAGGCTCCTGCCCTATCAGCAGGAAGTGTACTACAGGTTCAGGAGAAGGAAGATGCTCAGGCCCAGAACAGACAGCCTGCGCCGCTTCATGAAGACGATCCAGACGAATGTGGGAGTGCTGCCCACTTTCGTGCCACTCAGCAAGGCGGTGATAGCAGGCCACCTGAGAAACATGGGCTTCGAGAACTTCAAGCTTCACTACGTGGACCACCACGCCTCTCACGCGGCCACTGCAGCCTTCACCTCGGGTTTTGACAAGGCGCTTGTGCTTACGCTTGACGGTTTGGGCGATGGCCTCAGCGGTTCAGTGAGCACCTTCGCCAAGGGCAAACTGAGGAGGGAGCATGCGATAAGAGCCAGGAACTCGCTCGGCATCTTCTATGAGCAGGTGACCAACATAGTTGGAATGCGCGAGCTCGAGGACGAGGGCAAGGTGATGGCCATGGCTGCGTACTCCTACCCGTTTCCATTTGAGGAGAACAGACTCAGGGACTTCTTCAGGGTCGAGGGAGTTGACATAATAGCAAAGTATTCGCACCTCAGGCAGTACGACCTGCTTTCGAGAATCTCGTGGTCTATGCCCAGAGAGCAGTTCGCGTACATGGCACAGCAGCTGCTGGAGCGCACGCTCTCAGAGTTCGTCGGCAACGCGATAGACGAATACGGCACAGGCAATGTTGCAATGGCCGGCGGCCTCTTCTCTAACGTAAAGGCAAACATGCAGGTAAGGAACATTCGCGCGCTGAAGAAGTGGTTCATCCACCCGCACATGGGTGATGGAGGCACAGCGCTTGGCGCCGCGATGCGCGTCAACTATCTTCTGAACGGAGTGCACGCCTACAGGTTTGACGACGCATATCTCGGAGACGAGTTCGGCGACGATTACATCGAGGACGCGCTCAGGAAGGAGCGCGGGATAAGCTTCGAGGCGGACAGCGACAAGAGCGCACACGCCGCAGAGCTGATAAGCAAAGATAACTACGTCTTCTGGTTCCAGGGACGCATGGAATACGGACCCCGTGCACTAGGTAACAGGAGCATACTCGCAAAGGCGGATTCCGAGGGCGTGAAGGAGAAGCTCAACCTTTACGTGAAGCAGAGGGAATGGTTCCAGCCGTTCTGCCCGTCACTGCTTGAGGAAGACGCTGGCAGGCTTTTCGACCAGGTGAAAGGAATTGACAGGTTCATGACGATGGCCTACAGGGTGAAGGAAGGCAGGGAGGACCTGCTCCGCTCGGTGGTACACGTGGACAACACGGCGAGGCCGCAGATGGTTGGAAACGAGAACGGGAACTACAGGAAACTGCTCGAGAGGGTGAAAAGGAAGCTCGGCTACGGCGTCGTGCTCAACACCAGCTTCAACATACACGGCATGCCGATAGTCATGAACCCAGAGGATGCGCTGCTCACGATGAAGAAGACAAAGACCAGGCACATGTTCCTCGGCGGATTCTATGTGGAGAACAGGGGTGCTTGACTGACTCTGCTTCTGGGCTATGCGATAACGGGCGCCGTCTACTCATCCTTCATACTTATGCTCGCGTTCACGTTCATGGCGAGAAAAGACATAGCAAAACTGCTGGGAAGAGGCATGGACAGGTATTCGCTCGCCATTGTTGCTGCGATAATCGCCTTCTTCCTGATCTTCTCGCTCCTCTATGTCAGCCCGGTGGAGCAGCTGTACTTTGACGAGAACATCTACCAGGGGATAGCGCTCAACATACTTAATCACGGCAACTCGCTCTGGTGCCAGTTCGGAACCGGCTACGTGAAAACGTGCTACATCAACGCGCTCTATCACGACCCGGTGGGCTGGGCCGCTTTTCTGGCCATAGCGTTCGCTTTGTTCGGGATCGGCACGCAGACGGCATACGCGCTTGAACTCCTGTGCGGCGCGCTTTCGATACTCTTCGTCTTCCTGCTCGCCAGCGTGCTGTGGGAGCGCAGGAGCTTCGCTGTCCTGGCGTCGCTGGCGATGGCTGTGATGCCGAACCTCTTCGTGTGGGCCAGGACGCAGGCCGACTTTGACCTGCCATTCATGATGCTCGCGGTTCTGAGCTTCTTTTTCTTCGTGGTCTTCGTCAAGAGGAAGAACCTATACACGCTAGGTTCGTTCGCGTTCACGCTGGCGCTGACCAGCTACATGAGAATAGAGGCGATACTGCTTGTGCCGGTATTCTTTGTGCTGATGCTCGCATTTGGGGAGAAAGGGATATGGGAGACGTTCCATTCTAGGTTGAAGGAGATCATGAAGACATTTGCCGAAAACACCGCAGCGTTGGTGGTGCTTCTTGTGTTCATAGTCGCACTCCTGCCTCAGATCTACTACGTGACCGCTGAGGCGCAGCAACCTTCATATGGGCAGTCTGCGGCCCAGGCTGTCATCTCGCTCTCCAACTTCCAGAACAACATAGGAGTAAACACCAGCTTCCTGCTCGGCCAGCTGAACGGGATAAGCTACTACCCCACGGTCTTCCACTACGCCATATTTCCCCTCGGGGTTGTGGGGGCTGCAGCGCTCTTACTCCGCAGGAAGACGAAAAACAGGTTCGGAATTCTGCTCCTTCTCGGCCTCTGGTTCCTGACATACTTCCTCTTCTACACCTCCTTCTATGCCGGATCTGTCCTCTACGGCGTCGACTCGCGATTCATGCTCCAGCTGCTTCCCGCGCTCTGCCTGCTCGCAGCGTACGCGCTGGTTGGAGTCGGGGACGTGGCGGTTCTCGCCGTATCTAAGATTGCGAGAAAAAGCAGGTCGGGAAGCATGGACAAGGCTGTTTTCTATCTAACATCGGCCGCAGCGGCGATAGCGTTGCTTATCGTTCCTTTCGCCTTTCTCATTCCCATTGTTACGCTGCCTCCTGGCCAGATGCCGCAACAGACCGTGATACTGGGTGCGGCGAACACGTTTTACAGAGAGTACACAGCTGTGCCGGCGAACTGCCTCGTCTTCTCGTTCACTCCGGACATATGGTACGAGGTCAACAGGAGCTCGGCCCAGTTTAACTACCTGCTCGGATCAAACGAAACGCTGCGCGGTCTCATAAGCAACTACAGCTGCCTGGTGATAGATTACGGTTACTGGTGCGTAGTGCCTCCGTACCACAGCACCGTGTGCGCTTATGCGCTAAAACGCTTCGCCACAGAGAACCTTACTCCAGTATCTGAAAACGGCAGCACTGTGGCATTCTACAAGATACTGAACTACAGCTAGCTAGCCAGATTTCCTTTTCCTCTTTCTTCTCCACAGGGACAGCACGATGAACGCCGCAACGACCAAAACAGCGGCAGCAGCAACCACGAGCAGCAGCGAACTCGTGACTATTGACGGCTGTGCCGACAGCACGGCGAATTTGGTCATTGACACATAGGAGAGGTTGGCCTTGGAGTAGGTGACAAACGCAGCTGAGCCGAAAGACGCCTGCCGCGAGTAAAGTGGAAGCCGAAGGCTGAAGCTTGTGTTCTGCTCCTGGTACGGTGCAAGATCAACACTGTAGCTGCGCTGGCTTATGTAAGTGAAAGAAGGCGGAAGCGCGAGAGAGATGTTAGCCGTTATGTTGGTCGCGCCCTCGTTGAATGCTGAGATCTTTATGGTGAGGTTGCCGTTGGAAATGGAGCTTGAGTTTGCCGCCACGAGCACCTGGGAAACTGTGACATTGCCAAATGGAATCAGGCATGGAAACGTGGCCGTAAATACGGAACCGCCCTGCTGGTATGCCAGAAGCATGTAGGCTGCATGCACTCCCTTCTCAGTTATGTTGGTGAAGTTAAGCGCAAACGTCACGTTGGACTGCGGAGGCAGTATGTTAGCCGAATACGGACTCGCGGTCGGAGTCGCACCCTGGATTATCGGGGTAAGGATGAGGCTGTACGCCGAGTCGTTCCCGCTGTTGGAAAGCGAGAAGACTGTGTTCCCTCTGCTTATGTTCTTCACTATGCACGTGCCGCTGAGCGTCACTGTGCCGGCAGAAGCCATTCCCACGATGAGAAGCATGAGCACCATGCGTGTCAGCATTTTGTCCATCGAAATCCACTCTAGAGCATAAAACATCCAAGTGTCAAGTATATTAGCTTTGCAGCAAGGAAGTCAGGAGCGTGCAGGTATGGTATGGGGCACAGCTCAACGAAGTCAAGACCGCACAGTTCCTTTTCCTTACCTACGCCTCTCATTATCTCCACCACCTCGGAGAACCTCATGCCATTTGGCTCCGGGGTGCCGACGCTCGGCATCTCCGCAGGATCGAGCACGTCAAAATCGAAAGTAAGGTAGACGTTCTCTCCGGTGGAGTCGATTATAGTGTTCGCGACCTCATCCACGCCGAGCTTCTGCACATCGTCTATCATCAGCGTCTTGTCACGGTTCATCTTTTTCGCGTAGTCAGAGTCCACGCTCCTCAGGCCCACCTGGAAGATGTCTGGATATATCTCTTGCGCCCTGCTCATCACTGTCGCGTGCATGTACTTTGCGCCGAAGAGCTCCTGCCGCGTATCAGAGTGCGCGTCGAAATGCACTACGCTCAATTCCTTTTTCCTCTCCTTCAGCGCCTGCAGCGCGCCCAGAGTTATTGTGTGCTCTCCGCCGAGCATGAGCGGGATCTTCTTGTCATCAAGTATTATTCCTATCTCTTTCCTTATGCGGGCAACCATGTTCTCCGGAGAGCTGAGGTCGGGAGCGAGCGCGGGCAGGGTGTACACGCCAATCTTGCTCAGATCCGCAGCCATCTCGTAGCTGTACAGCTCTATGTTCCTGCTCGCGTCTATTATCGCGTTTGGCCCCTCGCGGGCTCCTGCCTTGTACGTAACCGTGGAGTCATAGGGGACGGGAAGCACCACGACCCTCGCGCTGTCATAGCTCTGCCCCTCAAGTCCAAAAAGGTTGTAGTCTGGCATCGAATTGAGCGGGAGCTTTTCAGGCATATAGACACGCAGTAAGCTATTCAGAAGTTTTTACACGGGAAAGCATTTATTCCTTCATACAGAAGGCTAGAAAGAGGCAATGGCAAGGGGCGGAAGGAAAGCGCAGAGCGCGATGGAGTACCTCATGACCTACGGCTGGGCCATTCTCATAATCGCGGTCGTGCTGGGTGCACTATTTCAGCTTGGCGTCTTCAACGCAGGAACATTTGCGCCCAGAGCGCCGCCGGGAACATGCCAGGTCTTCAGGCCCGATGGTCCTAATACGGCACAGTTTATCAATCTGGAGGGCGTGTGCAGCGGCGAACTGCCGCAGTACGTTGCAACTGTAAATGGGTTTGCAAGTTCTTATGTTCAAGCCACCACAGCATTTTCAGGAAACAACATCCCCTTCACCATTTCGATGTGGATAAACATACCTTCCTATGCGCCTGTTGGAGGATTCGGAGTGGAAGCCGTCTTTGATCAAAACTCTGGCAGTGGAACTTACCAAAGCTTTGGGCCCGTGGCGCCTAATGCAGGAGGCCCTGGAGTTGGTTTTCACAGGTGCGATACTTCTGACACTGGTTCGGGGTTCACAGCCCTTTCTCCAGGGACTTGGTACTTCATAGCCGGCTCTGTAAACTATCCTAGTTATTACTTCCAACAGGATGCTGCCTCAGCCATTGCCTCAAACAACGGCAACTACTTCGTAGCAAATTCAATCAATATGGGCATTGAGAATGGTGGTTGTAATGGAAATGACTTTATTGGGGAAATAGCTAACGTACAGTTATACAACACCTCTCTCTCAGCAAATGAGGTCCAAGCCATCTACCTCGAAGGCATAGGCGGCGCACCCATCAAATTGCAGAACCTTGTGGCATGGTGGCCTCTAAACGGCAACGCGAACGACTACAGCGGGAACAACAACAACGGCGTGCCGACCGGTGTGACATATACGAACCAGTGGACCTCAGGCTATACCTCACCGTAATATTGTTATGCTTGCGGGTAGCTTGTTTTGCTTATGATGCACGTGGGGAAGCTTGTAGCGGTACTAAGGCTTACCCGAATAGAGCACAGCATAATGCTGATCATAGCTGTGCTTGCGGCGGAGCTGCTGGCCGGAGGGCTTCCCTCTGCGGTTCCGTTATTTTTGAGCATAGTAGCGCCCACCTTAATCAGCATGGCCTCTTTTGCGATCAATGACTACTACGACATAGACGTGGACAGGCTCAACGCCAAGAACAGGCCGCTGGTTACTGGGGAGCTTAAGCCCATAGATGCGGCATATACATCAGGGGTTTGCTTTGCGATAGGAATAGTGGCGAGCGCGCTTATAAATGAGTACGCGCTGGTGATAGCTGTGGTTTTTGCCGCGCTGGCATTCTTCTACAGCTACAAGCTGAAAGAGACTTTCCTGCTCGGCAACATCTACATAGCACTTACCATGGTCATACCATTCGTGTTCGGCGACTACGTGGTG
>JAKANZ010000022.1:11583-12209 GCA_021823435.1 Microcaldota archaeon
CACCATAGCCCTGAACGTGACCCTCATCTGCGCGATGGTGTTCCTGAGCGGGCTGGCGCGAGAGATACATGGAACGGTGAGGGACTACGGAGGCGACACGAAGGTGAGAAAGGCGAAGACGCTCCCTCGCGCGCTTGGCATGCAGGGTTCCTCGGTGGTGGCTCTTGTCCTGTACATCGCAGCGATAACCGTAAGCATCTACCTTTTCCTCTACATCAAGCCATTCGAGTTCAATCTCGTCTACGGCGCAATCATACTAGTAAGCGACTTGATCCTGCTCTACGTTGGCGTAGGATACATCGCGGTAGCAAAACAGAGATTCTACGAGAAAACGAGGAATCTTTCGCTCTTCTCTATGGGCATTGCGCTCATAGCTATAATCTTGTCTGCGATCGTGTATATTTGAAGATTCTGCGGAGTCTTGCCACCTCCTCATTAACCCCTTTTATGTATCTGCCGCGATCGTTGTTGAGTGCCTGGTAGAACTCGAGCAGCTTGCCCTGCATCGGGTCGCCTGCGCCTCTGGGGATCACGTGTACGTGCAGATGGTTTATCACCATCCCCGCATGCTCGCCCGCGTTTATGGAGAGATTGTACGAGTCGGCGTCGAAAGCCTTTAGCAGTTT
>JAKANZ010000023.1 GCA_021823435.1 Microcaldota archaeon
AATCAACTAACATTTACTAAGCACGACCTGTAATCTGCTTCTCTGTCTTTTTCTGCAAACAAAAAATGTAATAACCTAAAGGCGTAAGTAGAAAGGGGGTAAACTCATGAAAGTGGGGGAGAAAGATGACAGCGCTGAGGCCAAAAAGGAGCCTCGGCCTACGCTGGCAGTTCTGCTGCGGCGCATTGAAGAGATCGACGCTAAACTTTTGCAGATAAATTCCATTGCCAAAGAACTTGAGCAGCTCAGAACTGAGACCAAGGCCAGCAGGCTGAGCGGGGAAGAGTACGAGAAGAGGCTTGCCCGACTGGCGGAGAAGGTGGAAACGCTTTACGATTTATCCTATTCTGGCTGACTCTCTCTTTCCCCTGAGCTTTCTTCGCTTGCCAAAGAAGCGAACCGGCACGAAAAGCTTTTAAAACGTAGTTGTGAACTCGAATACGGCGACGCAGCAGCACACTACATTGCCAAGATCGCGGTGATAGAATGACACGAATGAAACATCCGAGCAAGCAGCAGCTGGAGGGCCTGGCGCAGAGGACGAGCAAAGATGAAATGGTGCTTGTCAAAGACGCAGCCAATGATCTTCCAGAAAAGGAATCGCGCATTCTCCTTGACCTGATAAGAGGCCAGGAGCCTGACGCGGTTCATGCTGCTCCTATTCCAAACAGCTCCTTCTCAGTTCCCTGACAGATGTCTCTCCTTCACTTCCGTTCCCGCGTGCAAACCTTTAAATCGGAGAAGTGCATACGCTCTTCTCATGGGGTGTGGGTGTGCCCGAACTGAAAGAGAGTGATGGCGGGCAAAAAGTTGCCAGCAAGGGCGATCAGGCGCTTACCTCTGTTAAGAGATACAGCGATGAGGAATACAGGTCAAAGTACGGATTCAGCGACCCGACCCAAAACTACACCGTTAAAGGCATAAAAGGCCTTAGCGAGGACGTCGTAAAGGAGATAGCGAGACTGCACGACGAGCCGGCATGGATGGAGCAGATGAGGCTCAAGGCCTTGAAGCACTTCACGGAACGAGGGCTCCCGGCGTGGGCGCCAGAACTGGCGCATATAAACTTCCAGGATTTCTACTACTACGCCACTCCGACCAGCAGTGCGGCGAAGTCGTGGAACGAACTGCCCGAGTACATAAGGAAGACCTATGACAAGCTAGGCATAACAGAGGCCGAAAAGAACTTCCTCTCAGGAGTCGGGGCCGTGTACGAGAGCGAGGCCGTGTACCACAGCATCCAGAAGGAACTGGAAAAGCAGGGAGTCGTCTTTACAGATACGGTCACCGCGTTGAAGGAGTATCCTGAGATAATGAAGAGGTACTTCGGCACGGTGGTGCCCTACCAGGACAACTATATAGCAGCGCTGCAGACAGCGGTATGGAGCGCCGGCAGTTTCGTATATGTGCCCGAAGGGGTATCAGTGAAGATGCCGCTGCAGGCGTACTTCAGGATAAACGCGGAGCGCATGGGCCAATTCGAACGCACGCTTATAATCGCGGAGCCTGGAAGCGAAGTTTCGTACATAGAAGGCTGCAGCGCCCCAGTGTACGCGAGCCAATCGCTGCACTCAGCCGTGGTGGAGATACTCGCGAAGAAGGGTTCGGTTGTGAAGTACACCACGCTTCAAAACTGGTCCAAAGACGTATACAATCTTGTGACAAAGCGTGCGCACGCATACGAAGATGCGACGGTCTCATGGGTTGACTTCAACGGCGGTTCCAGGCTTACCAGGAAGTATCCCTCGGTTTACCTTCTTGGCCCCAGGGCAAAGGCCGACATAATCTCTGTGGCCTACGCCGGCGCTGGCCAGGTGCAGGACACAGGGGGCAAAGCAATACATCTTGCCAAAGACACCACATCGAAGATAATCTCAAGGTCCGTCTCCAAAGACGGGGGGCATACAGCATACCGTGGACTGCTCCACGTGGCCAAGGGCGCGCACAACGTAAAGTCAACCGTAAGATGCGACGCGCTGCTGATCGACGCCAAAAGCACGACGGCCACATATCCCTACATGGAGATCAACGAGGACGACGCTTCAATCACCCACGAAGCCAGCGTGGGCAAGATCGGCGAGGAGCAGCTCTTTTACCTGAACGCAAGGGGCATATCAGAGGGCGACGCGTTGAGCATGATAGTCAACGGCTTCATGGAACCATTCGCAAAGGAGCTGCCCATGACATATGCAGTAGAGTTCAACAGGATAATGGCTCTCGAAATGACCAATGCGGTTGGGTAGCGCTGCGCGCGCAGTCAGAGCGTGCGCATCAGTTCGTACTCTTTTAGCAGGGCTGCGTTAGATTCGTCAACTCTCATGCGTCCGCGTACCGTGTCAAGCATCGCTTCTTTGTTTATGCTCTTCGAGCAGATGATGATTAACATGCCCGGCGCCCCGGCACTGACCGCGTATATCTTGAATCTTTTCTTCAGCAGTTTCTTGAACCGCGAGAATTTGAATGCGTTCCTAAAGTTCATCGCATAGTTGATTGCAAGTATGCCTTCTTTCTTCAGCGCCGCGTCGGCATTTTTTATAAATGCCTGCGAGAGGAACTTTTCTGGTATGATTCCGCCTCTCTCGTATGCGTCAAGAACTATCAGGTCGTATGCGCGCTTTCTTTCAGACACATACGCCGCCCCGTCTCCTATCTTTATTTTCTCGTGCCTCAAGCCCGTGTTGTGTCTGATTGAGAAATCGACAAGCCCACCGTTCTTCTCAACTATCTCCAGTTTCGCCCTCCTGCCAAGTAATCCGCGCAGCTGGCAGACGCTTGTGCCCAGACCAAGTCCTATGAGAAGAACCGTCGGGTTCTTTTGCAGGTAGAAGGTCGGGATGAAGTAGTCCCAGTATCCACGCGTGTACAGAGATTTCTTGTTTATGATAGACTGGGTAACGCCGTCTATCTTGAGCATCTTCACGTTGTCGTTTTCGACTACCTGCAGCTTAACGCCAGCCGAGACCCGTTCCTCGTGCCTGACCCTGAATACGGAGACGATGCTATCTAGCGCAGCCAAGCTACGAAACCGCGCCCTCCTCATTTTCCCTCTTGTCCTCATAAGGAGCTATGTGCTTGCGGTAGAACTCCTGCTTGACCGCTTCAAGCACTCCAATCGCCCTGTTGTAGTTGAAATACCGCGGCTGGTAGAGGCCATTCAGCATGCGTGTTATTATGTAGTTTATCTGTCCGTCAACAGCCTCTGTCTGCTGCTTCTTCAGGTGTTCTATCAGGGGGTTCAATAGTTCGTCTATATCGGGTCGCTGAGACTTCATAATATATGGCACACAATCCCAATACGAATTGGTAATGCGAGTTTAAAAACAGTCCCAAAAACGGCATTTACCCTTTTGTCCAGGTTCGCTGCCATGAAGAATTTGCGGCGCGCTATCACTTGTTGGCTGCTGCAGCTTCCCGCTCCTCTATCTGTTTGCAGAAGTAAAAAGCACTTTCTTCCCGTTGCCTCATGTCCGCATTCACGTCGAGATAGATGGGTACGGGTATCTTCGCATACTCTTCAATCAAGCTCTTGCCCCTGAGCGCCCTGGAAAGCGCCTCGGCCTCAAGCTTTGCATCCTCGAGCGCATTGTGGGGGCCCTTGCGCTGGTAGAGTCCCGTGTATTCTATTGCGATATCGGTGTTGACTACTATGCCTATCGCTCCCGCGTCCCTATACTCAGGGTTAAGGGTTTCAAGCTGTCCTGACACTATCGAGTGCAGATCCAGGGCCCTGTACCCAAACGTCCAGTCCCTGCCTATCTCCCTCACCACAGGTTGGATGAAAGAGATATCAAAAACAGGATTTTCGCCTCCTATCTCTACGCGCATCTTATCCTTCTGCCCTTTTGAGTACTCCTCGATCCACTCGACAAAAGCCCTGACCCCCTCTTGAACAGATGGCTTGTTCGGGTCCCGCATCTGCGCTTCGGTGAAACCGTTCACCGTCAGCGCGCCCTCGTTGATTTTCTTATCCTTATCGACTCTGCATTCAACGTAAAACGTCCTTTTCGGGTCCGTGTAGATCAAGGCTCCTATGGATCCAAGTCCATCAGTTGCAGGAGTTGTGCCCCCTGTCTCGGTGTCCGTTATTACCTTCACTACTTTCATGTAAGCCCCCATGAGTCTTCTCGAAGCCCATTTAATAGTGTTTCTGTGGTTTCATTTTACGGATATAGCCTGTTGCTCATTCTCGGGAACGGTATTGCGTCGCGTATGTGGTCGAGGTTGAGCAGCCACTTTATCAGGCGTTCCATGCCCATACCGAAGCCGGCGTGCGGCACAGATCCGTACCTCCTGAGGTCCAGCCACCAGTCGTAGTTCTTCATGTTGAACTTCGTTCCTGTGGCCTTCTCAGTTTCCTTCATGCGCTTGAGTAGCATGTCCAGGCGCCACTCCCTCTCCGATCCGCCTATTATCTCTCCGTGGCCGTTCGGAGCCTGCATGTCTGCGCAGATAACCGTCCTCGGGTCCTTCGGGTTGACGACCATGTAGAACGACTTTATCTCCTTTGGCCAGTTCTCGACGAATATCGGCTTCTTCTCTCCCTCGGTGAGCAGCTTCTCCTCAGGCACTCCGAAATCATCGCCCCACTTGAGCTTCGCTCCCCTCTCATTCAGCACGTCTATAGCTTTCTGGTAGGAAATCCTCTTGAATGGCGGTTTCACTTCCAGAAGTGCCTTACGGTCTACGTCAAGCTCTTCCAGCAGTTCGCGGTGATCCTCGGCCAGGCTTGTCGCCACGTGGCTGACCAACTCCTCCTGCACCTTCATGTTCTGCTCCTGAGTGTAGAAGGCCATCTCGGGTTCGAGCATCCATAGCTCTGCTATGTGCTTCGTTGTTCTTGACTTCTCGGCCCTGTACGCGGGCACCAGCGAATATACCTTCTCGAGAGAGAAGATCATCGCCTCCGCATAGAGCTGCGAGGATTCGGTCAGGTACGCTTTCTTTCCGAAGAAGCCAACATCGAAGAGCGCAGATCCCGTCTCTCCTCCCGCCATCGTTATCGTGGGTGGCTGGATCTCGAAGAACTCGCGGCCATCAAGGTACTCCCTGGCGTACTTGAATACGTAGGAGCGCGCCTTCATCACGTTTGTCATCTTCCTGCTCCTGAGCCAGAGGTGGCGCCTGTCCAGAAGCAGCTCGGCGCTCTGGTATTCGGTTATCGGAAAAGGCTCGGCCACATGAATGTTCTCAAACTTCGAAACCTCGAGCTCAAACCCTCCAGGCGCTCTATCGTCCTTCTTCACAGTGCCTATGGCCTTCACGCTAGATTCCAGGCTCGAGGCAGTAGCAGCTTTCCACGACTTGGCGTCCACCTTGTCCTTCTTCACTGCGGCCTGTATTATGCCGGTATGGTCACGCAACACGATGAAGGCGATGCCTCCGCTCTCCCTCTTCCTGTGCACCCACCCCTGCAGGCTGACGCTTTTTCCCAGCTCTTTTGTAGCGTCTCTGATGTGCATGTCCTTCCCTTTACTTCTTTTCAAACCAACCTTTAATTAATTTCGTGCAGGCGCCCGAAGCAGGGATTGGACCTGCGACCTAGCGGTTAACAGCCGCTCGCTCTACCACCGAGCTATTCGGGCACAAGTATCAATTCTCCGCTTTCTCCGCAACCGCCTGCAGTCCGTGCCTGTGCACGCTGCTAACCGCCCTGCCAGATGGGTCCTCTACTCCTCTAAACTCCTTGCTCCATCTCGCCGCTGCGGGGGTAGAGCATGCTATTGAGGGTCCCACAGGCACGGTAAGCGCCGCAGAGTCGCCAGGGAAAAGGCTATCAAATACAGTTCTATAGTAGTATTGTTCCTTTGTCGTGGGCGTCTGGACCGGGAACCTCTTCTTCGCGTCCCTCATCTGTTTGTCGCTCACCTGTCTCTCTGTGTACTCCTTCAAGTAGTCTATCCATCCGTAGCCAACTCCGTCTGAAAACTGCTCTTTCTGTCTCCACAGTATCTCTTTCGGCAGAACTCCATCGAACGCTTCTCTGAGCACGCTTTTCTCGATCTTGCTTCCGCTGCACATTTTCTGCTCCGGATCGATGCTCATCGCGTAATCCAGGAACTCCTCGTCGAGGAACGGAACCCGTGTTTCAACTCCCCAAGCTGCCATCGCCTTGTTCGCGCGAAGGCAGTCGTACTTGCTAAGCGCCAACAGCTTCCTCACAGTTTCTTCATGAAACTCCTTCGCGTCTGGCGCCTTGTGGAAGTACAGGTAGCCGCCGAATACCTCGTCAGAGCCCTCGCCTGATAGCACCATCTTTATTCCCATGGACTTTATCTTCCTAGCCATGAGGTACATCGGTGTTCCTGCACGAATGGTAGTGGTGTCAAAGGTTTCAAGGTGATAGATGACATCGCGGATGGCATCGATCCCTTCCTGCACTGTGAAAAGGACCTCGTGGTGCGCCGTTCCTATGTATTCTGCGACCTTTCTTGCATACTTTGTGTCTGGCGCTCCCTCAAGCCCTACGGAGAAGGAGTGAAGCTTCTCGGGACTGTGCTTTGCCGCTAAAGCTGCGACAAGAGAAGAGTCGAGGCCGCCCGAGACCAGGACGCCGTACGGAACATCGGACATGAGCTGCCTTTTCACAGCAGAGTCAAGCTCGCTTCTCAGCCTCCTCAACGAAACTCCGCCTTTCGGCACCTCTGTCATCCACCTGCGCTTGTACCATCTCGTGAACTCCTTCTTTCTGCTGTCATAGTAGCAGCCTGGAGGGAACTCGATAATCTTGCCGCAGTAAGGGCTCAGCGCTTTCATCTCGCTCGCAACGTGTAGCGCTCCTTCGCCATCCCAGCCGACGTACAATGGCTCTATGCCAATGTGGTCCCTTGCAATGAGATAGCTGCCTTTCCTCTTATCGTAGAGCACGAAGGCGAATATGCCGCTCAGCATCTCCACAAAATCACTGCCGAACTCGTCGTAAAGGTACAGGATCACCTCACAATCCGACTTCGTCTGCCACGCGTGCTTCCTTTTGAGCTTCTTCTCGAGCGACGCATGGCTGTAGATCTCACCGTTTACACAGAGGACGCTGCCTGTCGTCTTGTCAATCAGCGGCTGCGCACCGCTTTCTGGATCAACAATCGCAAGCCTCTCGTGCGCCAAAACGGCCTTGTCGTCAGCATAGATGCCGCTCCAGTCAGGTCCCCTATGACGTATCTCACAGGCCATCGAAAGCGCCCGCTGGCGCACCTCTTCGGGCTCTGTCTTGAAGTCGAATATGCCAACTATCCCGCACACACGATTACCGTAGTATGCTGGGAGGTCCGGCATATATAAGACTTTATTCAATATTTAGGGATATTCTCCAGATATTTTAGCATAATTTATATATCTTATTGTATAAAATACAAGTATGGACGAGATAGATGAGGAGCTGCTGCACCACGTGGATTCGGGGGTGATCAAGTATACGGCACTCGCAAAGAAGCTGAATCAGCCGCTTTCCACTATTCACTTCAGAATGAAGAGGCTGGAGAGAGAGGGCACGATCAAGTACTACCGTGGTGAGATAGACTGGAGGAGGGCGGGGCTGCCGTTGACGGCGTTTGTGCTCATAAATATCGACGTGAATATGCTCAAGGACATGCGCAAGACACAGGACAAGCTGCTAAAGGAGTTGATGAGCCTCGCCTATGTCAAGGAAGGTTATGTCATAACCGGAGAGGCAGACATACTGGTCAAGGTGATCGCTAAAGACACGGCGCATTTCAAGGACATACTGCTAAACCACATAGACGCAATATCAGGCGTGGTGAAGACGAAAACGATAATAGTGCTGAGCTGAAGGCAAGGGGTAAGAGCCTTTCCATAGGAATAAACTAGGGGTGCGGGATGAGTGAGGATGAGCTCCTCAAGAAGTATAATGCGTTGTACCTAGAGATGATAATGCGCTACAGGGAGAAGATAGAGGAAGGCGAGCGCCTCTACATGGCCGAGCTCCCAAAGCTGGTCACGCCTTCTGACGAAACCGTCGTGGCCGCGGCGAACAAGATAAAAGGAGAGTTCCTCTCCTACAATTTCGATACAGACTTCCCCGAGGCGATGCGAAAAGCATACGCGTTCGTCAGTAGTTCGATAAGCCAGGTGTCGCCTCCCATAGAGTTTTGGCTCAGACCCAACCAGGTTCTCGGCATAGGCGCCGGCGACGTCTTTGACCAGGCGGTGCTTCTCTGCAGCATCCTGATCGGCCTCGGCAACCTCTCCGCCAAGGTGGTCGTGTCTGTAAAGAACGAAACAGAGAAAGACTACGCCGTATACTGCGAGTTCGGGGGCAAGATCCTTGCGGTTGAGATAGGGAAGGGAATGAGCGAGCTGAAGGATAAGAACGAATTGCTCGCAAAGATTGGCGTTTTCATGGGTTCAGAGACAACGGTGTACGAATTCAACGATAAGATGTACGACAGTCTAGCCTGAGAAGCAGCCATGCCGTACAGTGCTCATAAACCATACATAAACAGAACATATTTAAATCATTACAGATATAATAATCGTGGGCAAGACAAGTGAACGTTAATCTGAGAGGCAAAACCCGGCAAATCCTTGAAGTCATGGTGAAAAAGGGGTATGCCAACACGAAATCCGAGGCCATAAGGCTTGCAATAATTAATTTTAGTGATAGACATGCTGAGGTCATTATGACCGAGAAGAAGCTCAACAAGATTGATGCGCAGATAAAAGGAGGGAAACGAAAACTATTGAATGCTCATGAAGCTCTAGGTGAACACGTTAGATATCTCAAGGGATAGGTACGTACACCGCAGAGTTTGACCAAGAATGGCCCAGGTATTTCCAGTCATTAGACAAAAGCATTAGAGTCAGAATCGTGAAGAAAATCAAGAATATTCTGCTATATCCAGAAAAGAGACACCTGATGAGAAGCTCATTCTTCGTGGACGAAGTAGGACAGTACAGAATCATTTACAGGGTCTCTGATGAAACAAGGGTAAGGTTCTACTTCGTGGGGACTCATAAAGAATACGAGAAATGGTATAGACAAGATTTCTGAGTAGTTTGCGTAATTAGACCCATGCCCCTATCCCTTTCTGTCCCGCGGCCGATTTGTAGTCCACGAGCGCATCTGCGAACTTGTCAACACGCTCGTGCGAGAAGTCATGCTCATCGCACAGGAACCTGACTATTTTCTCTTTGTTTGCTCTCGAATCCTTCAGCAACAAGTTCAGATTATTTTTTCCGAGTTCAGCGGTCTCTGGCTTTAGGAAAACCTCCTCAACCGCCTCAGGTTCCACCTCGAAACCGCTCTTGTACTTGCCGTTGACGTAATCAACAACCTCCTTCAGGCTCTTCTTGTCCTTCACTATCTTCAGCGCTGTCTTCGGGCCCACGCCCTCTATACCCTCGTTGAAGTCTGTGCCCACCAGCATGCCAAGCCATACCAGTTGCCTCTGGTTCAGGCCAAGGCGCGCCAGGAGCATCCTCAACTCGACACGCTCAGGAGTGATATCAATGAATACGTTCTTTTTCGGCAGCTTGCGCCTGCCACTTATCGTGAGATTCCTCACAGCCACATCTGAGCCGAACAGAAATATGTCATAATCTTGTGTTGCGCTTGCATCAACCACACCCTCCCGCGTCATCCTTGCGGCTTGCGCCTCGCCCTCGCTTGGCGCCTGTATGCATGCTATCCCCATGTAGCCCAGCAGCTCCTTCGAGCTCGCTACTATCTCCTTGTTTATCCGCGTGCTAGCCATCGCGTGCGTTCTCGCCTCTTCGACCATGCCCTTCTTTAGCGCCTTCTCCCACTCCTCAGCCGCTTCCCTCCTCCTTGCCATCCTCGCCTCTATGGTGCGCTGCTTGAGCGCCGGAGGTATGCCATCGAAGACAAATATAGGAGTTATCTTGTGCTCAAGTAGATTGATGGTCCTGTAGAAGAGGCCGGACAGGTGGCTGGTCACATTGCCGTGCGAGTCCTTGAGCGGCGTGCCGTCAGGCCCGCGGATGATGGAGAGGAACTGGTAGATGGTGTTGTACGCGTCTATCGCTATCGTCTTGTTGGAAAGATCGTCAAGGGATATCGGTTCCTTGACTTCCGAAACTAGAGGGCCGAGCTCTACGGCCAATCATTCACCATGCTTCTCATCTTTCTTTGCCATGTCCCAAAGCGTCGGCGGCTCGTTCTTTCCTGACTGCACGAATCTCTTCTCTTCAGGCTCTTTGTTCAGCAGCTTTATCCCCAGCTCTTTCTCCAGCTTCTTCCTCGTCTTCTCGCTCGGCAGGGTCTCCTGTTTCTCTATCCTCGTGAGCGTGCTCTCCTTCTCGTTTATGCGCTCTGCAAGTACTCTTACCGGCAGCCCCATCGCCTCCCTGGACTTTCTTATGACCTCTCCGTATCCCTCCACAAGCTCTTCTTGGGTCGGTTCTTCTGATACGGGCCGTCTTGCCCTTCCACTTCCGGCGTCCGGACCGAATGCGTTCACGACGTCCCTTCCCTTCGCGTCCTTCTCGCAGACCAGCATCTGGGCCCCGTCAAGCACTATCTCGTATACGGTGTCAACCTTCTTCCCGCAGATTTCGCACTCAGGCAAGCGACCACCTAAGCAATATAACTCTATTTGCACAAAACAAGGTATTAAAGTGATAGCATGGCAAAGCGTTCTCGCGGTGCAAAAGCCAGCAAAAAGCCAGGCAAGAGATACAGCGTTGCGGTGACGCTGCTGATTTCTGTAGCCGCGTTCCTTGCGATCGCGTTCTTGATTCTCACCCCCGGCGACGCGATTATCAGATTCTTCGTAGCGGTGGCGGTGCTAATGATATCCGGGAGGACGATAGCAACCGCAAACGGCATACCGAATTCGTACGGCGCATACCTGCTTGGTGGAAAGCGAGGTATAAAACTGATAGAGGGGTTGTCAAAGAAGAATCCGAGGCTGTGGATCGCCTTTGCAGACTGGGGGCTTGCTTTCAGCTTTGGCCTGGCCTCATACTTCCTATTCGGCAGGTACGTTAGCAAGAAGATGATGGCTCTGGGGATAGGGACGACGCTCGCGGTCCTGTTTCTCGTTTTCCCCTACCTCCCCGTGGTTCTGAACTTCATCAACATACCCCAGATTAGCTCCCAAGCATCAGCAGCAGCCCAGCCGGCGCAGGGCGTAAGCCCCGTCTTCTTGATTTTTGCAATAGCGAGCATCCTAGGCGGGTTCAGTCTTTCTACGATACTGCTCATATTCATAAGCGGCGGCTCCATACTTTATTCAGTTCTCCTCTTCCTTGCTAGCGCCGTCTCTTCGCACCCCAACACCTCAATACTTACGCAACAGGTTCCTGGAGTCGCGCCGCTCATACCGGGCTTGACCATACCATTCTTCGCAGGCATAATCAGCCTCTTCATACTGCTGGTTGTGCATGAGTTCTCCCACGGGGTTCTGGCCAAGATAGCAAAGGTGAGAATAAAGTCTATAGGCGCAATACTTTTCGGCATAGTGCCGATGGGCGCGTTCGTTGAACCAGACGAGAGCGAGGTGAAGAAGCTGAAGGAGAGCTACCAGAATCGCATCTCCATAGCCGGCGTGTCGGCCAATATGCTGACCTCGCTCCTCTTCCTGGTCTTTACCATCATTGTCCTGTTCTACCTGCTGCCAAGCATAAGCACCGGCGGGGTTCTTGTCACCCAAGCGATCAAGGGCTATCCCGCGTACGGGGTCATAGCCCCCAACTCCATAATACTCATGTGGAACAGCGTGCAGATAAACAACGCGTATCAACTGGGTGCTGCCGAAGCGGGCTACACTGGCGGTAAGGTCAACGTAACCACCAATGAGGGCACCTTTGCGCTGACCCCCGTTACCGGAGGCAAGATAGGGATAGACGTTGCGCCGGCGCAGATAACACTGAGCTATCAGGCGGCGAACTTCATCTACGCCATAGTCGCTCTCTCGTTCGGTCTTAACTTCTTTGTGGCGATATTCAACCTGCTGCCGATACCTGGTTTTGATGGCTGGAGGATCTACCAGAGCAAGATAAAGAGCAAGAAGGTGCTCAAGGCCATTGCGATACTGCTCGTGCTCGCAATACTCCTGAACGTGCTGCCCTGGTTCTGGACGATAGGCTGATGTAGTCACGGCGGAATGTAACC
>JAKANZ010000024.1 GCA_021823435.1 Microcaldota archaeon
AGAAGGGTGCGGATTACCTGCTTAGCATATCCAAGTTCGTGGACGAGATGCTGCAGCGCCTGTACGGGATTGATGCGTTCTACAACGCCAACAGCACCCAGGATCTCATAGGGCAGCTGGCGCTCACGCTTTCGCCTCACACTTCCTGCTCTATACTGAACAGGATCGTGGGATTCACCGATGCGAATGTCGGTCTGGCGCACCCGTACACGATATCGGCGAGAAGGAGGAATGCGGACGGGGACGAGGATACGGTCATGCTGCTCCTCGACACGCTGATCAACTTCTCGAGGGAGTACCTACCTGTGAGCATAGGCGGCACCATGGATGAGCCTCTGCTGCTAATGACCAGGGTCATGCCGGAGGAGGTGGACGACGAAGTGCATGCGATGGAGGTAACTGAATCGTACGGCTTGGAGTTCTACAACAAGACATTTGCAGGGGTTTCGCCGTCCGAGGCGAAGGTCGAGCTCGTGGAGAACAGGCTGCGCACCCCTGGAGCGTTCGTGAATCTGGGCTTCACCCACGCCTCCTCGGTCGACGCGGTAAGGAACTCGCCCAAGAAGAGCATCTACACGGTACTGAAGACCATGGACGAGAAGATATATGCGGAGTTCAGGATCATGGACATGCTCGAGTCGATAGACAAGCGGGATGCGGCAAGGAGGCTGATAAACGGCCACTTCATACGCGACCTGATAGGCAACCTGCACTCATTCTCAAAGCAGCAGTTCAGGTGCGCAAGCTGCAACTCCAAGTACAGGCGCGTGCCGCTGAGCGGGAAATGCGCTAGACCGAACTGCGGAGGCAAGCTCCTACTCACCATATCAAAGGGCAGCATCGAGAAGTACCTCAAGACCTCAATAGCCCTCGCAGAGAGATACAACCTTGACACCTACACGAAGCAGAGGCTTGCACTGATAAAGGATGAGATAGACAACCTGTTCGGAAGCCTTGAGCTGAATGTTGAGGAGAATAGGGGCCAGTTCAACCTCGTGAACTTCATGTGAGGTACTTCAGTGTTATGTAGGTTTTGGCGTTGTTAAGCACCTGTTTTGAGTTTTCGTACGGCACGTACTTTATAGCTTCGTCGATCGGTAGGAAAATGCTTCTCTTATGCTCCTCCGAAAGCACTATGTTTTTTCTCTCGTGATAGTTTAGGAACGCGACATAGTAGATTACCTTCTTGTTCACTTTCATCTTCTTTCCAGTCTTCCTATCCGTCTCTTCGAATTTATACTCTATAGAGTCTTTGAAGTTCGTATCCAGATGCAGACCAATCCCAAGTTCCTCCTTTATTTCGCGGTGCGCCGCATGCAGCAGGCTCTCGCCACGTTCAAGATGCCCCTTGGGGCCGATGTCGATGGTCTCTGCCTTTGTGCTTCTTCCGTAGAACTCGTTGTTTTGGACCAGAAGCAGAACCAGTATCTGCCTGTTCTTTATCGAGAAGACTATCGCCCCAGCTGAGACTTGGTTTGATACGGCACTCCTCCTACTTCGAGTTCTCTTTGATCGTTTCTTCAAGCACATCAAGCCCCTTTTCTACGCTGCTGTCAGATACTGTAAGTGGAGGTATTATCCTCATTGAAGATCGGCCCGCGGGCAGCACCAACAGGCCCTTCTTGAAGCAGCTCATTATGACCCTGTCGCGTTCCTTCGGAGCATACTCCTTCGTGTCCTTCGATTTCACGAACTCGACTCCTATCATCAACCCTATGCCGCGGACATCACCGACATACTCGTACGTCTCCCTGAGCTCGTTCATCCTCTTCATTATCGTTGCTCCCTTTCTCACAATACCGCGCTGCAGGCTACGCATGTTACGTTTTATGTAGTCGAGAGAGGCGGTCGCGGCGGCTGATGCTACAAGGTTACCGCCGAACGTGCCGGCGTGAGATCCTGAGGGCGTGTCGCCAAGCGACTTCCTTGCTACCGTAGCTGCCAGGGGAAATCCTGCGCCGAACGATTTTGCGAAGGTGTAAATATCTGCAACAGTGCCGAAGTTGCTGAGTGCCAAGAACTTGCCTGTTCGCATGTATCCGGCCTGTATCTCGTCGTCGACGAGAAGGATGCCGTGCCTGTCAGCAAGCTTCCTGAGTTCCTTGAAGAAACCGCGCGGAGGGACTATGTAACCGCCCTCGCCCTGCACCGGTTCGAAGAATATCGCTGCGACCTCGTCTGGCGGGATCTCCTTTGCGAGTATGTTTTTCTCTATGAAATCGATGCTCGCCTGCGAGCATTCCTCTGCGTCTCCATCAAACCTGTACGGGTCAGGATACGGTGCGTGTGAGACGTTTACGAACGGGCCGAAATGCGCGCGGTGCGCGGTCTTTGAAGCCGTTAGCCCAAGTGCCCCCATTGATCTGCCATGGAACGCCCCGTAGAATGCGATGATGTGGCGCCTTTTGGTAAAGAGCTTCACCAGCTTTATGGCGTCCTCGTTTGCCTCGGTGCCCGAGTTGGAGAAGAACACCCTTCCGAAGTCAGGAGGCAGCATGCTTACGAGCTTCTCTGCGAGCTTGACCGGCTGTTCCTCGTAATAGTCCATGAACATGCCGTGCATCAGCCTGTCGATCTGCTTCTTCGCAGCATTGCGTACCTGCGCGTTTGCGTTTACGCCGAGATTGTAGCAGCTGACAAAGCTGGAGAAGTCGATGAACCTGTTGCCTTCTATATCATAGAGGAAATCGCCGCTGCCGTGGTCTGCTACGAGCGGGAAATCCTCTCTTGTTGTAGTAAAAATCACTCTGCTGTCTCTTTTGATTACGCTCTTCGCCTTGGCCCCAATTTTAACCTCCATGTCAGTCACATATGATCCGCAAAAAGAGTTCTTATTCGTTTGGATTCGTTTATTGACTTGGCGGTTAATCAATGGACGAACCGTTGAGAATTCCATTTATATATGGAAAACCTACACTTTGCGGGGAAGAGAATGTCAATACCAACCAGAGTCATAACTACGGTGGAGACGGGACGCAGGGCTGCCAAATACGTTGTAAAAGAGATAGTGGATCCGAACAGCGAATCCAACGAAAGGTTTACCAAGTGGAAGGGTTACAAGGTGCTCGGTTACGTGGCCCTTGCTGAATCCGGCGCGTGTGCGGTGCTCGCGCACGTCACTTGGGGCACTCCTACATCTGCAGGGTTTGAACTCTTCTCGTACGTAACCAAAAAGTTAGCGGAAGAGATGAGAGGAGACGGAAATGGTGATTTCTTCTCAGCGCTTATGGCTTTGCAGAGGGACGGGCTTCCATTTGTGAAGCGTCTATCTCAAGCGCCTTGGACAGTTGTTCCTTGTTTGAGGCGTCAATCTTCTCAGATAGGAATTCGAGGTGCCTGACGTTGCACCTTCTGTTCTTGAGCCTGACAGAGGTCATTATCTGGACGAAGTTGCTGTCTATAACCTTCGTTACCACCGCCCTCTTGCCTGCATCCCTGCCGAACTTCTTTACACAAACTCTTCCAACTTCGACTAGTGACATTACTTTCGCCTAAACTTCGTATCTCTTTGACTGCTTAATTATCTCGTCAGCAGCGACTTCGATCGTGATATTGTTTACATCGAGAACAATATTAAATGGTTTCATGTCCCTGCCGAGCTCTATCCCGTATACTTTCTTGTACAGCTCGTAGTTCTCCTTGTCCCGTATACCGACTATCTCCCGCGCCTTGGACTCGTCCATGCCGTCTCTGACAGCCATCCTCTTCGCTCTGGTCTGCTGCGTTGCGTTCAGCCAGCATTTTATCCCATGTTTTGACAGCCACGGCATGGTGTAGCTTGTAACGACTATGCTTCCCTTCTCTATCTTTGCTATCATACGCCTGTCTGCCTCCTTGTCGAAATCCGCATTTGCCTCTCTCTCGCGCAGGAATCTGATGCCATCTGGCGTGTCCCACCAGCCCTCGCCGGTGATCTTATAGCCCCTCTCCCTGGCCATCTCCTTGAGGACGTCGCCGCCCCCAACAGAAGTTATGCCAAGTTTCTTCGCTATCACATGTGCAGTTACCGTCTTGCCCGCGGCTGGCATGCCTGAGATTATAAGTGCCTGCATGCTCTCCCGAATCAGTGCGCAATCATCTGCAGCACGAAGCCTCTCTGCCTGGTGCCTATGTCGTTGACTCTCATCTCTCCATTCTCTATCCTGCTGGCGAGCTTCACCACCTCGGCCGTGCACGATGAGCAGAGCACGCCTCCGAATATCCTGGAGTTGCTCTTCCTGCTCTTTCCCTTGGCGTTTCTCGAGACGCTTATGCCGTTGAGCTCAGATCCGCATATCGCGCAGTGCGGTATGCTCGGTTTCTTCCTCTCGTAGTGGAGAACGTGCCTTCCGCTGCGTGCGACTCTATCGAGCCTCCTGAAGCTTCTTGATCTGTGCATTGGCTTTGGCATGGTGATTACCAAAAATATAGGATAAACATACTCGTCTAAGGCATAAATAACTTACTGCTGCGCGCTCTCCGCTTGCTTCTTCTCCTTTGCTAGCCTCATGCGGTCTCGCAGCATAAGCACAGCGGTCATGATCAGGCCAAGGACGAACGCGAGGGCTATGAAGTAGGTCTTGTAGTTTACTGTCATCGAGAGTATCGGCACGGTGACGTTAGGGTTCGTGGCGAACACCGCCGGGAAGATGAGATAGTACATGACGAAGAATATGGGAAGAACGACGAACATCGGCTTGAGCTGCGATCGCATGCTCTGCCCGAGCAGAGAGGTTATCTCCTTCTGCTTGGCCATCATGATCTCCTGGCTGGCTTTCTGCTTCACCATGTCGTTGAGCTCCTTACTCTTCGCCTTGATTGTTTCCTGGACCTCCCGCATGCGCCGCATGTCTATGAGCTTGCGCTGCACGAAAACCGAGAAGAGCACGTACACGACCGCTATTACCGTTATCTCTATTCCTACAACCATCAGTTCACTTCATGCTCCTGATTATCTCTTCGACTCGCTTCCTGGCGATTGTCAGGCGGTCGTTGCCATTATGGACTACGTATACTGGGGTCTGAAGATATAAAGAGTAAAGCGTGGTATACATAAGATTAAGGCTCCTGTGAAGGTCTATCTCCTCTATTGTGTCGTGCTCCCTCTTCCTGCCCTTGTCGGTCTTCCGCCTCTCGAGTATCTGGCTTGAGTCCGCATCTATGTATATGATTGCCTTCACCTTCCCCCTTATCACTTCAAAATCCTTTAGCGAAAGGCCTGCCATGTAGCCGTCGCCCGCCTTCACGCTTGCATGCGTGTCTAGGGCTATTGTGCCTGGAGATCCGGCCAGTTTTTTGAGTATCGCGTTTCTTATGCCAATCATTTCGCCGAACGTAAGCAGAGATTTCATCCTTACCTCGTCGCGGTTCCTTACACCAAATCTCCTAGAGTACGCAAGGTACATCTCCGTGCCTATGCTCACAGCCTTTGCGGCCTTGATGCCTTTCAGCACAGTGGTTTTGCCTGCGCCCTGCGTGCCGAATACGAGGAATAAGCTGGACATGCCTGCTCTGATAAGAGTTGGTCGGAAAGGTATAAAAGAAGCGGATAAGCTCGGCTCAGTCCGTCTCTCCCATTCCGCCTCCGGGCATCCCTCCGCCTCCCGGAGGCCCTGCAGGCCTGCTGCCCTTGCTGCTTATCATGTCGTCTATCCTAAGGATCTGCACGCTTGCCTCCATGGCGCTGGATATCGCCTGAAGCTTTATCTTCACCGGCTCTATGACACCAAGCTTGTCCATGTCTCCGATTACCCCGCGGTGGACGTCCACGCCGTAGCTCCTTCCCTCTTTGCCCTTCTGCTTGCTCCTCAGCTGGACTATCGTGTCTATCGCATCCATGCCGGAGCTGTCCGCAAGCGTCTTTGGAATCGCCTCTAGGGCGTCGGCAAACGATTGTATCGCCAGTTGCTCCCTGCCGCCCACGTTGTTCGCGTAGTCGCGCAGGCCTTTTGCTACGAACTCCTCCGTGCTTCCGCCTCCGTATACATACTTACCCACTTCGAGTGCGCTTGTTAGCGCGCCTATCTCGTCAGTGAGAGCGCGCTCCGTCTCATCTACAACCTGCTTTGTGCCGCCGCGCAGGAATATCGTGACGCTCTTCGGGTCTTTGCACTTCTCCACGAAGACCATCTGCTCGCCAGACACTTTCCTTTCCTCAACCAGCCCTGCGAACCCGAGGTCGCTCGGGGTCAGGTCATCGAGGCTCGTTATTACCTTTGCGCCGGTTGCCTTCGCAAGCTTCTCCATGTCGCTCTTCTTTACGCGCCTCACAGCCATCATGCCTGCTTTTGAGAGGTAGTGCTGCGCCACATCGTCGATGCCCTTCTGCACGAAGATTACGTTTGCTCCGCTCTTCGCTGCCTTGTCTGCCATGTTCTTCAGCATCTTCTCCTCCTGCTGCAGGAACGACTGCATCTGGTCTGGAGAGGTTATCTCTATCCTTGCGTCGGTCTCCGTCTTCTCTATCTCGAGAGCAAGGTCAAGCAGGGCTATCTTTGCGTTCTTTATCGCCTTTGGCATGCCGGACTGGGCTACCTCCTTGTCTACGAGCACGCCGTTGATGTACTGCGTCTCCTCGACGCTGCCGCCCTCCTTCTTCTCGAGTTTTATGAAGTCCTTGTCTATCACGATTTTGTCTCCCTTCTTCTCCGCTACCTGCTTTATCGCCTGTATGGCGAGCTTCGAGAGATATTTCCTTGTAGAATCGTTGCCTATGTTCTTCGAGCCGACCGACACCATCGCTATCTTCTCAAGTTTGTCGTCATCGTTGAGCGTTACGGTGTTTGAGCACTCGTCAAGAAGAGACTTTGATTTCTCAGCAGCCATCTCGTATCCTTTAATTATCGTGTTTGGGTTTATGCCTTTCTCTATCAGATCTCCGGCGTTCTTTAGGAGTTCACCTGCGATTATAACCGCGGTTGTGGTTCCGTCGCCCACCTCCTTGTCCTGGCTCTTCGCTATCTCTACCATCAGCTTTGCCACCGGATGCTCCACGTTCATCTCCTCGAGTATCGAGGCTCCGTCATTAGTTATGACTATGTCGCCGAGCTCGCTCACGAGCATCTTGTCCATGCCCTTTGGCCCTAGCGTGCTCCTCACTATGCTGGACACCGCGTATCCGACCGCTATGTTTGTACGCTGCGCCTCCCTTCCCAAAATCCTGCTTGCCCCCTCGGGCAATATCATATATTGCTGCCCTAGTTGGTTCTCTGCCATGGTTTCACTCAATTAGCGTTATTTCCCAAAATCGTGTCAAAACTGTGTTGTATTTTTTATGGGTATACAATCATACTTTATGAAAGAACAGGTTTTTATACCTTTCCAGCATCTAGCTCAAGAGCGCCCCGCACTCCGAGCAGTACTTTGATCCGGCGAGGTTCTTGGCACCGCATTTGGAGCAATACACACCTCCGCTTGTTTCTGCCCCTCCCGCTCTGTTTTTGTCTTCGTTCGTTGCTGCGTCAAGCTTCCTGTTCAAGAAGTCGGCGAGCGCCTTTGCGTCGCCGTTGCTGAGCCCGTCTATCTCTCCCTCTTCCTTCCCGTTCTTGAGCAAGCCCTGATCTTTGTCATAGCCCATGACTCTGACGAAAACAGATGACGAGATCACACCGTGCTCCAGCCTAACGCTGGTGACCTGCCTGTATGGTATGGCTTCGTAGTCCTGCCTCATCCCCAAGTTAGCCCTGTTGAGTATTATCAGCCGCTTGTCGGTAGCTATGACTGAGGTTGGTGCAGTCACAGATCCTCCGGGGCCAACGCGCCTCTGCCTTACAGTCACCTGAACCTGCTCGTCAGGCCAGAGTATGTTCTTCGCAGCCTTGACATCGTGCTGGTTAACGCCCACAGACAGAATGGCATGTGAAAGAATTTAAGCATTACAGGGCGTCATCCAGGCATCGTGAAGTTGTTCACCACCCACGGAGGCTTGGGGGTGATCTTGGGCAGCGGCCCTGTGTAGTTGTCGAGCTCATATATCAGGACAGGCCATGTGCCGTTGACATAGTTCACGCCGGTGAAGTTCGTGGGATACGCAAGCTTGAAGCCTGGCAGGTTGCCAAGGTAGAATGCGCGGTAGTAGTTGGAGTTGTAGAACCTTGATGGAGCATCGGTTATCGTGTCGTTGGGGCCATTTGGCAAGTAGAGAGGTATGAAGGTGAGGAACTCCTGCCCTCCTAAGTTGTTCACTCCTGCGAAGAACTGCGCCGTTGGCACCAGCAGTATATTCGTCTCGTTGCCGTTGGAGTCCAGAAGCCTGACAGGGCCGGATGTGAAGTTCGTTGGCGCGCAGTAGGTGGTGTTCAATAACTGGTTGTTGGCCAGTATGAGCGTCTTAAGGGCTGCGACGCTCTTGCCGCCGAACTGGCAGTAGCTGTTGACGCTGCTTGTAGAAGCGGGCAGGAACGCGTACGCTGGCGCGTGGCTCAGTTCGCACTGCGAGGTGCCGAGCAGATACGGGTTGCCGGTTCCGTTAGCTGCCTGTGCAGCGAACGCCATGCTTGTCTGATTCGTGCCTACGCATGCGAGAAAGTCTAGCGCCTGCCACTTTGCCGTCAGTTGGTTATCGAAGACCACGTATTTGGCATAGACCACATTGTTCATGAAGCTGGCCAGGTTAGCGGGTCCGTACCCGTCCTCTTGCCCCAGGACATACCTTGCTGCGGTCACATAATCCAAAGTAGGTATCGAGTTATCACCTCTTAGCACTGCGTTGCTGTTGCCGAACCAGTTTATCCAGTCGCCGTAGTCCCACCAGGAGAGAACTCTGGGCGCGCTGGGGCCTACATTCTGCTTCATCCAGGCAAGGGCGTTTAGCCAGGAAGTGGAAACCGTGTTGCAGAAGAGGTCGAAGCCTATCGAGTTGCCCTGTGAGTTTATGCTGGAGCACGAGGCCCCGATGGCGGAGAAGACGCTTATGAAGACTGTGAACTCCAGGAGCACGATAAAGACCCCGAAGCCAAGAATCACGAGCCTGCTCAGTTCCTTCTCCTTGCCTTTCGTCAGCAGAAGAAGCTCGCCGATTATGATGCCAAGGGCCAGTATGTAGCCCACGCCGAAGTGCGGCAGGTACTTTATCTCTATCATTCCAGCCACGGCGAGCGGTATGACAGCAGACCATGCCAGTATGCTGCCCTTGGAATCGCGCTTGTATACGGAATAGCCTGCTAAAAGCGTGAAGACTATTAGCACGAACCACACTATGGCGTTTACCCCGAACAGGCTTGCGCCTATGGGGCCGAAGCCAGCGGATCCGAAGTCGAAGTTCAGGCCTGTTGGCGCATATTCCTGCACAGTCATGAAGAGAGCTATAGAGGGGGTGGTGTAGTGGTAGCTGAGCGCAATGTACCTGTCAACCGGCGTACCAAGAGGGGTGAACAGGATGAGAACAAGCGCCAATATACCAAGTGCGGCCAAAGTTTCAAGGTGTGTTGCGAGGTCGATCTTGCTGATTAGTCCGCGCTCTTTTGCCAGGATAGGCAGGCGTTCGAACAAGAATATAATTAGAAGTGCAAGAAGCGGGAACGAGATGATGACAGGTATTCCGGCAACGCTAGGTATCCTGTTGGCGAGAACCGAACCGTAGGGCCCGAACGGTATGTAGAAGAGGACGATAACGGCGATCACGATAACGTTCATGATGTAGAAGTCGCGCATCTCTCTATTCCTAAGCACGTCCACAACGCCCTGCAGGACTATGTAGATTGCAAATACACCGGCTATTACTGTGTAGTAGTGCGCTCCAAGGAACGATGACGCAAACGCTATGCCAGCGAGTATCGCGAACCTCTTCTCCTTTGGATTCTGGGCAGCAAGCATGTATGCGGCGTAGAAGAAGAACATGGCGAAGATGCCCCACGGCTCAACTAGCTGCTCCCCGGCCACGAAGGTTGTGATTAGCGCGGGCATCGCTGTGGCCAGACCTGCTCCGATTATGGCAGGGTAATCGCCGTACATATGATAAAGGAACATGAAGACTATGAAGACAAGCAGCGCAGCGGTGATGGGAGGATAGATGCTACCGACATCGCTCAACAGAGTTATGTCTATCTGGTTTGATGGAGGATTGGAGATCTGGTACCAGTAAGCCTCAAGGTATGGAACTATCGGCTCTATCCTGTGTGGTGTGCCGTTGACTGCTGTGGGCCAGGCAGAAGTGTCATAGAGCCATTGGTATCCGTGCGTGAGCAGGAACTCGGTGCTCTGCATGTCGAAGTACGGGTCAAACTCGAAGAAGTGGGGAGCGATGCCTATGCTCATCATCCTGGTGGCGAAGGTGAATATCATCAGGAAGATCAGTATGCCCCATATGATGTTCGAGTTTAGCTTCTTCCTGCCCTTGCCCTCAAGAAGCAGCTTCTCCTCGCGCTCGTGCTGCTCTATCAGCTTTCTCTCCTCAGCGGAGTGCAGCGATGCGAGCCTTGCGCGCTCCCCTGGAGGAAGCGATGCCGCCTTTCTTGTTTCCTCCGAATGCTTGCTTGCGAGGTCCTCCTCTTCCTTCTTGTGGTCGGCCACAAGGCTTGCGTTTATGTCAAGCTCCGTGATCTTCTCCCTCAGCTCGGCAAGCCTCTGCCTGTATGCCGCGTTAGCCTCAGCGGCAATCTCGCTTGCCGGCCTCTGTTTTAGCGAGCCAATGTTGATGACTCCCTGCTGCACGCATAGGGCTATGCCTATTATGGTGAGTATGATGACATTGGCCCCATACAGGCCCGCCGAAAATGAAAATGCGTGAACATAATTCATCAGGTAGGATTCGAGCCACGTGAGCGTAGGTGGAAAGATAAGCCCGAACATGAAGCCTATGACCGTTATCTCGATCATGTTCAGCTTTGTCTTTTTGAGCAGCGCTAAAGCGAGGAAGAAACCGGGAAGAAGTATCGATATTAGCGCGATCAACGCAGACAGAAGCAAGCTCATGCTAAAAAACTCGAGTTTAGATATATACTATAATAAAGTTTATAAACCAAAAATAATCGTTAGGAAATGCGCGAGAAAGTATCAATTATAGGCGCTGGAACCTCTGGTCTCATAGCTGCAAGGGACCTGGCGCACGCAGGCATAATGACTCGAGTGTACGACCAGAAGTCGAGGCTCGGATATCCGGCAAAGGCGAGCGGCATAATCTCAATAAACGGGCTGGAGAGCCTGGGCATTCGCTACCACAAGGCGGTAACGAACACGCTCTACGGTGCCAACATACACGCCGGAGGGGCGACGATGAGGATCATATCCAGGAAGCCACAGGCGCACGTGCTAGACAGGGAGAAGTTGAATCTCGTGTGCTATGATGAAGCCACGGCTGCCGGCGCGGAAGCCGAGCTGGGCGTGAAGGTGATCGGCGAGAAGATAGAAGAGATTCATAAAGACAGCGTGATCATAGGAGCGGACGGCCCAGTTTCGGCGATAGCCAAGCATTTCTCGATGGGATCGATAAAGAGCTACACGCTTACCTACAAGGCCGAGTACGACATGAACGTTGACGACGTGCGCACGGTTGACCTTTTCTTTGACAACAACCTTGCGCCGAAGTTCTTCGCGTGGATGTGCCCAAACTCGAAAGACATACTGGAGGTCGGGATCGGGATTGATGGAAAGCACGGCAACAGCAAGGCAGCCTTCGAGAAATTCATAAGGATGAAGGGGGTTGCAGAGAAGATAGACGGAGCGAAGATGCTAGACGGCTACGCAAGCATAATACCTATGCAGACTGTAAGGAGCGTGGTTGACGGGAAGAAAGAGGTGCTGCTCGTGGGCGACGCGGCGGGTCAGGTTAAGCCGACCACTGGCGGTGGCATAGTGTTTGGAGGGAATGCTGCGAGGATGGCTTCGAAGGTAGTGGCAGAGCACATCAGGAATGGCGTAAGCCTAGAAGCTTATGAAAGGATGTTCAGAAAGAATTTCGGGCTCGATATACGG
>JAKANZ010000025.1 GCA_021823435.1 Microcaldota archaeon
GGCTACATAAAGAGGGCAACAATAACGATGGACCTGCAAAAGAAACTGTCATTCATGACGTTTTTCGATGACTTCACCCCGACGGAGGGGTTCGAGGAGAGTTCTGCGAAGGCGAGGAAGGTCATCATGTTTGATGAGGAGTACCCGCTGATAAGCAGGTACCTGATATCCGGGCCTCTGACAGGGAGCCACACGCTTTTCGTGATGTCCGTGTTTGACGACCAGAAGTCCGCATACAAATACGGACTCGCGTACCACAAGAAGATGTACGCGAAACATAGTCCAAGGCGTGTGACCGGAGAGGTGAAAGAGATTATCCTGGGCAGACTGCCGATAAGAAGCGTTGACATAAAGAACGAGTACAAGACCATAAAGTGGACAACGGATTTCGGTCCTCAGGAGTCGCCCCCACAATCGCAGCCTCAAAAATGATTTATTCCGAGACGGACTAGCTCAGCGCCTTCTCGAATATGTACCGTATCTCGCCTTCCCCATAGTAGTTCTCGACCTCCTTTGCTATGCGATAACCGAGTTTCTTGTAGAAAGCGATGGCCTGCGCGTTGGCCTTGTTCGTCGCCAGGTCCACTTTCCTTCTCCCCAGTTTCAGCGCCATCTTTTCCGCGAAGTCCATCATCTCCGTGCCGACCTTCTTACGCCACTTTGGAGGGTCAACGCAGATTCTGAGAACCTCCATGGAGTTTTCTTTGGGCTTGTCTATCAGCGAGATGTAACCCACAAGATCGCCGCTCTCGGTTTTCCACACCCAGGTCTCGGAATCGTGCTCTTTTGTCAGAAAAGAGAGAAGCCATTCTTCGCCGTCACGGGCCAGGAGAGCCGGATTTGCCTTTGCCACTCTTGCATCGAAAGTATATAGTGGCCCAAGTTCCTCTTTGACATCGATCTTGCTTATTTTGAGGCTCCTGACGTCCATGAAAGAATTACTACTTACCGCTCCTTTTTATAACAGATATCTCGTTCAGCAATTCCTTCTCCTCGTCGCTGAGTAGGTAGTTGAACTTTGACCTCAGCAGCTGCTCCTCCTCGTCGTTTATGTGAGCGTAGAGCACGTCGTTGTCCTTCACCTGCCTACCGAAGGTTATGCCGTCTATGGATATTGCCACGCTTTCGCCCTTCTTCGCCTCGTTGACGGGCATGCTGTTGTTCTGAAGCTCTCTCACCCTGCCTATCACCCCGCCCTGCTTGTTCATAAGCAGCACCGAAGATTTCAGCCTGCCCGCGACAACATCCACCCCGAATATCGCGGGGTGGGAGATCCTGAATGCGGTATTCGGAAGTATCTTGACCATGCACGGGAAGGTAAGCGACTTCCCTGCATCTTCCCTCTCCTTCCTCTTCTGATCCTCGAGCCACTCCTTGTAGTCGTCTATTATCTTGTAGATTATGTTCTCGCTGATTATCTTCACGTTGGCGGCGTCGCTCTCAGATTGCGCGTCGACCTCGGCGGAGACGTTGAAGGCTAGTACGACTGCGTTGTAAGGGTCTATGGCCCTCATCGCGAAGGCGTCGAGCACGTCGCGTTTGCTGACGTTGCCTATGCCCTTCTTGCTTATCTTGACTCCGGCGTTTGCCAGCAGCCTTGACAGCGCCTCGATGCTGCCTATCGTGTCCGCCTTGAGTATTATGCCGCTCTGTTCGGTGGCAAAGACATCTTTCATCTCGGTCGCTATCTCCTTCTCATAGCTCTTGTCTTCGGTTGAGATGACCAGCGACCCAGGCAGCGCCTCCTCGAACCCCACGCCGCTTATCTTCACCCCCGAAGCGGCGGAAACCGAGTCCACGTAGTAGAACTTGCTGCTGCTCTCCCGCATCTCCTGCAGCGGCTTGGGCTTGAGCAATGCCCTGATCTTCGCCTTTGCGACGCCAGCGGGAGTACCGAATGCTATCGTGTCATTCACCTTCAGCGTGCCGTTGTACAGTATGACGTCTATGGTGGTTCCGAGGCCCTTCTCCTCTTTCTTCTCAAGCAGGCTTCCCTTGCCAGGTCCTTGAACCTCTATGTTAAGGCGCGTCTCCAGGAACTTCTGCGCGATGCCGGCGGTGAAGACGAGTAGTTCTGCTATGCCCTCTCCCGTCTTTGCGCTTACGGGCAGTATCGCGACCTCCTTCCTGAAGTCCTTGATTCGGTCGAAGCGTTCGCTGGAGAAGCCGACCTCGCTCAGCTTCCCGACAAGCTCGTAGATCTTCGCCTCAAGCGCGTCCTGCACGCTCTTCTCCTGCTTGCCCAGAGATTCTGCGAAGCTGCTCGTCTTTTGGACGCGCCAGCCGGTGATGAGGTCTATCTTGTTCGCTGCAAGGACGAAAGGCGTTTTGTACTCCTTGAGTATGTCAAGCGCCTCGTACGTCTGCGGCTCGAAACTCTTGGAAACATCGACCACAAGTATGGCGAGGTCGGCCACTGAGCCTCCGCGCTTTCTGAGGTTGGTGAACGCCTCGTGCCCGGGGGTGTCGATGAAGAGCAGGCCAGGTATTGTGATCTTCGCTCCGAACTGCCTGAGCACAGGACCTGAAACTGTCTCTATTACGTTGAGCGGAACCTCGCTGGCACCTATATGCTGCGTTATGCCCCCGGCTTCTCTGCTGGCCACGACGCTACTCCTTATCCTGTCCAGCAAACTCGTTTTCCCGTGGTCCACGTGCCCCATAACAACTATTATCGGCTGGCGTATCACGGGCATCACCAAAACGAGAAGTCACGGTAATATTAAACGTATCAAACCATAAAAACATTCTGGCTGAGTTATACTAATCACGTGTGCGTGCTTTCTAGGTGCCGGATTGGGGCGTGGTTTCATCTACATCAAAAAGGACGGGCTGAGGAGAGGGCTCGTTGGCCAGATGCTATCGCGCCTTGAAGAAAAGGGCTTCGTAGTATCAAGAATAAAAAGCGGGAGAATCAGCGACAAGCTTGCGGCGCTTCTTTACGAGGATTCCGAGGAGCAGCTATCAGGTATGGGGACCCGGATGATGGAATCTGTAGGAGCTGACAAGGCAATGGAACTCTTCGGAACACAGGATGCTTACATGCTCGGCAAACAAATCAACGCATGGAACAGGGAATATTCTAGTTCGGATAATGTGATTGCCGTTGTTCTTGAAGGCAGAGGCGAGAACGTTCAGGAAGAGGTCAAGAGGCTGGTGGGAAAGACCGACCCGGTGAAAGCAAACAAGGGAACCATACGTGGAGACCTGGGTGACGACTCAATACTCATCTCAAACCTGGAAAGGCGTACGGTGAGGAATCTCATCCACGCCTCTGATCCGGTCAGGGTAGAAACTGAGATAAATCTGTTTGAGGAACATTTCTTCTAGACCGGGTCTGAACATGGGAAAACTTTTGATAATAGCAAAGCCTGATCTTGTCATACGGCGAGGCCCTGGAGCAAAAATGCTGAAATCGTTCATGGATATCTCCAAGGCAAAAATCATCGCTTCAAAGAAGTTGGTGATAAGCAGAGAGCTGGCGCAGAAACATTACAAGCATCTGAGCGAGAAACCATTCTTTGATTGGATAATCAGATACATCACTTGCTACGATGCCTTTGCCTTTATTATAGAAACGCCGGTATCTGCAGATGAGATAAGAAGCGGGCTTGGAAGCACGATGGTAGAAAAGGCAGAAAAGCAATCGCTGCGTGGCAAATACGGGTTGCGCGCGGGAATGAATGGGCTACACGTATCTGAATCAGAAACCGTTGCGACTGAAGAAATTAAGCTGTGGGAAGAAAGCGGCGCCCTGAAGGAGGGAAGTTTGCAGTTCGACGTAGGCAGCTATACTTCAGAATACGGAAATTCCCTTGATAACACATCCAGAATCCACGATTTCTTCGACAAGCTAAAAGACAAGGGCGAGATCAGAAGCAAAGCATCGAAAGAGTTTCTATACAGCGCCCTTAAAGACGAGGCAATTGGCGTGGAAGACCACGCGTTTGACAGGTTTTTCGGAATATTTTGGGATATGCTGATGTAGCACTAGGCTCCCATCGCCACCCTGTACTCCTCGCTTATCATCTCGGGGCTCCACGCCGGCTCCCAAACAAGATCCAGCGCCACCTTCCCCACTCCAGGCAGGTTCTCAAGCCTGAGCTGCACATCGGCCATTATCACGCTCGTCACGGGGCACATGGGGCTTGTCATCGTGAGCCTGAGGCCTACATTGTTCTGCGCGTCTATCTTTATGTCGTACAAAAGGCCCAGGTCGACTATGTTTATGCCTATCTCAGGGTCAACGGTGTTCTTGAGAGCGTTCGTTACGTCTGCTACACTTAACTGTACCATATGACTCACTTCCTGTTTTCAAATATATAAACCCCAGAGCCGAATACGAATGGGGGCATGAAAGAGCTCGAGAGGACATTTCTGGCGCGTTACGTACCTGACCTTAGCGGATGCGCGAGCAGAGAAGTGATAGACATCTATGTGCCGAAGAGCAGAGAACATCCAACGCTGAGGATAAGGAAGAACGGAGACAGGTTTGAGATCACCAAGAAGGAGCCTGCAAGCGAGAACCCTGCCGTGATGAACGAGGAGACTGTTTCGATAACAAGCGAGGAGTTTGAGGCGCTCTCGCACACGGAGGGGAAGAGGCTGCACAAGACCAGGTACTTCTACAAGAAAGACGGGCTTGATGCCCAGATAGGGATACATGTGGAGGACCTGGAGGGACTGGTCCTGATCGACTTCGAATTCGAGAATGAGGATGCGATGAACGCCTTCTCGCCCCCTGATTTCTGCCTGGCGGAGGTCACGGAAGACGAGTTCCTCGCCGGAGGGATGCTGTGCGGCAAGAGGTACGAGGAGATAGAGCCCAGGCTGAGTGAGAAGGGATACAAGAAGCTCGCGGTGCTAGGCCCTGCATGAGCTCGAGAGGCTTATCCACGTGCACGTTGAGCTCGGATTCTGGCATGTGTTTCCGCCGTCGTCTATGTTCCTGCTGGTGGAGTTCGTGGCTGTGCCGCTGCACACTATCGAACCCTGACTTGAGTTGACGAAGGTGTTGTTCTGCACGCTGGCCCCCGTGCTGTTGCTGAGGAGCAGGCCGGTGCCGCTCCTGGTCGCGGTGTTGTTGGCTACCGTTGCCGAAGAGCCGCCATAGAGGCCTATGCCGACTGTGCTGTTGAACAGCACGTTGTTGTGCACGTTGGGGCTTATGGAGTTGTAGAAGAGCAGGCCGTTGCTTATGTTGTAGACCATGTTCTTGTACACGCTGCCTGAGTTGGTGGAGTTGAAGAGCACGGCCGTACCCCCGCCGTTGAAGGTGTTGTTGTACACGAGAGTGCCCGCCCCGGTGCTCCGCACGCCGGTGGTGAAGTTGAGAAGTATGCAGTTGTACACCTTTACTCCCGCGGCGCCGCTGATGTAGGCAAAGGTGCCCCCGTGAGAGGCGTATACTGTGTGGCCGGCGCAGTCTATCGTTGTCGTGTTGGCCGACACCGTGTTGGTTACATATGCGCTGATGCACGTGCTGCCCGCGGCGTAGAGCATGTCGCTGCCGAGTACCACCTGGGACGGAGAGAACAGCGCCAAGCACGCGGAGGAACTTGGCGCCAGGGGATTCACGACCACCATCCAGCCGCACTGGTTCTTCGCCAGGCCGGAGTTGATGGAGATGGGGTTGGAGTACAGGCCGGTGGAGGAGCCGGAGCAAGAGTAGTCGAAATTCCTGTTCGAGAACGCGCTGTTGTTGTAGACTGTGTTGTCCCGCGAGTTGACAAAGCTGAAGCCAAGCAGTGGATTCGAGGTGGCGTTGTTGAACGAGACAGTGTTCTTTCCAGAGTTGGAGAACAGGAAACCGCTCCCCTGTCCCAGTCCTCCGAAGGCGATGTCGTGCGACACCAGGCTTGTGTTCACGCCGGTGAAGTTGTAGGCGAATGATGACTGGAGTGTGACCTTAAGGTTGGTGACGCTGCTGTTCGACACTTTAGAGAAGACGACGCCGCTCTTCGTGTCGTTGATCGTGAGGTCGTTGAGGTCTATCTGCGAGGAGTTGGTCACGTTGACGGTAGAACCGAACCCGCTCATGATGCAGTTGGATATGCTTACGTTGCGCCTGCTAGCTATGTAGAAGGCGCTCTTTGGAGACGGCCCCACTATCAGGTGCGATGCGCAGCTGAATGCGACGTTGTTTGACTGTATGTCGAAGCACGTGCCTGAGGAGAGCGTGTTCTGGGTAAGCGTGTAGTTACCCGGGTTGGTTATCGTCCTGCAGCTGTTGATCGGATACACGGAAAGCTTGGGCTGCACGGTCTGGGCGCACGATGCGGACGCCCAGTTGCAGTCCGTGACGCCGCAGGAGACGCTCTGCGCCAGGTCTGTGGTGGAGTTGTATGTACCGGGGCTGCAGTAGATGTCCGCCTTTGTGTTGTTTCTCGTAACGCCGCCGTTGAAAACGTCGTTCTCGCCGCTGTTGATATAGACGCCGTACACGTTGCTCTGCGCCCTCACGCTGTCAAGGAGAAGGCCGCTTGTGGAGTCCACGAACAGACCGTAGGTATTGTTCTTGGCGAGCGTTACGTTGGAGAGCCTTCCGCCCGTGGTGTTGCTTATGTAGACCCCATAGGTGCCGGCCTGCGCACTGGTATTCCTTATCTGCGGGTTGAACGCGCCTGTCACGAAAATGCCGTAGCTGTCCTTTGAAAGTGCGCACCTCGACACGTTAACATTTGACGTCGCGCCCACGTATATCCCGTAGCCGGAGTTGTTAATCGCATGGTTGTTGCAGTCGAAATTTACGTTGGGGGCGAGTATCTTGATGCAGGGGATGCTCTGGGATAGCGGATTCGAGAGGTTGAGATACGCGGATGCGCTTATGCTCTGGGAGAGCACGTAGTTGCCCGGAGAGTATATCGAGCCGCACGTGCTGACCGGCCCAGGGGCGAGCTTTACCGCGGAGATGTTGAAGGGGACGTTGGTGCTGCACGAGGCGAATGCGCAATAATCGTTGATCGCGCACTTTGAATTGCTGAAGTTGTTTGAGAAGCGGGCGGCGGAGGTGAGGTTGCAGGCTATGTCGGCGGCATTGCCTCCGAAGGTGTTGCGTGTGAAGTTGTTGTCAGTAGAGTTGACCACTATGCCGTAGTAGGCGTTGTTCGCTACGGAGTTGTTGAAGAAACTGTTGCCGCTTCCGCTCACGAGAAAGATGCCTCCCTGCTTGCTCTGCGAGTCCGAGACGGAGTTCTCGTGCACCGTGCTGTTCGAGACGTTGAGCAGGTACATGGCTGAAAGCGTCGAGGTGGTGAGGTTGTTGCTAACTATGTTGACGTTCTTGGAGTTGCTGACGAACAGGTCGTAGGAGAATTTGAGCACCCTGAAGGTTGTGACGGTCACATTAGATACGTTCCGCACCTCTATGCCGTACGAGTACGGGGGCAGACCGCTGTAGGGACCGCTGCCCGCTATGGTGTACAGGTTGCCCACGATGCGGACGTTGCTCGACGCGACGCTTATGCAGGCGCCGCTAGTGGAGGTGTCGTTTATGCTGCCCTCTAGGTAGTAGGTGCCCGGCTTGCTTATCTGCTCGCACGCGCTTATCCTGGAAAGATTCACCTGCTGCACCGTGGTCGTGGAGGTAGTCGTGGTCGTGGTGACACTTGGGGTAAACGTGAGTATCAGCGCTGCGATTATGACTATCGCTATTATTGACAGCAGTATCCTTGGTTGTGGGATCTTGATGTTCGGCAGGGACATCGGCATGCCCTGGCCGAAGAG
The DNA here is from genome assembly GCA_021823435.1 of Microcaldota archaeon. GTDB lineage: Archaea > Micrarchaeota > Micrarchaeia > Micrarchaeales > CABMGC01 > JAJYVH01. Next base: position 7,726 of record JAKANZ010000025.1, read on the forward strand.
CGGCTTCTTCGGGGGAGGCTGTTCGGGAGCGGGCGTAGGCTGGGAAGCTGGTTGTGGAGCCTGCTCCGGCGCCGGCTGCGCGGCCTGCTGTGCGGGCTGCTGCGGGGCCTCTTCTGGCGCCTCTTCGGGTCCGGGTGGTGGTGCAGGAGGGGGGGTTTCTTGCTGGGCTGGCTGCGTTTCCTCATTTTCGGCTTCGAGTGTGGCCATTTCTTCGGGAGGCTGGGAAACTTCCTTTGGTTCCTCATCCTCGTTCTCGGAGTCGTCCATGAGAATCGCTATTGAGAGCAAGTATTTATTTGCTCCTATGTTTTTATAGATAGCGCGCCCCAGTAACTCAGTGGTAGAGTGCGAGTTTCGTAAACTCGAAGTCGAGGGTTCAATCCCCTCCTGGGGCTTTGAGCTTTGAATTGGCTACCTGAACCTCCTGCGCCTTGGCGGGAATCCGGATCCGTCGTGGGCCGATTCCCTTCTTCCCCTTCTTCCATCCCTGAACCTGCCGCGGCCGAAAGGCCTCGGTCCATTCTCGATTATCGGCAGCTTGAGCGTCTCGAAAGGCGCGGTGTTCAGCTCTATCGCCTGCATCCTTATGTTGGTGCTGTACTCTATGTCCTTCAGCGCGACCTTCTGGTCGGGCGACGCTATGGTCATGGCCCTGCCCTCCTTTCCCATCCTTGCTGACCTGCCCACCCTGTGAATGTATGTCCTTGGCTCCTCCGGAGCCCCGAAGTTGATTATGTCTGTGACGTCGGCTATGTCAAGCCCCCTTGACGCTATGTCTGTCGCGATCAGGAACTGGGAACCGCTCCTGAAGCTGGCGAGCGATCTCTCCCTTGCAGACTGCCTCAGTCCGCCGTGCAGCAGTATGGTGTTGTATCCCTGGCTGTTCAGGACCCTCGCCACAGACCCTGCCTCGTGCTTCATCCTTGCGAATATTATCGCCTTTCTGGGCGAGTACTCTTTTATGTACGCCAGCAGGCCCGAGAACTTCAGCCTGAATGGCACGACAGCGTACATGTGCTTTATCGAGGTCACCACAGGCTCCTCCTCGCTGCCTATGCTTATCCTGACGTTCCCGTTCGAATGCCTCTCGGCTATCCTGGCGACGTCGTTCGATATCGTGGCTGAGAAGAGCATCATCTGCCTTGTGCGCGGCGCGTTTCTTATTATCTTCTCAACGTCGTTGATGAATCCCATGTCGAGCATTATGTCGGCCTCGTCGAGCACCAGGTACTTGACCTTGTCCAGCCTCAGCGCACCCCTGTTCATCAGGTCCACTATCCTGCCTGGAGTTCCGACAACAACGTTCGGCCCCTGCCGCAGCGCCTGGAGCTGCACATTTATCGACGCGCCTCCATAGACAGGGATCGTGCCTATGTGCATCGGCGCCCCTACCTGCTGCGCGAATTTTGTGATCTGGAGCGCAAGTTCGCGCGTCGGCACTATTATCAGCGCCTCCAGGTCTCTGGAACGTCCGATCGCCTGGAAAATGGGAACTATGAACGCAGCGGTCTTGCCTGTCCCAGTCTTGGCCCTGACTATTAGGTTCTTGCCGCGCATCAGCTCCGGTATGGCCTTCTCCTGAACCTCCGTAGCAGTGACAAAGCCGATCCTTCTCAGCGATTCTACAAGCTCTGGCTTGAGGTTCATTGAACTAAAATCTGTCAACGTTCACACCTGACTAAAAAAACAAGGAAAAATAGGTTTTCCACAGTTATTTTACAATGTTGTTGGGTTCTCTCCCTATATAACGCTTTGGATTGGTTAGCGGCCATTGCGCCGTCCCTTATCCGACAACCAACACCACCAATCTACCAGAAATACAGCAAATGGTTTGCTTCTTAACAGCTCCAATGGGCGCACAAAAGCTGCGAGGACCGTAACGAAACCCCACTGTCTCTCACGGGCTTCTAACCCTGAACAAAATTATGGAATTTTACTATCGACGGAAATTGTAAAAGAGGGGGTTCGAATCCCTTCCAGAGCTTGCTGTTCTGAGGTTCGAGTCATCCGACTACCAAGGTACCTACCTGTATATTGGGCTGTAAACTTTATAACTTTTATAACGATCAAGACGAACGTATATCGCCCGATATCGCTGGTGGTGCGAAGTCTTTTAGGGCATGCACTCCTGGGGCTGGACTCATAACTTTTTATCTCTTTTAGGGAGAAACTTTTGAGTTCAACTCCCTTTCAGAGCCAAACAACGAGTGCGGGTTGGCGTGCGAGCGTTTGTTCCAGGTCGAAATCGAAGGGCTGGTTCCTGATGCGGCAAGCGCAATCAAGAAGGCTGGTGAAGAGATAGCTGTGCTTACCAACTTCGCAGTCAGGAAGTATCCGTTCTTGAGCCCCACGAAACTGACAAAGGAGGAGTGGCTGCGCAGCATTTCTTAATATAAGGTTCGATATATGATGACTGGTGAGCGAATTGGCTGAAAATGGTCATGAAACTATTGAAGTGGACGGTCGCAAAGTGGAGGTGGAATACTCCAAAAGAGGACACGGACTTGGGGTAGTTCTTTCCCACGGCATGTACAACGATATGCACACGAGCATAGTGGAGAAACTCTTCGCCAGGCTTAGCAATGATTACGATGTCCTGAGGTTCAACTTTTCTTTTGCCGGTAAACCAGAAGACATGGATGCCGAGCGAAGCGTGGGGGAGATGGAGGCCGCCATCGGCTTCCTCGGAAGCAAGAAGACGGCTCTGGTAGGCAAGTCCTTCGGGGGCTACATATCCTCCCTAGAGGCAGCCAGAGGCAGATACAGCATACCAAAAGTTGTAGCGCTTGGTTATTCGCTGCACGAAGAAGGAAAGCCTTCGAGCGTCTTCGACCTGAACGGCGTCAAAGATATGAAGCCCTCGTTTGTGATAATAAAGGGCAGCGAGGATCCTTACTGCGACGTAAGCATTCTGAAGGAGCGTCTGCCGAAATGCAAGCTATACACAATAGATAATGCGGACCACTCTTTCAAGCCGGTTTCCGGCATAGGCAATAGAGATGCAAACGAGGAGAAGGTCATTTCAATTGTTTTAAAGGAACTGGAAGGTGCGGCTTAAATTTCAAAAGGAGGCGGCGCTTCCGATGAGCGCCTCCTTTTTCTTCCCACCCTTGATAATACGTTATGGCTTTCCGCGTATTTAAAGATTGGTTTGAGATAGCGAGCGCATTCTGAAGGCCGTGAGCCGACGAGCGGCCGACCCGTGCCCGAGCGTTACATTCGCCGGCTAGTATTTAGCTTAGGTCGCTGCTGCTCGGCTACGAGGCTTCGTAGTCGCTCAAGCTGATGCTCAAGCTGCAAATGCAGATGATGTTGATGCTGCTGTTGCTGATGTTTATTGTTTTTGGGTTTGGCTGGCTAGAGGCTGCAGACACTAGCCAGCTACGGCTACACAGTGCTCGCTTCGCTCGCCTCGCGTGCGGTCTGAATCAGAAGAAAGATACGGCTGAAGCTTGGCGATCTGAAGGTAACCAGGTCTCAGATCCCGATGCTCGGGCCTATAAACAGGAAGAAGAGCAGTATCACTATCGAGAGCACCGCGTACGCGAGCAGCACCGCGCCCAACTCAAGCAGGCCCTTTATGTTATCGTGGCCCTCGAACCCCAGCTTGTCAAGCACCCTGCTCGAGAGCTCCTTAACCGCGCCCAGCATCAGGATGTAGATCCAGAAGACTATCCAGACCGGCAGCAGCCAGAGCGCGCCGGTGCTGAAAAACGAGAGCGCTAGTATGACTACGACTCCAGCAGCAAACTTCAGGAGCATTGCCCTCTCCGCGCTGTCCATCAGTGCCACCTGAGATGACTTGCAGCGCAATGTTTATATGTGTAACTATCGAGTAGCTCTCGATGGCATGGGAGAATTGAAGGGGTATGGGCTAACCGATTATCAGGGAGGGACGGAATACAAGGATTTCCTTGAGCCGAACGAGGAGGCGCTCTTCGTATCTGACAAGGCAGAGTACGTGGCGTACATGTACAGGAGCACGAACATAGGCGGCAACGCTGACGTGACCAGAGAAGGGCAGCTCGTAGTCACCAACCTGCGCATCTTTATCGTGGGCGAGGAGGTCGAGTCGCTCTTCAAGAAGCATCCGTGGCCGGTCCACGACTACGCCTACGACTACGCTTACATAAAGAAGCTGATA
>JAKANZ010000026.1 GCA_021823435.1 Microcaldota archaeon
TATACCCACCTGCACACTGGTCCGTGTACGTGACTCCACTCGGCGCGCCGTTGTTGTTGTTCCCGCTGTAGTCGTTGGCGTTGCCGTTGAGAGGCCACCAGCCCACGAGGCTCTGCAGGTTTATAGGAGATCCCCCAATTCCCTCATCATAGAGATACTGGATTTCATTCGCTGATAGAGAGGTGTTGTAGATTTGAAGGTTGCTTACACCTCCAGCGAAAGCCCCACCTGTTATGTAAGGCCCCACAGGGTATGCGATATTGAACTTATTGCCCAGTGAAGTACAGTAATAATTGCCATTCGGATTTGCAGCGTTTACGTACACGCTACCAGACGAACCTGTATCAACGAAGGTTAACATTGACCACGTGTTCAGAGGAGTCGAGGCGCTGGCTCCGATGCTACCGGGGCACGGGCCATTTATATAAACCGTCTGGCTTGATTGATAAAGAAACTGGACAGTGTAAGTGTTAGGGTTATCGTTATTTCCTATAGATGTTATCATATTCCCCGCCCATCCAGTGCCTGCCCCTAGGCTAGTAGGGTCGAACCAGAATGAGACTGTGAAAGCACCCTGAGAACCGGGCTGCGAACCCGAGATAAAAACGCTGTTGGCACCACTGAAAATACTTGCATACTGCGGAAGTTCCCCGCTGCAAACACCCTCCAGATTTATCAGCGATGATGTCATCGGGCCATTTGGCCTGAAGACCTGGCAAGCTCCTGGCGGAGCACGTGGTGCAAACGTACCTGCATTGAACACTCCTAGTTGAAAGAGCGCTCCCAGGACCACGGCTATTATGAGAATGGCCCAGCCGTAGGTCATCAGGTATTCCATTGCGCTCTGCGCACGGATATGGTATATCACGGACTCACATCTACACTGCTGTGGCTCCAGAAAATAGGTGTCCGGCAGCTGCATTCGCCAGTTGGATTACGGGCTGGGGATAAACGCCTATGAGTATCGTTATAGCAAGACATACGATCACAACAGCAAGAGTAGAGCTATCTAGTCTAAGGCGATAGGAGCCCAACTTGTTGGTGTACATTGCGGTAATTGCCTTTGCGTAATAGAAAATGGAGATGATGCTGTTTACTATTCCAAGAAGCGCGAGCCACACAAGGTTGTTGTTGACCGCGCTCAGGAATATGAGGAACTTGCCCACGAATCCTGTGGTGAACGGCAGCCCCACGAATGACAGAAGGAATATGGTTAGTGCGATTGCGGCAAACCTGTTCTCTCTGTACAGCCCTATCAGACCGTTTATATCGTCCCTATCCTTGCTCTCGAGCCAGGCGACTATCGCCATGGCGCCTATGAACAGGAACGCGTGGGCAAATATTTGGAAGATGCTCGCACCAAGCCCGCTGCCGTTAGCCACGGCTATGCCTATCAGTATATAGCCGGCCTGGGAGATGGAGGAATACGCAAGCATCCTCTTGAAGTTGTTCTGCGCCAGCGCAACAAGATTGCCGTAGAACATGGTGAGCACGGCCAGCCAGGCCACAATCACAAAGGCGAGTTTGAAAGCGATGAATATTAGAATAAGCACCTGCATCAGCGCGACCAGGCCCACTTTCTTGTTAAGCCCTCCGAGCATTGCCGTAGCGTAGCCTGAAGACCCCTGGTAGACATCTGGAAGCAGAACGTTGAACGGGAACACCGAAGCCTCAAAACCAAGCGAGGCTATGAAGAGCGCCAGGGCAAAGTACATGACCCCGTTCTGCTGTGCTGCCTGCAACGAGAATGTGTTCGAAGATCCATATACGAGTATCATTGCGAAGGAGAGGAAGGCGATGGCTACCGAAGCCATGATAAAAAGCTTTGTTGCCGCTTCGAGGCTCTCCCTCCTTGACAGCAACACTATGAACGCGGTGGGCACGCTCATGAGTTCAAGCCCGAGAAATATGGTTATCAGCGAGGTAGACGCGGCAACGAGGTACATCCCCACAAGCCCGAAAGAGGTGAGCATGGCGAAGTTGCTGTATCCATTTGACCGCGCGTGCGCAAGCAGGTTTAGCAGCAATGTTGCTGCGGTGAAAAGGAAGAAGAAGAAAACGGAAAACTGGTTTATTGATATGGCGTTGAAGTACACGCCTGCCAGTCCGCTCAGCATGTACGTCGAAAGCATGAGCGCCGCCAGTACAACGATGTTAAACCACAGCTGCAGTCGCTTCGTGCCCCGCATCCTGAGCAGGGCGTTGCCTATGACGAGTAGCGCGGCGAGGCCACCAAAGAGATACACGTTCAACATCAAGCGGTCACCATCACGATAACAAGAACCAGCATGCCTATAGCGAAGAGCGCAACGTACGCGTTTATGCTTCCGCTCGCGAACCTCCTCGCACCTCCCGCGGCGCGTATGGTAACGTGCCCGAACCAATCGAACAGCGAATTGAGCTTTATGTCAAGATATTCCATTGCCACAGCTATCGCTTCAACAAATCCAGCTATGTGCGTGTACGCCGCGTTGACTATGGTTGCGGTGTATACCGCGTGCATCAGTCTTTCCGGTTGTACATTTTTCAGCCTGCTCGCTTTCTTTTGCCTGTAGATTGCGTAGCCCGCCACCGCTCCAGCAGTTACCAGAACCGTCTCGATCACCGCGTGCATTAGCGTCAGGTTCATACCCGCGGACGTTCCACCGACTGCCTGCGAGAGCCCAGAGGTGAAGAACACGACGCTTGATGCCAGCGCACCAAAGGCGAGTATAGCCATACTGTATGTCATGCTGCGCGGCATCGCCGCATGGTTGAGTTCCCCCCTCTTTCCCCCACTCTTCTTTGTCTGCAGGAAGAGCCATCTGAAGATGTAGAAACTGGTGGTGAGACTCACTATAGAAATGAGCGCATAGGCGATCAGATTAGTTGAGAAAGCAGAATCGAGCCCTACGTTTGCGAAGAAGCCTCCGAATGGGATGAAGCCCGCAAGCGAGAGCACACCGAACAGGGTTGTTATGTATAAAAGTCTGTTGTTCTTAAGCCCCGCAACATCACGCAGGTCTTCGCTGCCATTTGCTTTGATCGATCCCCCCGCGCTGAAGAAGAGCAGCGCCTTGTAGAAACTCTGCGTAAAGAAGAAATACACCGCTGCAAGCAGGGCGTTGCTAGCCACAGCAATCAGCATAAGGCCAAGTTCTTCCACTGTGGAATAGGCAAGCACCCGCTTTATGTGGTTCTCAGTAGTGGCCGCGAATATGGCTATGGCGACGGTAACCGCACCTATGATCACGATTGCCTGCAGCATGCCTGCCGCCTGGAAGAGCGGAAGCAGTACAAAAGTGACGAATACACCAGCCTTCACCATGGTGCTGCTGTGGAGGTATGCGGACACAGGCGTTGGGCCTTCCATCGCGTCAGCGAGCCATTCCTGAAGCGGGAACTGCGCTGATTTCGCCATTACCGCCACAAACAGAAGCGCGGCAGGCAGCACAATCGCATTGCCGCCGCTTGCTATTCCGCTTATGATAGTGCTGAACTGCAGGCTGCCGAAGATATTCTGGAACATGACTATCGAGGCAAGCAACGCTATGTCTCCTATGAACACTATGGTTATCGCCTTTCTCGCGGCAGCGATAGCCTTTTCCCTGTCGTACCAGAAGCCGATTAGCATGTAGCTTGTCAGGCTCAGGAAGCTCCACGCGATGAACAGTACGATGAAGTCGCCCGCCATCGCAAAGGTCAGCATCGCAGCCTCGAAAGCGAGCATTTCTGTGTAGTAGCGGCGTTGCTCGCTCGGGAGATCCATGAAGCCTGCTGAGTAGACCATTATGAGTATGCCTATCACGAGCACGATCTGAAGAAGGAGGGCGTTTAGCGGCATCACAGAGGTCGTTAGCGTCAAGCTTAGCTTTCCTATGGAGAACCATGTTGTGCTCTGAACTCCACTTCCGGCAAGCGGATAGAGAGCAAGGCTGAGCGCCGATGCGCCAATCGCTACGTACTTGGCGTTCTTGTAGGATTTGTTGAGCGCGATTATCAGTATCGCAGCAATCAATGGCGCAAGTATTATGAACGGAGTCAAACTACCACCTTAGCTTAGAAAGCCTGGTCACATCGAAGTCGAAGCCACGCGACTTCATGTATACGTAGAACGTTATCAGAGCTATGACCTCCACAGCCGCTACAGCCCATATCGCCACTATCATGGGCACAGCTTCTGGACTCGGGCTGGGGGAGTAGGAGAAAAAGTAGATGAGAAGTATGCTGCTGGAGATGAACATCAGTTCGACCGCCAGCATTATCACAACAAAATGCCTGTCAGTCACTATGCCGGCAAGGGCTACGGCAAGCAGCGCAACAGCGGTCAGGAGCAGATAGTTTATCATCAAACGACCAGTTTTGCAAACCTTTTTATCACAACCACGCTTCCTATAGCAGTGGCGAAAAGCAGAAAAATCGCGATGAAGAAGAATGCATAATAGCTCGACAGTGCGCTCTGCGCGGCGGTGGAGAAGTCGTTGTTTGCCAGCTGCGCAGTCTGCAGGCCTGAGAGTGCTGTAAAAAGCGCAGCGGTCATCAGCGCGCCCGCGATTACAAACACGATAGCATTGCGCATCTTCACTCTTTTCTCCTCAGTCGCCACCGCAACCATCAGGTATGTAGATAGCCCTCCCACGAAGACAAGAAGCTGAAGCAGCGCCACAAGCGGCTGGTTAAGGTAAAGAAAGATGAGCGCGCTTCCGAAGGAGGCGAGGGCGAGAAAGACCACGGATCGCATCAGTTTCTTCTGCAGAAAGAGCGCCACCCCAGACACTACTGTTATCGCGGAAAGCAGTATTGGGAGAAAGTCGAGCAACATCGCCTACCCCTGCAGCTCCTCGGGTCGCTTTATGTAGTTCCTCTTGTCATATTCTTCAAAATCGTAACCCTTGGTCAGTGTCAGGCATCTGGGAGGACATACTTCTTCGCACAGACCGCAGAAAAGGCAGCGTTCTATACCTATCTGCGGCATGACCTTCGGCCCCCTTTCGGTTATGACCTCCACCATGGTTATTGTCTTGTTCGGGCAGATGCGCTCGCAAGCAGAGCAGCTTATGCATGTGTCCATATCGAGCCTGAACATGTACCTCTCGCGGTCGTCAAGAGACTCGCGCATCTCCGGAAACTCTACAGTGAAGCGTTCCTCTCCCAGACTCTTTATGCTCTCAAGCAGCGGTTTGAGCACCATCAGGTCACCTGATAAATACTAGATAGGTAAGTATTAAATTAATCAGCGATAGCGGCAGGAGCCAGAGCCACCCGAAGCGCAACAGTCTGTCTATGCGCATGCGTACCATACTTGCCCTCACTATCATTATGAAGAAGCTAATGATGAACACCTTTAGCAGTAGCCATACGAACGGAGGCAATATTGGTCCGCTCCAGCCTCCGAAGAAGAGTATCGCGATGAGCAGGCTTCCGAGGAACATTCGGCTGTAGTCAAGGAACAGGGCAAGCGTGTAGTATGGAGCGCTGACATCAGTCAGCCAGCCAGCTATGAGCTCGTTGTCAGCCTCGCGTATGTCAAACGGCGGCCTCTCAAGCTCCGCGAGCATGGCCACGAAGAAGACGAAGAAACCAATCGGCATAAGTATGACGAACCACCACTGGCTCTGCGCGTTTATTAGATTTACCAGATTGTAACCCCCAGCCAGCAGGCCCACAGTAGCTATTACGAAGATTAACGGCACTTCATAGCTCAGCAGCATCACCACCGATCGCTGCGCGCTTATAGTAGCGAATTTGTTTCCGCTGCCGAAACCATTGGCGAAGATTATCAGGGGCATGAAAGAAAGGAGAACGAAAATGACCAGAAGGCCCAGCCCTACGTTGGACTCAAGAAGCGTGGGCGAGAAGGGCAGCAACAGGATCAGGAAGATGGTTAGTGCCAGCATTATCGGTATCGTGCTCAGGAACATTAGCCTGTCGGCCCTCTTCGGCAGTACGTGCTCCTTTGAGAGGAGCTTTACGAAGTCCGCCAGGTTCTGAAGTATGCCGTACTTGCCAGCAAAGGTCGGGCCGTGTCTCCCCTGTATCTTGGCTATCGTCTTTCTTTCCACCCATCCGAACACGTAGTCAAATGCCACTATGAGTATCGATATTGCTATCGCATACACAAGAGCGTCTACCGCCGTGGCAAGCGTACCCGTGAGGTTCAGATAACTGGATACAAAAGACGCTATGGACACCAACTCACCTATCCACGTCACCCATCACGAGATCAAGGCTGCCGCTTATCGCGAATATGTCCGCTGTCCTGCAACCCTTCGAAATCTCTGACATGGCGGCAAGGTTGATGAAGGTAGGCGCCCGTATGGACAGTCTGTATGGTCTCTGTGGGTCGGCTATCATGTACATGAGGCACTCGCCCCTCGGCAGTTCCCTGCTCACGGAAACCATCCTGTTCTTCGCGCTTGGAAGTATGAGCTTGATCGGCATGCCCAACGCATCTCCATCTGGCATCCCGGCGAGCGCATCCCTAACAAGCCTTATGCTCTCCCTTATCTCCATCATCCTGACCTTATACCTGGCGAAGCAGTCACCATCGCTCCTTAGCTGTGGCTTGAAGTTCAGCTTTTCGTAAACATAGTATGTGTTGTTCTTCCTGACGTCATAGTCCACGCCAGATCCGCGCAACACCGGGCCTGTGACGCCCAGTTCTATCGCCTTCTCCCTGTCCATCACGCCTACCCCCTTCATCCTTTCCATAAACAGCGGGCTCGCCTCCAGGAAGTCCTCGTACTTCTTTACCCGCTTCTCAACGTGGTCCATCACCTCTTCCGCCCTTTCCTCAAATCCAGGGGGCAGGTCACGGATAAGCCCACCAATTCTCATGTTTACGTAGAACATTCTTGCTCCAGATGCCTCTTCGAGAAGCCGCAGCACAACATCCCTGTCAGCGAAGGTCCACATGAACACCGTAAAGAACTGACCAACGTCGTTGGCCATAGTGCCCAGCCAGAGCAGGTGGCTTGCGATCCTCTGTAGTTCGAGTAGCATTGTGCGTATCCACATCGCGCGCTCCTTGACCTCAACTCCCATGGCCTTTTCCACCGTGGCAACGTACGCCTCGTCATAGGACATTGGCGCAACATAATCGAGTTTTTCCATGTAAGGTGGGCTCTGCATGTACATCCGTGTCTCGACCAGCTTCTCCACCCCTCTGTGCAGGAAACCTATGTGCGGCTCGAGTTTCACTACGGTGTCGCCATCTATGTCCACCACCAGGCGAAGCACGCCGTGCGTGCTCGGGTGGACAGGCCCTATGTTTATTCTTGTTACCATTGCTTAGGCCTCGGTCTCATAGGGCGCATCCCACACGAAGTTCTTGCGCAGTGGCGCCGCTTTGCCATTCCATTTCTCAAGCAGCAGGCGTTCTGCGTGCCTGCCCTTTATCTGTATGCCGAACATCTCGAACAGCTCGCGTTCGTACCAGTCTGCCGCAGGAAATGCGTCGATGAGCGTAGGGACCCAAGCATCTGCAGGATCTATCTCCACCTCCACGCTCTCGTCCTTGTTATGCTCAAGGTCCCTCAGCAGGTACACAACCTCGAGGTACTTCTCATAGTCTACCGCGGTTATTTTGACAAGGTAAGAATAACCCTGGGCTCTGAGTTCTTTCGCCCTCTGCGTCAAATCTTTCCTGTCAATCTTCAATCTCGCCACCGATCTTCTTTTGCAGTTTCATGAAGCCCGCGTAGAGATTCTCAGGTTTCGGAGGGCATCCGACTACGTATACATCTACGGGCAGCACCTGATCAATACCCTTGACTATGTTGTAGCTCTCCCACCACGGCCCCCCGCAAGTGGCGCACTCCCCATATGCTATGATGTATCTGGGTTTTAGCATCTGCTCATAGAGTCGCTTTATCTCAGGCACCATTGACTTTGTGACCCAGCCTGCCACGACCATCACGTCAGCCTGACGCGGCGTGGCTCTGAAGAAAAGGTAGCCGCGCCTCTCCGCGTCTATCCTCGCCGAGCCGAAGTCCATCAATTCCATTGCGCAACACGAGAGGCCGAACTGCAGTGGCCAGAGGGATCTCACCCTTGACCATTCCACCAGCCCCTTCGAAAGCGCCTTGCTTACCTCAGAGAGCTTTGCGAACATCACGTTCGGCTTCGTCTCGTACTTGGACATCGAAGCCCTGACGAGCGCGCTCATCTCCTTCTCTGCGTTCAGGAATCTTTCCTTGTCGTACGGCGGTGTCTCCATCTAGTCATCCTCATCGAGATCGGTGAGCCGCTTGTTTCCAAATGGGTGCAGCTCTGCAACGGTGTTGCACTCCTCGCAGTGCGCGCAACCCGATCCCACGATGAACACTCCGCCCTCTATTCTACATCCGCATCTCAAAACTTCCATCTAATACACCTTGCTTCTGCTCATGCCGAGCAGGAAAGCCTCAAAGATAAGGCCGGAGAAGAGCAGGAGCATGATATACACTCCGCTCGAGCTTTGTGCGCTCTTCGTGAACGTTGTCCATATTATCACCACCACGCCTATTATCTCGAAGGCAATGAAGGCGACGAAATAGTGTAGGTACTCATGCATTATCTCCACTCTTTCACCTACGCTCTCCTCCGCGCTCTCGTACACCAGCGTCTTGACCTCATTGTTGTCGCTTTTCGGTCTAACCATCCGTGAAAAGAGAAGCGCAGAAACAGGTACCAATACCGCTATCATGGCGAAGATGAGTATCTGAAGGTATTGGTCGGCCATTAAATAGCTAATGAACTCAAAATGTTAATATTCGTTGGCATTTTACTAACGCAGACGGTGTGCAAGTGGGACTATCTGGCAGGGCGCAGGAAGTAATAAGGCAGGGTAGCGTGAAGCTTCGAGTCAACCGCAGCGGCATGTTCCAGCAGATAACGTTCACTGTGAGGAAGGTGAAACTTGGCAACATAGAATACGTGGAGCTTTTCACCGACCGTATAATCGAGCTCGCCGAACTTGCCAAAATAGCTGAAGAGGTAGGTCTGCCGGCAGAAGCTTCGAACGGCAGGGCGTTTCCCAAGGGCACAGCGGCCACGGATTTCAAGGCAAACTAAGCCTTGCTCATCACACGCCCGCGTTTGCAGGCATTGCATATGCCCAATCTTGCGTCGAAATCATTGTCGCATGCCATCTTGCCGCATGCATGGCAGGTGTTTGTGGCCAGTTTGCCGCAGATGTGGCACATCCCCAGCGATTTCCTCAGATCCATCCTGTCACTCAAACTCAGCGACCTCCTTGAGCAGTTCCTTCGCTTTGGCAAGGGAAAGCGGACGCAATCCTTTGTTTTTTGCGTACCTGCACTGGTACCTCACATACGATTCGTTTATCTTCGTGTTCGGGTTGACCTGCTTGCACCTCTCTATGTAACCTATTATTATCTTCGCCGCGCTCTCCTCATCGAGCCTCTTAACGTTCACGAGGTATGGCGCGAAGATCAGGTTAACAGATCTGTGCCTCACGTCTGCAATCGGGTTCGCTAGCAGTTTCTCTATCCACGAATATGCGCCAACTCTGGTTCCTATGGCCGCTCTCCTCTCCTGAGGCTTTAGGGACCTCGCTGCATCTACAATTTCCTTGGGTAGCAGCTTCTTGTCTATCGGCAGGCCCCTGCCCACATCTCTTTCTATCGCGCCTCGCGTCAGAATCAGTAGTTGTCTCACATCAACAGAAACCTTTCCGGCAGAAAGCCGCTGGTTTATCAGCATCGATTCCACATTCCTCTTCGGAATCGACACGAAGCTCTCAAATCCCATGACAAAATCGTTCTGCTTCCTCTCCACACCGAGTTCCAGCTCGTTGCAAAGTTTCACCATCTCATCTATGTTCAGCGCAAGGAACTCCGACGCCGCGTCCGCCTCAGCGGCAGCAAATCTAGCTATGGAGTAGCCATCGCCGATGGCGCTCACGAGCATGCGCGCGTACGCGTAGCCCATTATGTATCTGAGCTTGACCTCTGTTATACCCCTCGTCCTCTCGTGCGCGATTCTGCCGTTCTTCAGGGTACTGGATATCTGCGCCACGCCCTCCTGCAGGTATGTGCCATCAACAGCTGTGGCGTTGAGTCCCGCAACTATCTCTTTCGCTTCGCGAGAAAAAGGGTACTTGTAGGCAAAGTCGAGCTTATCCTGCTGCATGAATAGCATTGGTAATTCAAGCTTTATAACCAGCTAGTTCACTCTTCGACGTACGGAGCCAAGAAATATGTTACTGCCGCGTCTCCTATGTTGTACGTGAGCTTGAGCGGCTGGTCGCTCTTTATAGAAAGCTTGATGCTGTTGCCCATCGGGCTCGAGCGCACCATGTTCTCAAGGAACTCAAGGTTGAAAACCGACTCCGCATCCTTGCTCGCATCGAGTTTCCTTATCCCAGTGCCATCGACCTCGTTCAGTTCCTCCAGGTCGCCCGAGTCACCCTTCGCGCTTATAGTGAAGTGCCCCTTGCCCGCCTTGAATGCTATGTACGAGGAGATGAGCGATGCGTCCTTGAGCGCGTTTTTCAGGTGCTCGCCGTCGACCTCTACCTGCGCATCGAACTCCACTTTTGGCTCCTTGTCGTCCTTCTTCCTCACGTCTATGAGGTGGAGCCTGTATCTTCTCCTGCTCTTCGCTCCCACGAATTCGAGTAGAAGCTTGCCTTCTGCCTCCTTTATCACAAGCGCCTCATCGTCCCTTGTCCTTGACATTATCTTGCTAAGGTTGTCTATGTTGAGCCCCACATCCTGGCCTTTGTCTATCTCGTACTTGGAGAATGCCTTGCTCGGCATACTGAAAGATATCATGCTTATTCCAGAGGGATCCATGGCACGCAGTGAGATGCCATCCTTGCTTATGTTGAAAGTGCCCTCATCAACAAGACTCACTATTGCTTCAACACAGTCCCTCCAATACTTAGCGTTGTCTAGTTTCAGTTCAAAAGACATCAAAGCCCCCTTGCAATTATCTTAACGAGATAAATATATAAGCCATAGCATGGCGACGGAATAATATCGAGAAAGGCACATAATCCTTTCATACCATGAGTAGATGGAAGACATGCGCCGCAAAAAGAATCCTGCAAAAGCCCAGTCTGCGATGGAGTACCTGATGACCTACGGATGGGC
>JAKANZ010000027.1 GCA_021823435.1 Microcaldota archaeon
AGAATCAGTGGACCGTGTCGGTCCCTTCGAGGCGCAGTTCCAGGTGGAGAAAGTCGAGGACACGAGGTCGGAGAAGCGCAAGCGCATACTCGACCGCGCCAAGATGCTCATGAAGCAGTTGCTCGCCACGGAGATACCCGACAGCAAAGAGCTTTCGGAGCTGGTGCAGAGCGAGGTGAAGAGCAGCGAGATAGTCGAATACGGGCCGGATCGCCTGCCCGCGGGACCTGACATAGCGAAGAACAACGAGGTCATTTTCGTTGAGGGCAGGGCCGATGTGATAAATCTGTTGAGGAACAACATAACCAACTCAATCGCCATAGGCGGAGCCACCTCCAACATCCCCAAGACCATCATAAGCCTCGCCGGAGAGAAGGAAGTAACCGTTTTTGTCGACGGAGACAGGGGCGGTGACCTGGTCATCAGGTCGCTGCTCAGCGTGCTCGACATAGACTTCGTCGCCAAGGCGCCTGACGGGAAAGAGGTGGAGGAGCTGGCCAGGAAGGAGATAATCAAGTCGATAAGGAGCAAGGTGCCCATAGAGCAGTACCTGGGAGTGGAGAAGGGCAAGTACAACCCGCAGCACGCGCAGGAGAGGAGGGAGCAGAGGAACGGAAGGGACTACCATCCGCCACAGCCTCCGATGCCGCCTCACGAGCCTCCGCGCGCACCGCCGCGCCCGCCCCAGAGGCCGGAGCCCGAGCAGCGCGATGAACTTTTCGAGCAGGTCGACAGGCCATACATAAAAGACCTGAGAGGCGAGGATGAGGAACCCGCAGCGCTCCAGAAGATGGAGGCCACGCCAGCGGCAGCCTACTCCGGCGCAGGCGGAGCACAGGCAAGACCCGTGCTGGAGAGCGCGCTTCTTGCGCAGCTGGCCAACGGCCTGGTCGAACTCTCAGGTTCGCTCAGGAGCAGGGTGTATGCGCCTGATGGCAACATAATCAAAGAGGTGCCGATACGCGAGCTGCTGACAACGCTGCAGGACATGCAGGGCGCCTATGCCCTCGTGCTCGACGGCGTGATAACGCAGCGGCTCGTTGAGCTCGCGCTTGAGAAGGGAATAAAGGCGATATACGGCATACGCGCCAACCCGATGCCGAGGAGGCACCCGGAGCTTATCCTGTATACCAAGGAGCAGGGCAAGCTGGAATAGTTTACCCGTTCTTTCCTAGGGCCTCCTCTCTGCGCTCAGTTTCCCGAATACCGCATCTGTCTGCGGAATGTACCTTGGCAGGTTGTCCAGCGCTATGTCCTCTATCAGCGTATTCAGCTTCCTCATATTCAGCCTCATTCCGCTCTCCATCCCGAACCTTCTCGCTGCCTGCATGAAGGCGGCATTATTCAAGAGTCCCTGGAGGTAGTCCCTCTGCTTCGTGTACCAGTCCAGCTGTGACATCTCACATCCCTCTTCAGCCTCTATCTCCTTTCTAAGCGACTCGCCTCTTGGGAAGAACGAAGGTTTGGAGGCATTGCCGTGGTCTGCTGCACACATTATCTCTTCCAGCAGGTTTTTCGGCTCAGGCGGCATCCTCGTACTCAATATCAACGCTTCCACTCTCCGTATTCTCTCCTCAGGGCGGCCCCTTCTCTCAAGAAAACTCCTCGCGGTGGCCGCTCCGAAAGACTCGTTGTTCTTGTACCTTTCACTGAAGCCCACATCATGGTAAAGCCCCGCCAGGGTCAGATCGTCAAGGGTCTGTAGGTCCAGCGACTCTTTGAGACCCAGTTTCCTTGCCACGCTCGCCACCTCCAGCGCGTGGCCAAGATTGTGATACTGCAGTCTTTCAGTATTACGAGATTTGAGCAGGCTCGTCACATCCGCCACCGTCTCCTTTATGATTCCGCGATCCTCAGCGATCCCTCCCCGGGCTCTTTTCTCCATTCCATCTCCATAAAGCATGTGGGCCTTGTAATATAAACGGCTTGATATTATGCTAAAATTTCTGATGTAACTTTAGACTTTTGTAAATCAATTAGTCGAAAATTAGAAAGATTTTTTAAATCTCTGTGAAATATACAATCGGGATATCATGCCGGAAGATCAGGAATGGCACAGTTCGTACACAAAAAGAATGCTGCGCATGCTTTCGATGAATTCCAGGGTCACGGTCAGCGAGATGTCCAGGTCGCTGGGCGTGCCAAGGCAAAACGTCATGCTCAGGCTCTCCAAGATCGAGAAGCACTTCGGGATACGCTACACGCTGGAGATCGACCCGGCGAAGATTGGTCTCACGGAGCCGCACCTGATTGCCGTGCGGTTCAGGCACAAGCCCGATTACGCCAGGATAAAACGGCTGTTGTCGGAATCCGGGGTCGCGCAGCTCGCGGTCTCGGCAAGCGGCAAGTACGATCTGCTCATATACGCCAACGCCTTCTCAAAGACCGAGTACTATTCCTGGGACGCCAGGATGAGGAGCACCCTCGTCCTTTACTATGGGGCGCGATGGGAAGAGTCTGAGATCTCGTATCAGAGGCTAGGTTTCTTCCCCATAAGAAACGAGGTGATAAACAGGTCGCGCCTGAAGCCTAAGGACAAAGCAATGCTCGCCATGCTGAACGACAACTCAAGGGCCCCGCTGAAGAAGATCTCCCGCGCGGCGGGCATAAACTACAAGACGGTGGCATACAGGCTAAAGCGGTTGATGTCCGGCGGGATAATCAAGCGGTTCACCATATCGCTTGGCATACACGAACACATGTTCCCGATGGCCATCTTCGGAAGGTTCATTCCCCCAGAAGATTCAGAGGGCGTCGCAAGAACCACGCAGCGCCTCTTTACATCTGACGATCCCGACCCCCTGGTCAACAAATATCAAGCCACGGCGGCCCTGATGGGCAGCTACGGCTTCTTTGCATTCGGCGTGTTCAAGAACAGGCACAGGGCCTACAACGACCTCGTTCTCGAGTACAAGCGGACATACAGGAGGTTCGGTTATACCGAATCCTCGTACGCGGAGCTCAGGAACGTGCTCCTTGGGGTACTGCCTCTGAGAAACGTGGACCCGAAGGCAGTGTACAGGCAAACGCTATGACATATATCTAAGTATAGGAAACTTTATATATCTATACTCCCACAATAATAGTGGGAATATGGCTGACGTGGAGACCGTGGTTGTAGACCAAAAAAAGAGGATAAGGCTGCCCAAAAAGGTTAGCGACGCCCTGCAGATAAAGAGCAAAGAGATTCTGTCAATAGCCGTAGAGGATGGAAAGATAGTTGTAAGCAGGCCGAGGAAAGACCTCCCGATGAGTCCCATGCTGAGGGACATGATCGAAAGGCCATTTCACACAAAGGTAAAGATAACCACAGAGCTTCTCGAAAAAATCGGAGAGTCGCAGTGGGAATGATGATAATTGTCGATTCCAATATTCTGATTTTCTCGGAGAGCGCGAACACGCCAGAGCACAACATAGCCCTGTCCAAGTTCCAGGATGCACTGCGCCAGGACGATATCGGGATCAACGTAATAATAGCTTCAGAAGTGTTTCACAGGCTTCAATGGTTGCTCGGCAAGACCGAGGCGACAATAAGAGTATCAAGAATAATAACCGCGCCGCGCGTCAGCTATCTGGAATTCTCATCAAGCT
Organism: Microcaldota archaeon; assembly: GCA_021823435.1. Lineage (GTDB taxonomy): Archaea > Micrarchaeota > Micrarchaeia > Micrarchaeales > CABMGC01 > JAJYVH01. Next base: position 3,592 of record JAKANZ010000027.1, read on the forward strand.
CGATAGCAAAGGCGATGGCGCTCTGCCGCGATTTCGGTCTCAGGATAAATGACGCGCTCATCGCACAGCAGGCCCTAGAGTCTGGCGCATCCCTGCTTACAGACAATATCAAGGACTTTGGGAAAATCGCCACTGTTAAACTGATACCGCTCCGCTCCTAGTCTAGCGCGTTGGGGTTCTCCACCGTTTCCAGGCCCTTCTCCGCAGCTGCGGGCAGCGCCCTGCCCCTCTCCAAGCGCCTGTACTGAGACGTATATCGCATGTCGAAGTCCCTTATCCCGAGGCCGCCGAGCAGCACCTTGGTGAGCTGCATGCCGCTTATCTCCGCGCCCTTAAGCCCCTTCTTCATCTTAGACAGGAATTTGCCCGCGGCCGCTTTGTTGGCGAGTTCCGATATGACAACAGCGCCCCTGGGGCTGGGCGTATCGCACATAAACACAAACTCGTTCTCCTTGTCCTCGTATTCCTTCACCAGCTTCACGAACCAGCCATTCCTCGAATCCTCGAAGGCTTTGTCATTGTCTACCTTCGCGATTGCCATCAATAGGTAGTTGTCCCGCGGTTTTGATTCGAAGTAGGTGACGCGCTTGAGTATCTCTGTGCGCGCCAGCCTGTCGTACGCGTAGAGCATCTGCGCTGGTCCCTGATTGAAGCGCTTGCCTATGTCAGTAAAGGTGTTTCTGCCGCCATCGTTGAGTCCGAAGAGAAGGTTCTTGTACGTGTCGAAGATGTCAAACTGCTCTATCAGCTTGTTGCTGATCGGGAAGAAGCCGAAGTTGCCCCACACCCTGGTCGTATACGCCAGCATCCTGTACTTGCTCAGGTTCTTGCTGAACACGTCGCTGAAGCGCACAGCGTCTTCGTAGCTCCTCTCCACAACGTATATCACCAGGTCGTACTCTCCCTTGGCCTTGGCTGCAAACTGCGGAGCGTAGGAGTTGCCTATCGCCCTGACCACCTCCTCGTCAGCGGGCTTCTTGCCCACAAACTTTACTAACACCAGGTACTCGCCGAACCCTGTCAGCGGCAGCTCCTCCACCGCTTCAGCAAGTATGCCCCTCTTTGTCCTGAGCCTCGCTCTTTTGATGAACTCCCACTTCCAGAGCTTGTCTATGCTTATCTCAGGCACGAACCGCAATCCGTACTCTCCGGAAAGCTCGTTGAACGCGTTGTAGGCATTAACCTTCGTGGTCTTCAGGCTGTTGGCGAGATCCTGCATGCTTATCCTGGCGTCTACGCTAAGAAGACGCAGCATCCTGCCCTTTATCTCCTTCTTGCCTTTGGTTTCCAACGACTCCCAGACTTCATAAGAAACCAATATTCTTATGGCTTTTTGCCCTCTACACAGGCGCCGCGCCGAGCAGGCTGCCTATCAGGTAGCCGGCGAATCCCGCCACTAGGCCGATTACCGCCATCTGAAGTCCGCTCCTCCAGAGCGAGCCAACGGTCGTCTTCGCCTCGTATACGCCTATCAGGAAGAGCACGATCCCGCTGATCACGACCGAGGCCTCGGTACCAAGCCTGATGTTGCTTGCGGTGAAGAAAAACGGTATGAGCGGCACTATGGATCCCACGACCGCAGACGAGCCCACGATCCACGCGCTCCTAGAGGGCGCGCTCCTCTCCACTGGCTCAAGGTCAAGTTCGTGCGCCATCATGAACTCGAGCCACGCCTTGGGATTTGAGACTATGCGCTTGGTCGCATCCGCAAGCGCTCTGCCCCTGTAGCCCCACTTCCTGAAGACCTCTCGCACCTCCGCCTTTTCCGTCTCGGGCACGGTCCTCATCTCCATCTTCTCCCTCTCGAGCTCGCGCAGATAGTGGTTCCTTCTGGCGAATGTGGAGGTGTAGGCTACGGCGCCCATGGATATCGACTCCGCGGCAAGGGCGGCAAGCGCAGCAACAAAGATTATGCGCACCTCGCTCGTCGCCGCTCCGACTCCGAGTATGATGCCCAGAACATTCACGAGCCCATCCTGGCAGCCCAGTATGAAGTTGGAGAGAAGCGTGGGGCGCGAGTGCCGCTCCACATGCTTCTGCGGCATTCTCATAAGGATCTCAAATTTCTGCCGGCTCGCCATAAAACCATTTATTGCTTTCCCTATCTAATATTGTCATGGGCTTTGTGACATCCTCCCACCTCTAAAGAGTGTGGGCTTCCTCCGCATTTGATGTTGTGGACATTGCGTGCGGAGTATGTTCTCGCTTCTGCGACCCGACTTGCCCATTCCTTTCGGAAAGAGTAGAGGTCAAATCTCCACGAGCGTGACTTTCGGCATGTCCTGCCGTAGCTCTGTTGAGTATGTTCCTTGCTGCGTTTATGTCCCTGTCTGCGTGGTAACCACAACCGCAATCGAACGTCCTGTCTGACAGGGATAGGGATTGCACGGCGCCGCAGTTGCTGCATGTCTGCGACGTGTTTCTTGGGTCTACTACCATTACTCTCACGCCAGCCTCTTCCGCTTTGCATGAGAGCGCTTGCATGAACCCCCTCCACGAGGCACTCTGTATAAACCTCGCAAGCCTGCGGTTCTGAAGCATGTTTTGGATGTGCAGTCCCTCGACTGCGAATGAAGTGTAGCCCGAGTCGGTGAGGTCAGAAACAGTTTTGAAGATGAAATCTTTTGACCGGTTGTTTACTGTCTGCCATTCTCTTTCGAGTTTGAGTTTCGCCTTGTCCCTTCTCTTCGAGCCTTTCTCCCTGCGTGCGACAATCCTTTGCCATCTCGCGATGTGTTTTTCTGCCTTCTTTGCAAAATTCGGCTTCGTTATCTTCCTGCCATCTGATAAAGTGGCGAAGGTCTCCAAGCCCATATCAATTCCGACAGGATTTGTGTCTACGATTTTCGGAGGGTCGATTTCCGAGACGGTGGAGAAGATTGCATAGTATTCGTCCGCCTCCTTCTTTATCGTAAGCGTCTTGACGTTGCCTTCGATTGGTCTGTGGAGTTCTATCTTTATCCCACCTATCTTCGAGACGCGGAGCATGTGGCGTTTCCTCTCCTCGTCTATGCTGAAGCCGAACTGCGGATAGGTTATCGAGGCGTATCTGCCCTTCGCCTTGAAGCGCGGGAAGCCCGCCTTGACCTTCTTACCTGACCTCTTTTCCCTGACCCTTCGGAAGAAGTTCTGGTATGCCTTTATGAGGCGAAAATATGCCTCCCTCTGAACCTGCGAATAAAGGCCTGAGAACCTCTTGTCCTCTATCTTTGCCTCTCTCAGAAATCTGTTGAAAACAGAAGGCTTGATTCCGAGGTTCTTGGTTCTTTGGTGCTCATCCCTTGCCTTTTCAAGAAGCTTATTGTAGAGAAGCCTGGCGAGTTCTATCTGTTCGTCTATCTCTTTCTGGCGTTTTGCGTCAGGATAGAGCCTGTATCGGCAGGCTTTCGCAATGTCCACATCTTTTCTTGTAACCTTCAAATTATTATGCCTTCCGACGTTATGTACGACCATGTTCATCTTCCTTTTCCGCCCTCGCTTTCATCCCACCGCTGAAGCATGTGGGATTTCCCGCTCCGAAGAGTTAAGCCTATTGAAAGAGCGAACCAGTTCATACTACGGAAAAAGGGCGTACAAATACGTCGACAAAATGCTGAAGGGCGAAAAGAACCTGCTGATAATCTCGCCCTACATAGATGACTACTACGCCGCCTTCCTAGCCAGGCACTCGCACGGCAGAAAGCGCTACATCATCTCGTCCTCGATCAGGGGCAGCGCGTCCAAGAGGCTGCGTAGGAGCGACATAGGCAACCCGCTGGTTGCAACCTTCCTGGCCGTCTCTGTCAACTGGCTCCTGTTCCTTCTCAACGAATTCAATCCCGCGCTTGCAATCGTCTCGATCTGTTTCGGCTTTGTGCTCATCGCTTACTCGCTCGCGCGCAGGAGCAGCATCTACCTCAAGGTGCCAAAGGACTTCGTGCACGCCAAGCTCTACGTGGGTGATAGCGTTGCGGTGGAGGGGTCGGCGAACCTCACGTACGCGGGCATGCACAAGAACCTCGAGAGCGTAAGGCTGATAACCGACAGGCGCGAGGTTGAGGCACTCAAGCGCAGGTTCTGGACTCTCTGGAACTCGCTATGAGAACGTTATCTCTAGCGGACCGGCGTAGCTGTACTCCGGAGCGAGCACGAATATGCTTATTATGTAGCTGCTCCTCTCGTCTATCCTGAACGGAGGCTTTGGCTCCGCGCCGGAGAAGACGAACGGTTTGTTGACTTCTATACTGCTGACCGTGTCCCCGTACTTCATGACCTTGTACAGCTGCACGTCACGTTTGAGCACCTGCCCCTTCTGCACGCTCAGCACGCTCGGCGCCTCCTCTAGTACTGTCCTTGCGCCGTTGTGCACCGCGAGCATCTTCTCTATCTCCACTCTCACCATCCCGCTGTCCTTTTCGCCCAGCGAGACGCTGAGCGGGCCGGTGTAAGGCACGTCAGGCGCACGTATCCTGAGCCTGATGGACACCCCTTCCTTGTAACTCACAGCTATCGGCAACCTTGGCCTAACGTCAACAAGCTCAAACGGAGCGCTCACGCTGATGTTTTCCACCTTCAGGTCAGGCCTCTTCAGGCTATCGTCAAGCAGGTCGCTGCCGGTCTTGTTCTGGAAGGGTATGCTGAGCTCGAATATCTTGTCATTTACCTGCATCCCGTCCAGCCCGTGCTTGTCCCCCAGGTAGCTTATGCCTATGCTGGTTATCCTCGTGCCCTGTGCCTCCTTCTTCTTCCCAAGTCTCTTGAATAATCCCTGTATGTTTAGCAAGCGCATCCCCCAATCTGCTAATTTTAAATTACTAAGCATGGGCCGATTCGCCTTATAAACCTTTTTCGCCAAAAACGAATAAAGAGGGGGCTAGTGTGATAACGGAAAAATCGAAGGCACCAGATTTCGAGCTCGAGGGGAGCGACGGTAAGAAGCATAAGCTTAGCGAGTTCGGCGGCAGGTACCTGGTTCTGTACTTCTATCCGAAGGACGACACTCCGGGCTGCACGACAGAAGCCTGCGGCTTCAGGGACACGATAGGCGAGATAAGGAAGGCGGGCGCGGAAGTGGTCGGGGTAAGCAAGGACGGGTTCGCGTCGCACGGAAAGTTCAGGGACAAGTACAAGCTCAACTTCCTGCTGCTCTCGGATCCGGAGAGCAAGACGATAAAGGCTTACGAGGCCTACGGAGACAGGGGCGTATTCGGCATCGGCACGCTCAGGAAGACGTACGTAATAGACAAGCAGGGCAGGATAGCCAAGATATACCCAAAGGTTAAGCCGGAGGGACACAACGAGGAGGTGCTCGCCTTCCTGAAGAGCAGTGGCAGCTGATCCTATGCGGAGCGGGCACCAGACATTGGGTACTAACGTAGTTCCTGTACGTTATAGGCTGGAGTTCGAGCCCAACATGAGGACCTTCAGGTTCGCCGGCGACGAGACAATAGAGGTAGCGATAAAAGAGAAGACTAACAGGATAGTGCTCAACGCGGCTGAGCTGCGCATATCCAGAGCCGTGGTGCGTTCCGGCCACGCGGAGCAGCGCGCCAATGTCTCTCTGGACCGTAGGGCAGAGCTGCTGATACTTCGACTTCAGAAGCCCGTCTCAGGAAACGCATCGCTGAGGATCGGGTTTACGGGCATTAACAACGACAAGCTCCACGGATTTTACAGGAGCAGCTACATGGACGGTAAGAAGGAGCGGTGCCTGTTGACCACGCAGTTCGAGGCCGCGGACGCGAGGAGGTGCTTCCCGTGCTTTGACGAGCCAGAGCTGAAGGCTCTATTCAATGTCTCTCTGATTGTCAAGAGAGACCTGGACTGCGTATCAAACACCCCGGTCAAGAGGACCGAGAGGCTGAGCGGCGGAAGGAAGAGGGTCGTGTTCGACGAGACTCTCAAGATGTCCACCTACCTGCTCTACCTCGGAGTTGGCAATTTCGACAAGGTGACCGGGAAGATAGGGAAGATAGACGAGGCGGTGATGACCGCCAAGGGCAAGCGCAGGCTCGCCCTGCTACCGCTGGGCTATGCCAAGAGATTCGTCAGGTTCTACGAGAACTACTTCAAGATACCCTACCCGCTCCCGAAGCTGCACCTGCTCGGCATACCCGATTTCGCCGCAGGGGCGATGGAGAACTGGGGCGCGATAACCTTCAGGGAGGGCGACCTGCTCGGCGATGCCGACTCATCGCTCGCGGTAAAGCAGAGGATAGCGGAGGTGGTGGCGCACGAGCTCGCCCACCAGTGGTTCGGCGACCTTGTGACCATGAGGTGGTGGGACGATCTCTGGCTGAACGAGAGCTTCGCCACTTTCATGAGCTACAAGGCGCTCGCGTTCACCTTCCCGCAGTGGGCCATCGGCGACGGGCTGCTGAGCGAGACTCTGGACAGCATGAACCTCGCGTTCTCCGAGGACCAGCTCAGAGCGACGCATCCGATAAGCACGCATGTGAGAGATCCCAAGCAGATAAGCACGATCTTCGACAACATAAGCTACGACAAGGGCGGGGCGATACTGCGCATGATAGAGGACTACGCAGGCAAGGAGACGTTCAGGCGCGGGCTTCACATATACCTCAAGAGGCACGCCTACTCGAACGCGACCAAGTACGACCTCTGGGACGCGATAGACAAGGCGTCCGGGGCGCGCGACGGCAAGGAAGGTGAGACCGTCGGCGAGGTGGCGGGCTTCTGGATCGACACTCCCGGTTATCCTGTTGTTCATGTGCACAGGACCCCTAGCGGGCTGCGGCTCAGCCAGGAGAGGTTCCTGATGAGTAACGGCGCCACATCGCGCAAGCTCTGGCCCATACCTATCCATTACACGACCAGCAGCGGCAGGGAAGGCGCCTTCCTCTTCTCGTCAAGATCCATGTCGGTCCCGATCAGGCTGCGCGATGGCGAGTTCATCAAGCTGAACCGCGGCCAGAAGGGCATGTACCGCGTCTGGTACGACGACAGTCTTCTCGCCTCGGTCGGCGCGGCGATACGCGACAGGAAACTGAAGGGCGTAGAGGCGTGGGGAGTGGAGAACGATCTATTCGTCTTCGCGCGCTCCGGGAGGATACCGGTAAGGGATTACCTTGCGTTCGTCTCGCACAACTGCATGAGATGCGACTATCCTGTCAATGAGAACATGCTTTCGCACCTTGCTTGGCTGTATGTGATGCTGAACGACACGCAGCTCGCGGGTGACATCTCCCACATAATCTCGCGCGCGGCTAACTCCATGCTCAAGACTCTGGGCTTCGAGAGGAAGAAGGGGGAGAGCAGCTTCGACACGCTGCTGAGGGGCACGGTGATATCGAGCCTGGGCATGATCGGCGACGCGCATGTGGTGGAGAGGGCGAAGCGCGAATTCGCTGCTTTCGCGAAGGGCAGGTACCAGATAGACTCCAATCTCAAATCTGCGATATTCGGGACTGTGGCGCGCGAGGGAAACGCCAATACGTTCGAATGGTTCAAGAGGATGTATACGGAAGAGCGCGT
>JAKANZ010000001.1 GCA_021823435.1 Microcaldota archaeon
GTGCCTGCTGCTCCTGATCAGGCCTTCTATCTCGAGCACCGAGGCAGAATCTTTTGCAGAGAAATCAGGTCCTATGCCCACCACTGCGAATACCCCCGCCTTCTCTGCCAGTCTCGCGTTCTCGAAGTTGTCCTTCGCGCTTCCGCCCGCGCTGATTATTGTTCCAACCCCTTTGTTTCTCGCCCGCACCGCTGTTTCTAGCGGGTCGTCAAACAGATTCAGGTGGCAGTGTGCATCAGAAAACTCGATGTGGGTCTCAGCCTTCTGTCTCTCTAGAGTCAGCGCTTGCATCTGCTGGGGCGTCCATATCCCTCAGGGCTTTTCGTCAATCATCCCTGTGACATATAGGAACTTGTCTTCTTTTATGTATTTCAGGCCCCCGCCTTTCACGTGCTTGGTTATGAACGTCGTGACCACCCTCTTCATCAGCTCCACGAGTTCCCTGTCGTCAACGTTAATCGGCACGTGATAGTATTCGTCCGTGAGCGCACCCACAGTGCTCTCTTCTTTCTTCAGGAGCCCCTTCGCCCTGAGTTTGAAGTTCAGCTCATTCTCCTCCACATCCCCTATCCAGATGTGGTAGATGCCTGGTATCTGCATCATCTCCCTCATCTTCTCCACGAACTTCCTGTGGACGAAGTCGCTTGCCCTGGTGTTGAACTCTATTATGTCGTCGTCTCCCGCCTTCCAGTTTGCGGTGAGGTCTGACATCAGCGAACGTCCGTTGCTGAGCGTTGTCTTTACGTTTCTCAACCCCCATATGCCCAGTTCTCTCGTGGCTGTCAGGAACGCGACCTCGTACCTGCTAACCGTTGATGGTCTCTCCGCTCCATAGAATCCGGAGCGCGGTAGTTCTAGATCTTGCCTAGCCAGAGTTTGCTTCTGCGCTATCAAGGTTCTCCCCAAACACCAAACTATATCTGCGCCTTTTAATATACTTTCCCATCCAAACAGTTTACAGATAAAAACGAGCGTTAGCGAATTACATGAAAGCTAGGAAGTGGACCGAGGGGGCAACGAACAGGTTGCTTGTAGCTGCCATAGTTGTGGGCCTGATAGCCATAGCGATGTCCTCATATGTCATACTCAACCCGCAGGTCAAGATAGTATACAGAAACGTGACCGTTAATGGCACGGTTACGCAGGGTTACAACATAACCAGCAGCCTGCTTGTGCCGCCGACCAGCTTTCCTGACGCACCAGTCATAACCCAGAACCAGACCTTTGGTAAGAGGCTTACAAACATAAACGCGCCATTCAACGCAAGCAACATCGGCATTATAAACAACGCGCCAAACTCGTACTTCGAGCGCGCAGGCGAGATGCTTCTCAATGGAACACTCAACAACAGCGTGGGGGCAGGCACAAAGAAGCTATCGCTCTTTATCGTGAACGGCAAGCTCACGGTGATCTACCTTGGCTCCATAACCTGCATCTTCTGCGGCGAGAACAGATGGGCGATGGCAATTGCGCTCTCAAGGTTCGGCAGCTTCTCCAACCTCTTCGAAGGTTACAGCTCGATAGGCGATGGGGACATGCCCACACTGTACTGGGCGCCCGCTCACTACAACATATCCTCAACCGTGCTGGGCAACTTCTACCAGAGCAACCTCATCAACTTCATCAGTATAGAGGATGCCAACCCGATATCCGGCGGTTTCAATCTCAACACCCTCTCAACGATTCAGCAGAGGGTCAACCAGACAAACAATACGGCCTATGTTGATGCCATGCGCTACATAATCAGCACCCAGGCCTTCTCCGGTACGCCGTTCACGGTATGGGGTGCATACGAGGTCGGCGGTGCAGACGCGGTGATCTTCGCCAACAACACAAGCAAGGAGGGCACAGCGCCGTTGCAGCATATGACCCACCAGGATGTCCTCAACCAGCTCTCGCAGTTCAACGACCAGTTCTCCTGGTCTGAGTACGCCGCAGCAGACCTATACGTTGCGATGATCTGCAAGACGCTCAACAACACCCCAAGCGTATGCAGCGCCATACCTTCGATCGCAGCCATCGAGACCAAGATGGGGCTCTAAATGCAACGCGCAACGGGCAAAAAAAGCAAAAGCTCGGTCTTTTTAGACATATTCTCTTCTCCCTTCTACATCGCTGTGGGGATTGCGGCCATAGCTGTCTACTACGAACTCTTCCACTATATGATAACCAGCAGCAACGAGGGCATCTTCCTTGTCACCGTACCCTTATACATGGTCTATGCGCTCATACTGACGGCGGCAGTGTTGCTGACAACTAGTATTTACGCCGTAGGCAAATCTTTGCGGATCAAATATGCCGGGGCTGAGGGCGGCATACTGAGCATATTCACGTCCTCGGTCGGCGGTCTGGTGGTTGGTTGCAGTTGCTACGCGCCAATCTTCTCATCTGTCCTTTATGCAGTAGGCTTCGGCACGCTGCAGGTCAGCAGCGCGATATCGTTCTTGGGCGCGTACCAGGAGTGGTTTGTAGTCCTCTTTATCGCCGCGAATCTAATATTTATATACTATCAACTCGGAAGGATAATCCGAATAGGCGGCTTGCACAAAAGCAGATAGCCGTCCTCGCGTTGTTTGTAATGCAGGCTAGGAAGGTGAAGACGGCAAAGGTGCAGAGGCGTACAGTAGCCAAGAAAAGACAGCGCGGCCGGATTCCGCACGCTGCAGAGCGCACAATCTCGGGAAACAACGAAGAGCTCCTGCTCAAGAGAGCCACGGAGGCTGGGCATACCGTCCCTCTGCGAGGGTTGCAGATACAAGATATATTCTACAGCTCGGCTCCAGAGCTGCGCGTCCTCGCCTTCAAGTCAGGCTTCAACCTCGGCGCAGAAGCATACAGAAAATCAGGAGGGAGCATGGGCCCGCTGCAGCGTCTTCTCGAGAACGCGGGACTCGGGAAAATCGTGTACTACCCCTTCGAGTCAAGAAGCACTTTCACTTCACGCGCTCTCAAGCACTGGGATAAAAGTCTGGGCGTCAACCTCCACGTCTTCGAATCCGGAATAATCTCAGGCTACCTTTCAGCGCACGCGGGGCGCAGTGTCATCGCTGAGGAGACGGCGTGCGTCTTCAACGGTTCCAACCACTGCATGTTCCTCGCAAAGCCGGGCTCACTGCATGCAGACCTGCACCACTCGCTAGAGTTTGCTGACATACTGCGCGCGCTCAGGTACGCGGTTGAGCATGCAGAGACGCAGCGCGGCTGGCACGGTTACTACGTGCTCGAGACGATACCACTCTTCTCCGAGCCGGTCTTCTCAGAGAGCCTGAAGTTCCTGTACCTACTCGGCAAGATGACCGCAGAGGGGCATCTGCCAAGGCCGGAGCGAGAGGTTGCTCTTGCCGCATTGTTTGTAGGCCTTGATGGCGCAAAGGTGACTTCAGCAAAGAAGCACGGGGTAAGCATCACCCTTTCCTACAGATCCGAGACTTCTCTGGGAAGATTTGTGGATATCACCTCCGCGTTCATGTCGGGGATCGTAAAGGGAGCATACGGAAGGAACGTGAAGGTGTCGAGAACCCTGAGCGGCAGAGGGGTTTATAACGTTAAGATGGAGGTATTAGAAGGCTTCAATAACAAAGTGGCGTAGATGAACCTGGCTTTCCTCGATTCCATATTGAAATACGTGCCCGGCATAGGCAAACCCGAGTCTCCACTATCATTCAGGCAGAAACTCAAGTGGACCGCTATAATAATGGGCGTCTACTTCATGATGTTCAGCACTCCGGCCTTCGGGGTGAGCACCGCGACGATAAACCAGCCGCTCATACAGCTCATCAGCGTCATCTTCGCATCGCGAATAGGCAGCCTCATCACAGTGGGCATAGGCCCCATAGTGCTCTCCAGCATAGTGCTGCAGCTGATAATAGGAGCCGGGCTGTTCCAGATCGACCTCAATGACCCAGAGCAGAAGGGCAGGTTCCAGGCAATACAGAAGCTGGCGGCCATGGCCATAGCGATCGTCGAGGCATACATCTTCGTCGCAACAGGCTATGTTCCCCTGGTAAGCAACGCGTACATAGGCGTGGTGGTCTTCCAGCTGGCTATAAGCGCCATATTCATAATCTTCCTCGATGAGGCGATGACAAAGTGGGGCATAACCTCAGGCATAAACCTCTTCATAGCCGGAGGGGTTGCATACGCTATAATCGCGGGAACGAGCACTATCCTGCTCGGCGAGGCGATACAGGCCATACAGAGCGGAGGCGCCACTGCTATTCCAAATGCGATTCTCGCGTTCGGCCCGCTCTTCTTCGCGATAATAGTCTTTCTCGTGAGCATCTACGCATACGACATGAAGGTTGAGATACCGCTCGTCTTCAGCCAGCTCAGGGGCATAGGCGGCAGGCTGCCGATACCCTTCCTCTACGTCAGCGTGCTTCCGGTGATACTCGCCACATCGTTCGAGCTGAGCATGACCGTATGGTTCAGGTTCTTCGCCGGAGTAACCGGCTCGTTCGCCAACCTTGCAAAGTTCATAGCCCTTTACCAGGTCGCACCTTCAGCTACAGGCGCATCATCGCTCAACCTGGTGGGCGGGCTCATCTACCTGATATCCCCCAACTTTCCGCTCCCCTACTCCACCACCTACGGAGGCATAGGCGGATACAGCGCCTACTTCTCCTACCTCGCAACCGGGACCAGCCAGCTCTACCTGCCGTGGGGCGGCATCGTCGCCGTACCCGAGTACGTGCACATAATAATATACACGCTGGTGCTCGTGGTGCTCGCGGTCGTGTTCGGAAGGTTCTGGATAGAGATGACCGGCCAGAGCCCCAAGCATGTGGCCGAGCAACTCGAGGATGTGGGTTGGCAGGTACCGGGATTCAGGAGGGATCCGCGCATAGTGGAGAGCATACTCAACAAATACATACCCACGATAACCGTGCTGGGCAGCGTATTCGTTGCGCTGCTTGCGGCGCTCGCCACACTCACCGGCGCTGTAGGAACAGGAATGGGCATCCTGCTTACCGTCGGGATAATGTACATGGTCTACCAGCAGCTTGAGCAGGAGCACGCGCTCGAGCAGTATCCGCAACTCAACAACCTGCTCTCCTGACCTTTTCTTCCGCTTTTCCTTCGCAAGGGTCAAAAATTATAAAGCTATTTTCCACAAGGAAAACCTCCACAAGGCGATTGGATACCTGTCATAAGGAGACTTGCCAGACACGCGTCACGCTCGACCATAGCCGAATTCATAGACAGCATGAGGATCGGATGGTCGAACTACAGTTTCCTTTTCTACATCGGAGGCGTATCCGCCGTGCTCGGCGGCATGTTTGGTCTCGCTGGCTGGGTCTCAGCGCCAGTTACCGTCATCTTCTTCTACTATGCTGGTCAGTTCAGGCGGTACGTGGAGCGCGAGAGCAGGAAGTTCTAGTACACGGCTCCTGGCCCATATTATGCGGCGTCTCTAACGTTTGGTCTTCTGAATAGTTTTGAAGGTGCCGATGGCGTCTTTCGCAACAGCGTCCAACCTCTCCAGAGAAGTTCCGCTTCTTTTCAACAGCTCCGCAAGATACTCTTTATTTCTATCACGTATCACATCCCCAAAAATAGTCATCTGATACGAGTTCCCCGTCCCATGCCCACCATCTTTCGTATATTTAACGCTCTCTACCTGCCGGGTTGCTAGGAGCTCATGGGACGCGGCAGATACTTCTTGCGAACTCACGTGGAAACCTACTTCTTCAAATCGCATCGGGAAATATGCCCCTTCTTTCTCAAGCGTCTCCACGACCAAGCCCGTCATTCTCGAAAGTTCGCCCACAGGTATGAAGAACTTGTTGTCCTCAGAAATTTTCATGATTTCTAAGCAGAGCATCTCATACAATTCTCCAGCTTCTTTATCAGAAACTGATATGTGCCTTAGCGACATGTCTTCACTAATATTTGGTTTGCAGTTTTTAACCCCTTCATCTTCTGAGCGCTTTGGCTATCTTTTAGCGGCCCTCAATCCCGCAGCGTATGCGGCGATGATTTCCCCTGCATATCTCTCAAACTTTTCGATTGAGGTTCCTCCCTGCTTGAATAGTCCGTCCATGTATTGTTTGTTGCGATCATATACAAGGTCGCCAACTCCTGTCACCCAATAACTTTCACCGTGTTGCCAGTTGTTCTTTCGCGCAAAAACGTGCCTTTCTACCTGGCCCGATTGTTTAAGCGTATGGATTGCACGGCCAACTTCACGTGAGTGGATATCAACGTTATCCCCGCTTCCGTACTCTTGGAATCCGAGCGGCAACCATGCCCCTTCTTTCCGCAAAACTTCCACAGTCATACTTGCTATTCTGGGAAGTTCACCTACAGGTACGCAGAAATTCTGGGATTCGGCAACCCTCAAGATTCCGAGGCAGATGGTTTCCACAACCCACTCTCGCTTTTCCTGATTAACTTCCCATAGGGGTTGCAAGGTTTCCGTTTTCGCCATGCTAGTACATCGCTTGCAGTCTTTTTATCCTTTCCTCTATCGGCGGATGCGTTGAAAAGATGTTGGCGAAGTTGCCCGTCTTGAAAGGATTCGCGAAGTATAGTGAAGCCGTCACCTCGTTCGCATGCGCTACTGGAGTACTGTTCGGGTTCTTCTCATACGCCTGTATCTTCTTTAGCGCGCTCGCGAGTTCGGCAGGGTTTCTTGTGACCCTGGCCCCGTTCGCGTCGGCCATATACTCCCTCCTCCTCGATATCGCAAGGCGCGTTAGCAGCGCGAAGAGCGGCGCAAGTATTCCTACCGCAAGTGCAACCAGCAGGAGCGGGCCTTCGTTGTTTCTGCCCCTGCCTCCAAAGCCCCCAAAGAATACGGACAGCCTCAGGTACGCGGCGATGAGTCCTATCGCTCCGGCAAACGCTATTGCGACAGTCATCACCAGTGTATCGTTGTCTGATATGTGTGACAGCTCATGCGAGATTACGCCCTCGAGCTCGTCCCTGCCCATCATCTGCAGAAGCCCGGTTGTAAATGCAATAGAGGGCTTGCTCTTCCTTCCCGTGGCGAAGGCATTGGGGTTCGGGTCGTTTATTATGTAGATCTTCGGCATCTTGATCTGCATCGCCGATGAAAGCCCTTCTACAGATGCGTAGAGGTTCTGGTACTGTTTCTCGTCGGCTTCCTTCGCCTTGGAAACCGCGAGCACCACCCTGTCCCCGCTGTAATACGTGAATACGGCATAGAGCAGCACTATCATAGCGCCAATGGCGAATGCGAAGATGCCGCCGCCGAGCAGGTACACTACCAGGTAGATTATGCCGATGAATAAGGCGGCGAATATGGCAAGCAGTAGGAAGGATTTGAGATTATTGCGCGCTATTTCGTCAAAGAAACTGGCCATGCTGCTTCACCGTTACTGCTTCTTCTGCGCTTTGGATCCCGGCGCAGTTGGCGCCGATCCGGTACCGCTGTTGTCGCTCGTCAGGTCGACCTTTATCGCGCCCGTCTCTTCCTCTGGCGCCTGGAAGAAGTCCATGCGCTTGAAGCCCATCGGGCCCGCGAGTATGTTGCCTGGGAACTGCTGGATCGCATTGTTGTAATCAAGCACGTAGTCGTTGTACGATGTCCTGACAAAGGAGATCTTGTTCTCCGTGTTCTCGAGTTCTGTCTGCAGGTTCTGGTAGGTCTGCGAGGCCTTCAGGTCAGGGTAGTTCTCCGCCACTGCAAAGAGGCTCTTCAGCGCACCGCTGAGCATGTTGTTCGCCTGCGCCTTGTCCTGCACGCTTCCAGATACTATCGAGCTCCGCAGCTGCGTGATCTGAGTGAGCACGCTCTTCTCGTACTTCATGTATCCCTTTACAGTTTCCACAAGGTTGGGGATGAGATCATACCTTCGCTTCAGCTGCACGTCTATCTGCGCCCACGCATCCTGAACGCGGTTGCGTTTGCCTATCAGGCCGTTGAATATCAGCACCGCCGCTGCGACTATGACAACGACCACTATTCCGACTGTCGTAAGTAGATCAACCATTCAATCGCTTTAATTCGGAAGTGCAGGTATAAAACGATTCCTTTTTGTTTAGGCTGCGAGCATCAGCTCGTTCTTCAGTCTCAGGTTCTTGGCAAGTACCTCGTTCATGTTCGGCGTCTTCCTGAGTACCATTTTAATCTCCATCTTGTTGTGCCTGTCTCCCTCCTTGTACCATCCAGGTGCCTGTTGCATCTCTATCGCCAGGAACGCCTCCTGGCTCGCGTGAATCCAGCGATGCAGCTCTGGGTTGAGTTCAAGTATGGTCGTGTACGTTGACTCGGGATGGGCGGTCACAAAGACGAACCCGTGCCCGTATATCACGCTGTTTGTGTCAGGCATCGCCGTGACCTTTAGCTTTCCGCTGTGCGTCGTCTCTATAAGCTCGACCGGCACGATGTACGGTATCCAGTGTATCCTGCTCAGCGCGGCCACAAGCCTGAGCCTTCCCAGCTTCTCCACTTTGAGCTTCGCTCCCAAGGGCTCGTATTCTGGAACTGGATTCAACGCCAGATTGGCCACGTTTATGACAGGTCCATTTACCTTCGTGTCCGTTTCGTACCTGGCCATGAGGAAGAGGTACTTCGCCTTTATCTTGCCCGTGCCCCAGTCGATCTCGCTCTCTACGAACGGGACTATGTGTTCGGGTCCCTTTCTCGCCACTCCGTGCTCTATGCTGCTTACCACACTTGCCCTGAACGAAAACGGCGCCGCGTCCATTGCCGCTTCCGCTTCCTTCTTGTACTTCCTGACAGCGGCCTCCGGGTTCTCGCTCACCAAAAGCAAACGCACAAGGTCCGGCGCTATTCTGAGGCCAGGATGCGCCTCATCCAGCGTAAGCGCTAGCGCCGACCACTCTCTATTGCCCAGGTGCTCGAGAACATACTCGGCAAGTGCGCTTATCGCCTCATTGGTCTCCTCGTCCTTCACCGCCCCTCTCGCAGCCATGAGCTGCAACCGCGTGATCTTGAGTAGCACCTTCCTGCTTGCCTCGTCCGCGTTCTTTGCATTCATCACTTTTTTGGCGTAGTGCAGCTTGTCCAGAATAACGCCTACGCTAGCGTTGTCGTTCTTCCGCAGTTCGTGTTTCAGCACGTTGAAGGCTTCCTTGCTCAGCAACTCTGTCTTGAGTTCAGCTATCTGCTTTAGCCTTGCTTCACGTGCGCCATACTCCCCAATAGGCACACCTCCTCGATCTTACGTCTTCCCCAGGCAGAATTGGCGCTTCAGATTTATACGGCTTATGTGCAAATACGTTGATTGTTTTACTGATTTGACGATCAACGAACCCGCGTTTGCATTCTTCCGCAAGCCTCAGGAACGGCTAAGATACGCTGTCCCGTTCTCTATCTTGATTCCGATTGTCGCATACTCACCATCTGGGCACATCAGACCGTTCTGCGCCGAAACTCTGTAGATGAAATAGAACGTGCCGTCTCTTGTAGAGACAGAGTTTCCGGCTATCGAGGAGTTGCACAGCCCGCGGGGCAGGTAGAAGTTGCCCGAGGATGAAGAGCCCAGCATGGCTGTGTTGAGCGAGTCCACTAATTGCGATATCTCGAACGCGCCGAAGCTTCCGGAGAGGCCGGCATAGGTTCTGGCCACCGCTCCGAGCGCCAAAGCGAATGAGAGCCCAGCCAGAGCTAGATAGAGGAGAAGCTCTAGCGACAGCTGGGCCCTCGTGCCCTCATCTATACGCTGTTGCTCGTAAGCGAAGCAAGTTCCCTGCTTATCGCGCTGGAGACGCTCACATTCGCGCCGTTCATGCTCACGTTGCTCACAACAGCGCCCTTGAGCTTAACGACCATGGCCAGCGCCAGCACGATCACTATGCTCGCTGCGGCCACCATCATTATGTACTCCAGGGAGCTCTGCGCCTTCTTGCTCTTGGCAAGCGCCAAAAACGCAAGCGCGCCTGCTGGCAAGAGCCCGTATACTGTCTTCCCAATCTTTTCCATTTTTCCACCTCATAGTATTCCGGTCAGATATGCATGCGAGGTAAGCGTTATCGTGATTCCCAGCCCGAGATACGGAAGAATCGAAACAATATTCTGCACTACGCGTCTTTCGGGATGTGCGAACGCAGCGGAGAGGCAGAGCGTGACAGCCACATATAGCGACGTAACGAGCATGAAGCCCTGTGCGAGAGAACCCACAGAGCTCGACGCGCCGAGCGATCCTGTCAGAATCACTGCGCTTATTCCTGAGAAGAGGGGGAAGAAGACACCCATCCCCATGTAGACCAGCGCAAGCGGCGCGCCAGCCTTTGCTTTAAACCTATTCCCTTCCTGCATCCTGTTTTCCAGGCGCGTCTCCAAAAGGCCCAGCGCCACGCTGACGTTTGTGCCACGCTCTACTCCCTGGGTCACAAGCGCCATCAGTTCTCCGGTCGCCTCGTTTGCACAGAGCAAATGCGTGTCGCAGCAGGAGCCTGTGAGACGCAATTCCGTGGCTATCCTTCCCAACTGTACGTTTCCGCCAGCACAAGCAAACAGTCTCTTCAGCAGCAGCCTCTTTTTTTCCATAGCAAGCTCGTGTGCTAGCACAAGCGCGTGCTCGTCTCCCTGCCTGTTTCTCTCCGATATTGTACTACGCAAACAACCGCCTCCACATCAGAAAACTTCCGGCAGAATACATTACTGGCATGATAAACACTAGGAAAAAGGAGAAGAGCAGCATGCCGAAATAGGCATGCGAGAGTATGCTGTCGCCTATGAAGGCAAAGACAAGAAAAGAAGGCAGAACGGTGGATAGGAACATGTTGAAGGTGGCATATCGCTGTGCGCCTTCCTCTATGTCAGTCTTCCGTGACTCATCCCTGCGGCTATGCCTCTGTATCTCTGTCTCTATCCATCCAGTTCCCTCCCCCGCAGGTTCCGCATCCCAGTCCATCAGGCGCCCCAGCGCGTGTACCAGCGTCGATCTTCTGAGGCTTTCAATGCGTATCTCCTTTGCAGATTCCACCAGCGACCTCGTATAGGAATGACCGGAACGCACGCGATACAGAACCCTGTGAAGATAGTCAACGAACGCGGATCCGCTGGTCTTTTCCAGGTACGTCCTCGTGTTTGCCTGGAGTAGTGCGTACATCGCAAGCGCGCACGCGTTGGCCGCAGCAAGAATACCTGCAAACCACGCCGGCCCGGGAAGGTCATTTGCATAATAGACAACGAGCGCAAGCAGTAATGCCGCAAGCTCAAGCGCAATAGTTTTCACCAACATATGCGGACGCACGCGCATCATGCATATCCCTGTATCTTCTCCAAGACCTCGACCGAACTGGCGCATCCTTCGCAAGCTACCCTCAGGAATTCTGAACGCCTGTCCAACTCTTTCACAACCAAAGCTTTCGATAGTCCGTTCTTTTTAGAGAACGCCTCCACCACTTTGGATCCAGTAATGGCGCCCCTGTCCAGCCTGCCATTGCTGACAGCGCAGTTCACATCGACTGAGTCGCTCCCCTCTATAACCGTGCCCAGCTTTTCCGTCTCCGCCCTGCTAAGCCACCTGTACTCGTACACCTCACCCAGTACCCTGCGCGAAACATCTATGTGCTTCATGTACAGCGCGATATCGAGCGAACTCAGCGAACGCACCTCAACATCCATGGGCGTGATGATCAGCTTCTTCACTATGTCAAGGCCTCCTGAGTTGCTGTGCATCGTTGTCATGAACGGAATGCCCAGGCTCGCGCCTGAGAAGAGCTCGCGGGTCTCGGCGCCGCGCACCTCTCCCACGACCAGCCTGTCTGGTCTCATGCGAAGGGCGTTCATCACTTGCTCCCGTGTATTCGTTCTGCCTCCACGGCCATCCCCGTAGAGCGCAACGCTGTTGTTTATATCCAGCTTTATCTTCAGCTCGTTAACCTCCTCCTCTATGGTCAGTATCTTCTCCGTTCTTGGCAGCAATCCAAAGAGTGCGCTCATCATGGTTGTCTTGCCGCTCGCCGGAGCTCCGGCTATTATGATGTTCAGTCCCGAGTCCACAGCTAGCCAGAGGTACGCAAGCGTGTCGAAGTCTGTCGTGCCTTTCTTTATCAGGTAGTTCGGGCCCACAAGCCTGTTGTCTGCAAGACGTATAGACGCAGCCGCACCGCTCAGTGCATAGGGTCTTATCTGTGCATGCACTCTCGCATCCCCGACCTGTGCATCTATGATTGGCGTGTCATCGCGCAGTTCCTTATCCGTCTCGTAAATAAGCTTGTTGATATTGTGCCTAAACGCATCCTCGTTCGCAAATCTCAGGTTTGTCGAGCATCTTCCATAGTCTACGTGGAATACGTTTATGCGTGACGAGGGCGCGTTGATCTCTATCTCCTCTATCCTCTTCCTGTCCTCCATCAGCATGCTTATCGGCCCGTAGCCCACGGTGTCGTGAGCCACCAGGTATGAGATGAAATCGGCTCGTTCTTTCGCCGTGCTCTGGAGCAGGCTTCCCGCCGCTATTTTGCGTGCCTTATCCAGGGCCCCCACGCTCATCTCGGCTTCACCGGAACCGGCAAACGCGTCCACAACCGCGTGTTTCGCCTCCTCTGCGTGCAGCACCTCAACGCCGCTCAGCCTCACGCACCCATTTCCGACGATATAGCGGTAACCCGTACTATCCTTCCCCAGCGCCCTGGGCACCAATCCCCCAAGCGGCTCCACAATCCGGTACCCTTCCTCCATGTCCATGAGAAAACTTAGCCTGGAACGGAGGGGGCCTGAGACAGGTTTAGGAGTCCCAGCTAATTTATTTACTATACTCCTCAATCTTTTACTTAGGTAAAACATATGTAGTATAGTGTCGCTCAATATTCTTATATCTTTCCGTTTCTTTGCATTTTACCGCGGTTCACCGCCGCTACGCGATGGCAAGACTGGTTACATTTATATAATTTGGTATCGAATTTAACGCGTATGGCAAGGAGAGAGAGGGGCGAAGACAAGATCTGGATGCTCAGAAAGGTGCTGAGCAAACCTAACTTCGCGGTTCTGAAACTGCTGATGGAGAAGTCTCCCAGGACTACGAGGGAACTCTACCAGATACTCGGCAAACAGTTCACCAGAAAGACGCTGATCATCACGCTCAGGAATCTGTCGATGAACCTAAGCGTGCTTCAGCCAACTCACATACGCACAGAACGCGGCTACGATCTTGGCTATGGCATCAACCCAAGGCTAAAGGACGTGATCAAGCTGGTTGAGAAGTGCGAGAACATAGTAGAAAGCGTCTCCTCGTCCACCTCAAAGGCCAGCTGATGCGGCCCGCTCTTCCTTTCGGCTCTTTTTATAGGCGAGTGGCATAAGCGGAGAGAAAAAGTACAGGGTAACTGTAAGCGGTAGCGACTTCACCTACACCGTGATGGTGGAAGCCAACGAAAAAACGACCATGCGCCAGTTCAAAGAGCTTGCCGCAAAGAAGATAAAGGAACAGTACGGCTTCGACCTGCCCGAAGATGCTGTTGTCGATCTCGAGTTTGAAAGAGCCGAATAGCAGGCTAGCCCCACACGTCGGCGCTTACTCTATTTGCCGGAACGTTCAATGCCGTCAGCGCATCTTTGACTGCCTTCACGAACGCAAGCGGACCGCACACGTAGGCCATTCTTTCCGGGAAATCGGTGGCGTACTTCTGTATCATGCTCGAATCCACGTGCCCCGTCTGCCCAGTCCATCCGTCCCCTGGTGCGGGTCTGGTCACTGTAACAATCGTCCTCAGATTCAACGTCTTCTCCATCTCGGCGAGCTCCTGCTTCCTGATTATCTCTGTCGGATACTTTATGCTGTAGAGCATCACTATGTCAGCATTTGTGCCCAGAACACGCATGTGCCTTAGCATGGACATGAAGGGCGAAAGTCCGGTTCCGCCCGCGATGAAGAGCACCTTCTTGTCCTTGTTCGGGTCGAACCTGAACTGGCCGCTTGGCCCTTTGAGCACGAAAGGATCGTTGATCTCAACATCAGCGAAGTGCGACCTGCCTATGTGTTCTCCGTGTATCGGATTCTTTATCACGAAGAACTCAACGTTGACGGAAGAGGGGTCTGAGGCAATTGACATGGCACGAGCAACGTGCTTCTCGCCCGTCTGCTTGTCGATTCCCGATATCATCATGAACATGCCCGGATCGAACGAATTGGGCTTGCCGTCCTCGGGTCTCATGCCGATTATCAGAACCTCCTGTGTCTCGTCTATCTTCTCGCTTATGAAATATTTCCGTTCAACTATTGGATAGGTTGTCATAATCTGTCAGCTTAGATGTAAAATGTCAGAAATAAATAGGTTCCAGGCCGCAACCCTTACCCGCATGCCTATCTGGCCAGCTCCTGCGTATGGACGCCGACGGCGCGATCTATGCTGAAAGAACCGACGGTAGCCACGAGCCTCTTTCGATGTGTTCCGTTGGTGAACTCCCTCGCCTCTTTCAAAGCATCGTCGACTCCCTTTCTGACCCAGCGCGTGGGCAGCGGGATGTTTACGCTTCTGATATCGAAACGCCTCATATGAGGAGGACACCTTATGCACGTATACCTGTCGTGGAAGAAGAGCTGCTTCGTCCTCGGGAAATATCCTGAAACGAAAATGTCCGCATCCTTTAGCGTTTCCAGAGCGTCGCTCCTGCGTTTTGTCTTCATCAGGACGTCGTTCAGCCCCTCAATCTCCGCATGATTGCTATAGCCCTGTCTTATCTCCCTTTCAAGCCTGAAGTGCGGATGCGATATCGCCCTGTTTTGTCCGGTCCCCACCACAGCTCCGTCTTTTACTATTATGCAACCATATCTCTCGTTGTCACTCTTTGACTGCCTCATCAGACCTGCACAGAGCTGATATCTCTTATCTAGCGTTATCGGAGCGATTTCCATGACGTTTGTCTGCGCCATCTTGCCACGTCATTTGTAGTTTCCTTTTTCAGGAATGACGTACCGCACCCCTCCCGCCGGGTTTGCCATGTCGCCGACGTATCTCGGAATTATGTGCGCGTGCAGGTGGTCTACAGTTCTTCCTGCGGCTCTGCCGTTGTTTATCCCTATGTTCTCCCCATCCCTGCGGCTTCTCAGTTCGAGGTTGAGCAACGCGTCCTTGCAGAACTCTGCAGATTTCGCGTTGAGAGGCTTATCTATGAACCGCCTGTAAACGGTGCGCAGATCCGCGGTTCTGGTCGCCTCGAGCCCCCTCTGAAGTGCGACCAGGAGATCCCTGCGTTCGTCATTCGTCAGCTCGAAGAAATCTGCCACGTGCCTCTTGGTGAACACCTCCATGTGCCCTGGCGCTACTGGGAACTTATCGAACTGGCCCGCAAACTTGCGCGTCTCGAACACCACGTCAGCGTTCTCGGCGTATATTTTACAAAATACGCAGTTTTCTGTCATGCAACCCCTTATCCCCCAAACCTTCGATCGTTATTCCAGGCCGCCTATTTAATCATTGGCGTTACGCGCTCTTTTCAGACAGGTACATCAGTATGGCCTGCTCAATGACAAGCTTGTTCTTCGCCTGGTCCCAGACTATGCTCCTCGAGCCATCGAGGACATCAGCGGTTATCTCCTGCCCTCTGAACGCCGGCAGCGGGTGCATCACGAGTACTTCTTTGTCAGCATACTGCAGCGCCTTTGCGTTGACCTGATAGGGGGCAAATATCCTCTTCCTCTTCTCAACCTCGTCCTGGTCCACCTTTCCAAACGTGTCGCTAATCGAGGCGAACGTGTCCGTGTATATGATGTCTGCGCCCGCCAGACCGTCCTGCATGCTGTCGAATATGTCTACGACCCCATACTCTCTCGCCCGCGTGAGGTACTGGGGGTTCGGCGGGAAGCTCTTGGGGCTCACGAGAGCCATCTCGGCCCCGAGCTTCGTGGCCGCGAGCATCAGCGAGTTGCAAGTGTTCTGGGCGATGTCTCCCGTGAACGCTATGCGCACGCCCTTTATCCTTCTCTTCGCGTTGCCTATCGTGTATATGTCTGCCAGCGACTGAGTCGGGTGTTCGAGATCGGTGAGCGCGTTTATGACAGGTACTGTCGAGTTGTTTGCAAACTCTACCAGATCCTCATGGCGGTCCATCCTTGCTGCCACGAAATCAACATAAAGGCTCATTATACGTGCGGTGTCTGAGATGGGCTCTCCCCTTGACATCTGCGTGGTCTTCTTGTCGATGTATATCGAGCGGCCTCCCAACCTTGACATCGCCACCTCGAACGAAACACGCGTGCGCGTCGACGGTTTCTCGAATAACAGCGCCAGCGTCGAGCCTTCCTTTAGCGACGTGGTGGTCTTTCCCTCGGTTATCTGGTCCGCTATGTCGAATATGGCGTTCATCTGGTCTCGCGAGAAGTCGTTTATGCTTAGGAAATGCATACTCTCACTGGCCGAATATGAACCCTAGACCGCTGTCAGATTTCTGCCGCTCTTCATCTATGGTGCTTATCACCTTCTTCTCCACGTCCTCTGAAGCGCGTTGCAGCGAACTTATGCTCTTCTTGAGCTTTGCTTCTCCGGCTCCGAGAAAAGCGTCGTCGGCGCTCAGGTACAGGTAGCTCTTTTCTCTCTCCAGGCCTATGGCCGTGCCGTCGCGCAGCTGATAGTCCTGGCGAGCAAATATGATGTTAGCCTCCCTGTCGTTTTTCAGCTTCTCAGCGGCGTCTTCTATCTGCTTCTTCAGTTTCTCAGCATCCTCTTTCTCTTCCGGATGCGCCGAGAAATAACTATCATCTGCATCCTCCCACTTCTTCGGCATCTTAGGTAGCAGATTCGGGTCAAGGTAGGGATCGTACTCGAGCATTTTTTTCAGTGCCGGTGCTTCAGATGAATCAAGCACGTAGACTCTTGCGGGTATTCATTCACCCTTCGATAAGCGTGGCGTTTATGCTGCCCTCCTGGCCTGGCCTGTTTGTCACCCTGGCTTTTCCAAGTTCGGTGTTTATCATCGCGCCTTTGGTTATTATGCCCAGTCTAGCAAAGTTTCTGTTGTCTTTCGATTCAATAACTCCGGTCACCTTCGCTTTCTTGTATCCCTGTTTGGTAAGTACGTTGGCAAAGGCCACGTTTCGCAGCGCGCCTCTGGTTGTCCCTCCTCTAGCGCGCACCTTCTTCACCACCTGCTCGCTCCCCACCTTTGAGGCAGCGAAGTATCCGCCCATCTCGCTTCTTCTCTTGTCTCTTGTCCTGTTCTTCCGCTTGCCACTTCCCGAGGCTACGCGGTCGGATTTATCGTGTAGTTGTGCACCGAACTGGCTCATTGTATCACAAATCAGAATGTGTTATATAGATTAACAAGGAAAGGGTTTTATTGATTGTGATGACGGTATCAGATGGGACCCCCCCGGAGTTCAGGCTCAAGCCCGTGCTCTACAGTTGCAGCAACGCAAAAGGGATAGAACAATTGGTGAAGAGCTCAAAGGCGATATCGAGAGACAAAGATTTCGTGCTTCTTTTCGATCACAAGGAAGAGGTGGCACCGAGAGTACTGCCCGCGCTCGTAAACGCCATGATAAGGATGAAGGACGGCACCATGCGAGCCAGGGAAGTGCAGATCGAGATGCTCCTGCTCCTCTGCGGTACGATGAATGTAGGTAAGGCGCTTAAAGAAATGGGTGCAAAGACAAGCAAGAGGTTCTTCGTATTCGCGACAAGCATGGCGATCTTCACAAGATTTTCCAAAGCAAACCAAATAAGAAACGCAGAGCGCGTGCCCCTTAAATTCGACGTCTCAGCAGCAGGAGATGTCGCTATAACAGAGTTATCAAAAAGCTGAAGAAGTGTTATATGTCTTGTGTCAAAAGCGCAAACATATTTACGCTTTTGCAGCACAGTAGTTTGGGGGCAACGGGCATGCATCCGATTTCTGGTTCTCCCCGACCCAGGTCGTCAATATCTTGGTGTCTGCTGCCCCTCCCATCCACTCTGCTTTGCAGCACGAAGAAAAGAGAAAACGCACTGCCTCCGACGCTCAACAAATGCGTTGCCATTTATCGCGGAACGGCTTCCAACTACGTCCTCTTTCCTTGAAGCAAGACCTCTGCCGCGCCCTTCAGATATGTCCTTGCTTTTTCAGCATTGAACGCGTCGTTGCCGTAGCCTTCTCCCAGCTTGTCTCGCAAGCCTCCCTCAGCGTCTATGGAGAACGATGTGGTGTTCGTGGCCCTGATAAGCCCGGACAGCTTCTCTGCGACATTCTCGCCACTGAATCCTCCTGCGAATACAATATCTGATTTCACTCCGCCGCTCTTCAGCGTCTGGTATTCCGATGTGATTGCCTGCATGTCAAACTCTATGCCTCTTCCGCCAGAAGAGTCCAATATTATGTAATCAATTCCGGAGTACCCATTTGCCAGTTTGACCGCCACTTGCTCCATGCTCATCCCTGCGGTCACGTGCGGGGACATCTGCAGTATGATCTTCAACTGCGGGAACTCGGCTTTGATCTCTGCCATCTGCGCCGTGGTCGGCCACACCTTGTTCAGCTGTACTCCATCAACGAGCCCTCTGCGGTATATGGCCCCGAGCTCCAGCAGAGCTCGTAGCTGCTGCACCAGCAGCTCCGGCTGTTTGGTGTAGTAGTGTATCGTTACGAAGCCTTCGCCGTTGACCGCTTCGAGCACGTAGGGTAGGTCGTCTCTGGTTGGCACACGCCTGTTGCCTTCGCTGAATCCAAACGCAAGAGTCTTCCACGAAGCCTGAAAGCCCCACATCGGAATGTGCGCGGTCTTCATGTCGAAGCCGGCTTCTCTGAAAAGCGAAACAGAACGCTTTGCCTCCTCTACCGTAGAGATACCGCACACACCCACGTACTGTTTGTTCCTCTCAGCCATAGAATCAGCGTGATTGCTTCCCATTCCCTCTTAATAAGAATTCATGTTAGGCAGCTCACTCCTCAACGAACTTCGCGTTTAGTATCTCGTATATCTTCTCCGCTTTCTTTCCCCCAATCTTGTTTACCTTCATCAGTTCGTCAGGCTCTGCAGATACAACGTTCTTTACCGTCTTGAAGTGGCTTATGAGCGATCTCGCGAGCTTGGGTCCAACGCCAGGTATGGAGCTAAGGATGAGGAGTTGCCACTGCGAATTGCTGAGCGCCCTTTTCGAACCAAGCATGCGCGGTTCCCTGCGCTCTTCCTGCTCTCTTTCTGCCAACCTCGCAAGCGTGCTGACCGTCTCCGCCGTGTCCCTCGCCCTCAGCACCTGCACGTTGTAGTCGCTGTACACGCTTATTATCGCACCCAGAACCACGTTAGGGTTCATTGCAAACTCGCTTTCCTCTCCCTCAATCAGCAGTATGGGCTTCTTGTAAGTGCCGCTGAGCCTCTCGACTTGATCGAAAAGTCGCGCATTTATTATCGAACTCTCAAGGTCATGCGCCGTCTTGCGCTCGACGCACATCCTGTCTGACAGTACATAGTCACCAACAGGGAGCTGCGCGAAGCTGAGCATGATTCCAGAGCCAGAAAGCCCCTCGAGTATGTCTAGGTTCCTCTCACGCTTGTCAACAATTATCTTGACTTCCCCCATACAACCAGGCTGCGCTATATTGATATAGCTGGTTAGGAATAAATAGCGTATGGCAAGACGCAGGAGCAGGGAGAAGCAGCCAAGCAGGGAGAAGCATCCGATAAACGAACAGCTGAAGATAGAGGAGGGCATTTTCGACAACAGGACCATGCTGCGCATAGGCAAGCTCTTCAACAAGGGCGTGGTCGCGAGCATGGAGTTCATAATAGCGAGAGGCAAGGAAGCCGACGTCTATCTGGCAGATGCTGGCGAGAAGGTCGGAAGCGAGTTCCTCGCGCTCAAGGTCTTCAGGCTTGAGAATGCCAGATTCCAGAACCGCATAAAGTACATAGAGGGCGATCCCCGGTTCGGCAGGGTGAAGGGCAGCATCTTCGCGATAGTGAGCGAGTGGTGCAAGAAAGAATATGGCAACCTGCTTGTCGCTGAAGCCGCAGAGATACACGCACCGCGTCCCTACGCGTTCAGCGGCAACGTTCTCGCGATGGAGTTCCTGGGCGAGGACGGCAAGCCGGCGAAGACAATGAGGGAGGAGGGGCTGCAGGACCCTGATAAGACACTGGCTGCAATCCTGGAGGATACGCACAGACTCTACGCAAATGAGCTGGTGCACGCAGACCTGAGCGAGTACAACATACTCATGGTCGGTGGCATGCCCTACATGATAGACTTCGGGCAGGCGGTGCACATCAAGCATCCAGATGCAACGAGGTATTTGGAAAGAGACGTGGGAAACATACTGCACTACTTCAGCAAGACGTATGGGATAGAGAAAGATCCGACAGAGGTCCTAGGGCGAATAACAGGTAGCTAGCCGCGTTGCTATTGCGGCACCTGAATGCCCCTGTCGCGCAGCCTGTCCCTGTCTCCTATGCTGTATCTCCAGACAATGTCCCCGCGTTCGTTGCTCTGCACCACCCACGGCTTGACAACCACGAGGTCGTTCTCCTTTATCCAGAACCTTCTCCTGAGCCTGCCCGGTATGCTGCAGATGCGCTCAAAGCTGTCGGAGCAGCGTATCTTGAACTTCGATGCACCCATCGCCTGCACCACAACGCCCACGACCTCTCCCTGCTGCGGTATCTTCAGTTCGTAGACTGGCTCTGGGCGCTTGCCGCCCCTTCCTCTACCTCTGTAGTACGCCAATCAAAAACCTCAAGATCTTTTTACCGTGTACCTTGCTCCGCATGCCTCGCAGACAAGCGTCTCGTAGCCGCGTTCTGTTCCCTCGATGTGCGTGTCTGGCTTGTGGCACTCCTTGCATATAACGTATGTCTCGAAATACTTCTTTACCTTGTCGTTCAGCGCAGCAGCCTGTACCTTGGCGCTTATAGTGAGCTTCTGATCCCCCACGCTTACCGGCGCGGCCAGTTCCTTGCTCAGATATTTCGCAATATCGGCCTCATCCCTTCGGGCTGCGTCTGCAATCTGCGAGAAGTTCCTGATCATCGTCTTGCTGCCCTGTATTATCGAATCCACCTCTGGTACCTTGAAATCGGACTTCTCGGTAGCGAGACTGGGCAGCTTGGCGAACGCCCTATCGAGCAGTTGCTCATAGTTCGAATCCAAAAGAATCACGTTAATAGTAGGTTTAAGGGGTTATTAAGCTATTCGCATCACTTTTTTTAAAGCCAATTATTATTAAGCAAAAAACCTAACTCGAGTTAGATAAGATGGCTCAAAACCTAAAAGTGCACACCTTTATCGACGCAGATGGGAATAAATTCAACTATATCAATGATAATAAATCCGAATGGAAAGCTTCAGGGTGGCCGCTGAGGCAGACCACTCCGATTTTGACCGGTCTCGAACTGAGAGGGCGCGAGCTTAAAGCAGAAGAGTTAGACTTCAAAGGCCACGGCAGCCCGATGAGTTTCTGGCAAGGGGTTTACAAACTTACAACGAAAGGGATAGTGCACGGATACGCTGTGATCCCGATATCGGGAACCACCCGTGGTGGCTTCATATTCATTCTGAATCCCAGGGTTTCTAGGATCTACAGGAGCGAAGAGCTGGCTATGAAAGATTCAGGGGCGACCCTGTGCGGCGCCCGCCACGTTAAAAGGACGTAAAAACGCTTATTAAATGCTCTCGGCATATTCTTATTGCAGTAGGGAGGTGGGAAGCTAGGGGTTTCCCATTCCGCAAATCCCCTTCGGCGGGCCGTATGCCGTTTGCGTTGCACGCATGCATGTCGGGCCCTCGCCAAAGCGTCGAGGTCTTGCCTCCAGTGGCGGTCTCACGTATGAACCGGGCCAGGCCGGAAGGAGCAACCCTAAGTATGCGCGGCTGTGCTCTGGAGATACAGGGCTGAGCAGAGGCGTGGACAACTCGGCATGCTTGCCTGCGGCTAGATCGGCTCCTGCTGCACGATGATCGCATGGCAAAGTTCCTCAAGGCTGACGCAGACGCTGTGGCAGAGTGTGCCAGAGTCCTTGCCAGTGGAGGGATCATAGCGTACCCAACAGAAACCGTTTACGGTCTCGGTGTTGACTCTACAAACAGGGCCGCGCTGAAGAAGCTTTTCACTGCAAAGAAGAGGGATGAAAGCAAACCCGCATCCATAGCAGTCGCAAATGTGGAAAGGGCAAAGGACATAGCAATATTCAACAGAGTGGCAGAAACTCTTGCGCTAAAGTTCCTTCCCGGACCGCTGACTCTGGTAGTTAGGGCAATCACGCCAATCCCGCTACTCTCGCTGAACGGCAAGGTCGGAATAAGAATACCCAGCAATGACTTCTCTCAAAGGCTCCTGCGGCAGTTTCCAAATCCAATAACGGCGACCTCGGCAAACATATCTGGATTCGGCAGCATCGCGCATGCCGTGGATCTGGACGAGAAGCTGCTT
The DNA here is from genome assembly GCA_021823435.1 of Microcaldota archaeon. GTDB lineage: Archaea > Micrarchaeota > Micrarchaeia > Micrarchaeales > CABMGC01 > JAJYVH01. The sequence continues at coordinate 22,280 of JAKANZ010000001.1, forward strand.
GGCTCTGTTGGCCTGGTTGTAGACTCAGACGAATCCGAGTACGCACAGGGGTCGACTGTGGTGGAGGTCACGGACTCAGGCTACAAGATACTGAGAGAAGGCGCGATAGGTAAGGACAAACTTGCCAGCGCATTTGAATAAGCCGCTCTTAATTGCCGCGGCAGCCTCATGCCCTCTTTTGCGTCGGGTCCTGCAATCTCTCAACTTCGCCTAGAAGGAATCCGATGTTTGACCTTGCAGTGCTCTGAAATGCTCTGACCTGATCTATCTCCTCAATGTAATACGCATAGGGGTCATTGATGTGCTTGTCTCGCTCTGACATCAGTTTCCTGATCTCTGCTACTCTCTCAGTTCTTTGTTTTTCAGTAAGGCTCACGGTTTTTTGTTTCCCATCCGCCATTTTCCCACGTCGCTATTGCGGAGCTTCTCTATATAAACGCTTGTAAGAAAAACGTTTAGCATATTTTCTTTTGACAAGGAAATCATAGCCGTATCTGTGGGTCCCGGCCGCAAGATCCCGATGTGGTGCGCGACACGCACAGATCAATCGGCCAGCGCGCCAGAACAAACGCATAGCTTTTAATTGCTGAATTCCTATTCCCACCGTGCTGGGTTCGCCTAGTGGTAGGGCGGCAGCCTGCTAAGCTGTTTGGCTAGAAATGGCCTTCGCGAGTTCGATTCTCGCACCCAGCGTCTTCTGTTCAAAGCGTAATTCTTTCTTACAAAACCTTACGCTGCTACAGCATTTATTAAATCCAACGTAGCAAATAGTCAGGTATAAGATGAACAAACTGGCTCCTGTTGTGGTTCTGATTGCGATTCTGATAGTTGCGATATTCCTGCTTCTACCATCCTCAAGCGCCACTAAGAGCAACCTCGTAGCGCTGCAGCTGACGGATCCTGCGCAGGTGCCAGCCGGCACTTCTGCTCTTATCATAAACTACTCGTCTCTCGAGGCGCACCTCAGCAACGCCGGGAACGAATCAGGCTGGGTCTCGGCGAGCGGATCAGGAAGCATAAATCTTCTTGCGGTTCTTAACCTGAGCCAGACGATGGGCACTATTACTGTGCCAGCGAACGCAAGCATAGGGATGGTAAGGTTCAACGTCACCTCGGCCACCATAACTGTGAACGGCACCACTCACAACGTAACGGTCCCGAGCGGGGCTGTGACCGCACACATAAACGGCAGAACCGCGCTCAACGGCAACGCGAGCGTTCTCGTAGACCTTTCGCCTGTGGTAGCAAGCATAATTACTAACACGTCCACAGTCTTCGTGCTCGTGCCCTCAGTAAGGGCTGTTGTTGTGGGCAACGGAAGTAGCAAGGCGGCACTCCACGTAGGCGCAAGGGCATCGCTTACAAAAAACGAGGCCGCAGATCTGGAAGAAACAAGGCCCAACATTTCAATAACATCCGCGTCACTCTCTGTCGCTTCCGGCAACGTAACTCACTTCTCAATAACACTGAAGGACAACTCAAACACGAGCGTGGCGGTGAAGCAAGTAGGCTTCAAGGGCAACCTTAGCGTACGATACAACTCTAGCGCGCTTGTGGCAAGAGCCTATGCCTTTACCACAAACATGACCAGGCACATAAGCAATAGCACGTTCTGCGCTGTAGCGAACACAAGCCAGAACGGCAGCGATCGCACGAACCTCTCATCGGAACAGAGGGACAGGATAGAAACCCTGCTTAGAAACAGTTCCTTCGGGAGCCAGATACCCGACTTCGAGGTCAGCGTGGGCGCAGGCGAAACGGTGCAGGTAAACAGTAGCGTCTGCACTTCAGCAGGCTTGGCAAACTTCACATCTCGTCTGCAGCAGTTCGTGCTGAACCGCAGCACCGAGATACAGGCAGAGCAGAGCGACAGGAAGCTCGTGATCTTCTCTGTGCAGAGCAACGGCGCCCTTTCTGTGCCTCTTGGCACCGAAGACTTTGAGAACGCGAGCCAGAGCTACACGCTGCAGTCAGGACAATCGGCAACGCTGAGCTTCAACGGCACCATCTCGTTCGGCCATGGCATGTTCGCGATAAGTCCGAAGCTCGGGTCGCAGTATCAGGTTGGCGCGCAGGTGGAAGGCGTGGGGATAGTCTTCACTAACGTGACGTCCGCGTCAAGTTAGCCCTTCCACGCAGCAACCTTTGGAATCAGGAAGTCGTAGCCGTCGCGTTTTCCTTTCTCTCTTTTGATCGCGTCAGCATGTCTTTCGCAGAGGTAGATGCTCTTCCCGTTCCTAAGCGTGATTAGCATGTTTGCCAGCACATAGCTCATCTCCTCGTGCACGCAGAAATCACAGCACGTGTATGCCAATCGCACTTCCTGGGGGTTTGTCACACCCGTTATATCCTTGTTTATCTGCGGAATCGCCCCCTGAACCACATATGCATTGCCGCACTCCTTGCACTCTGCTATGCCGTACCATTCGAAAGGCATGCGGCCCTGCCATTCCAGCACGAACTCCTTGCCGCCCAGTGCAGCCGTTATCCTCAGATCCGGCTTGTGCGCGTAGTAGGCATTCTGCTCTGTGTCATTCAGGCAGAAAGGGCAGCGCCTTATCACAAGCATTGTGCGCTGTAACCGCATCACCTTCCTCTGCGAAACAACGGCCATGGCAACATTCCCCATATCTCTGTCAAGCTTATATAGCCAGAGCCCTCGCGTTACAAAACCTGAGAAATCATTATAAACCACGGCGTCAAAGACGGATTGGTTGCTGGCATGGTGTTCGGTCACAAGAGCGCAGATGTCCGCTCAAGGCTCCAGGAAAAGTTTGGCACGGAAATAGCAGAAGCACTACTGAAAGAAGACACCGTGCCCAGATCGAAACTTCTGCCTAAGGAGATCTCTGACAAAATCCTGAATGACTTCCTTCTCGCCGGACCTGGGGAGGAGCTGGTAAAGAAGATCAAGAAGAACGCGCCGGTCTCAACCGAGACGCTTTCAAGCATAGTGCTCTACATGGAGAGGCTAATGGAATACTCTTTCGTGTCGCAGACAGCACTCTTCGGCATGGAGGCTGGGATACTGGTGCACGCTCTCGAAAAAGATCCAGGGCTGACAAGCGACGCGCTCTCAGTACTAACAAAATTCTGCGATCAGGCCTTTCCGCTGATGGCGCTTCCCGAAATAGATATTTTATCGTTGTTCACCGGAGGCAATCTGAAGAGCAAAGTACTTTCCGGCTATCTCCACCTCACAGACGCCATATACTTCAGCTACAGCAAGGTCGGGAACGGCGGCACGATGGCATTTGTCAGCAGGATAGGAAAGATACTCGACGAGGCGCCCACCTTCTCACAGGTGAATGGCAACGTTTCCTCGGCAAAAGTGGACTTGAATGGCGTGATCCAGATGATCGGCGAGATTCACAAGGAGAGCAACAACGTATGCCCAGAAGCCGAGAGGCCAAACATCCATGAGAAGAAGCGGGGTCTGCTGCGCGACTAGACAGCCCCCGCACCGTTTCCTCTAGGTGCCAGCCCCGATAGTTCAAAATAACAATTTATACTGTTAAAAGTGCGAATTTTACCTATGCTTAAATACAGGAAACCGCACATGCACTAACCAAGTGATACGATGAGTGGAATTACTGGGGCAAGGAATGTTATGGCGAGCGTGCAGCAGGAGGCCGTTGACCAGAACGTGTTCGACAAGCTTCTTCGCATGCTTTCGAGACCTTTCGGCAACTCTACAGAAGAGAAGCAGAAGAAGCTTCAGACTCTCTATTCGCAGGTAAGCGGCGAGTTCGCTGGTCTGGAGTCTCCAGTGTCTGCGATTCTCGCCTCTATGATAGCGTTCAAGCCCGCAATAGAGATTGGGCTGTGGGGGGAGGGCAAAACTAGGATAATAGATGAATTGGCGTGGGGGATAGACGGCGCAAGCTACTTCTACTACCCTGCCACCCCAGAAACCGACAAGGACTCGGTTCTCGGCCCGATAAACATAGAGGACTACAAGAAGGGCCATTTGACCAGGATACACAGCGCAATATACAACTCTGACATAGTGTTCATAGACGAACTCATGAGAGGCGGAAGGAACATAAGGGACCTGATGCTCGACGTCCTGTCGAAGCACGAGGTCGTGGAGGGCGACTCAGTGGAGCACCTCAAGTACCGAGCGTTCTTCACCGCAACCAACACAACTCCCACCGCAGAGGAGGACATGGCATTGTACAGCCGATTCCCGGTGAGGGTGTTCTTCAATGAAGTCCAGAAGGAGCTGCTTCCGTCAGCAATAAGCAAGGGGCTGAACGGAGAGGTAGAGCTGCTCGAAAAGGAGCTCGAGGGGCTCAAGGCAAAGGCGATGGCCCAGGTTACAAGGAAGAAGCCGCTTTCGGTAAATGACCTCGGCAACATACAGCTCGAGGTAAACGACAAGACACTGAGGTTCGCAAACAATCCCGCATTCACATCGACCATAGCCAACCTTGTTGTAGCGCTGAGAGAGAAAGGCATACACCCCTCAACCAGGACGGACATAAGCCTGGCGAGGCTGGCCGTTGCGTTCTCATACCTGAGAGGTAACAAGGATGTCGATAGGGAGGACCTCGCGCTCTCGCTCTACTACTGCGGGCCCAACACACAGGACGACCTGGCAAAGATAGAGCGCATCATAGTAGAGCAGAAGCTGAGCTTAACCCAGGAGAAGATAGAGAAGGTCGAGGAGGAGTTCCAGAAGCTGAAGGAAATGGAAGAGATAGCAAAGACGACGCCCAGCGAAATAACCTTCAAGGCGCTGAGGAGAGAGATAGCCAACGCCGACACGCTTCTGGGAACAATGAAGAACGATCCAAAGATGCCCGAGTTCACGAGCTACCTATCTGACCTCGTGGTGGAGGCAAAGGCTGCGGTCAAGAAGCGCGATGAGGAAGACCTGAATTGACCTCGTTAGGGGGTGGTTCGCGTGCCTGAGAAAAAGGAAAACAAGAAGCGCAACATACAGAGCAACCTCCTGGTCTACAGCCAGAAGAGAGCCGAGGCGAAGCTAGAGCAGGCAGTGGAAAAGCTTAGCGACCCGGCCCAGGTGCCCGGCGGCGATCCCCAGCTCTTTTCCATGCCAGAGGCAAAGACAGTATTCTCAGACGCATACCAGCTCCAGTACTCGCTCAGACCTATGGTGGTACAGAAGAACGAGGATCCGGCGATGGAGTATGTGCGCGGCCTGATGGAGCAGTACGCGCAGAGCGAAGAGTACAAAAGCTCCAGGGAGCAGACGCTTCTGCACGACAACGAATCGACGCAGGTGGCGGCAAAGAAGACAGAGTTCTTCCTGAAAGAGTTGCAGAAGAAACGCGATGAGCTCGAGGAAAAGAAGAGGGAGGAGGCAGAGAACGAGAGGCAGATAGAAGAGCAGATAGAAGAACAAGCCGAGCCGAACGACGTAAATGGGAAAGTTAGGAACGGGATCTCAAAACTTAGAGACATAATGAACCAGGACGTTTCAGACACCTTGGCCAACATGGCATCTGCGATAGGAAAAGGAGGGAAAAACGCGGCGCATGCTCTCGGAATGGGCTACTCTCACGAGGAAACCGAGATGTCTCGCGAGATAATAGATTTGGCCGCGCAGATACTTTCGGCTCACGACGTGGAGAAGATACTCACCTCACAGAAGAAGTCACAGAAGGTAACCGAGGAGTCATTCGTAAAGGTAAACGAGAGCAAGCACGGCGAAGTCGGCCCTGGCTATCGCTTCACGCACAACATCCAGGACGTTCTCCCAAAGGAGCTTGCGATGCCCGACGCGATATTCGAGCGCAAGCTGATAATGGGCGAGCTGGAATCCAGGACAAGGTATGGGATAACCGTAGAGGGGAAAAAGGGAATAACGATAAACACGACGGTCGATGACGCGCCCGGAGCCTACTACGTGCTCCTGGACATATCTGGAAGTATGTATGGCGAGAAAACCGTGTGGGCAAGGAGCGTCGCGCTCGCAATTCTCATACTCGCAAGGAGGGAGCACAGGCCCTACTACCTCAGATTCTTCGACGACAAAACCTATGCTAGGCAGTCCGAGCCGGACAAGGTGATGAACGCGTTGATCACCCAGGGCGAAGGGGGAGGGACGAACATTAACAAGGCTCTTGCAACCTCGCTTAGGGACCTAAGAAATGACGACATATGGAGGTCCACGAACTCAATTGTGCTGATAACCGACGGCTACGACTACGTGGACAACTGGAAGAAGGCGTTTAAGAGCAGCAAAGCCAAGCTGATAAGCATAATGATAGACGGCTACAACGACAGCCTTAAGGCTACTTCCAAACAGTTCTTCAACGCCACGCCTTCGGTAGAGGGCGCGCTGCACCTCATAGATGCGCTCGAAAAGCAGGAAGAGAGCACGAACTGATTGCGCATATGGCTTGCGCTAGCCAGCCATACCTTTCTTAGCAAAAAGAAAAGTTAAGCCTAAGCTGCTGGTGCTGCCGCGTCAGTCGGTTCGCCGATTGCGAATCTGGTTCTGACGTCAGTTACCTTGACTGTCAGCTTGTCTCCAGGCTTCGCTCCCTTCACAAAGATCACAAAGCCGTCCTTCTTCGCTATTCCGTCTCCTCTTGAGGCAGACCCTTCTATGGTCACCTCCAGTACATCTCCGACCTTGACAGGCTTGGGCAGGAAATAGTTGGGGTTCATTCCTCTCCTTTCTCCTCTCTCGCCTCTGCCGTGTCCTCCTTCTTCGTCTTCTCCGTATGCCATTTTATTTTCCTCTTATATCTGCAGAATTAGCTGTAAGCTGTCTGCAAGTAGTTGTTATTTGCATTGTTGCCTATATAAACCTATGTTTACGTCGGAAGAGCGAATCCGTGTCAAGCAGATTCCATCTCGCGAAGAAGCGCACCAAGGTGTGGGAACACACGGATTGGCTTCTCTGCGCGCAGCTCGTCTGCAGAAGCTATACCGTCTGCCACTCCCACAGATGCGATTCCAGCCAGGCGCGCCGTGAGCATGTCGCCCGCCATATCTCCTATGTAAATACTTCTCTTCCTGCGTGCGCGGAATCTACCCATCACCACAAGCAGCCCTGTCGGGTCTGGTTTGTAGCGGCCTATCGACTCCGCGGCGAGGGCAAAATCAACATAATCAGCTACGCCCAGAACCCTCATCTCCTTAAGCAGCCTGTATGCCTTTGAGTCGCTGAAGATCGCCACCTTTTTCTTCCTCTTCTTAAGAAATTCCAGCAGAGGAACCGCATCGCGTTTGAGCCGAGGGCAGAAAACGAAAGAATATACATCATCGAAAAACGAGTAGATTCTGCTAACCTCTTCTTTTACCTCCACGTTCTTAGCTGAAAAATCGGCTGAGCTCATGTTCCTCAGTTTCTCTGCGCGCGCCTTCTTGGAGTGCGCCCTCGCCATTCCGAGGAGACCAACAGCGAGAGTAGATGTTGTCAACGTGTGGTCCCAATCAAAGATGAAGAGATCGTATTCGGAAAGAAGTCGCATAGCGTTTATAATCCTGTTTAACGAATAAAAATGCATATGATGACAAAGGTGATCGCTGAGCTTAGGCGATGACGAGAGATAGGCGGTCTGATACATAGGCGTTCGTGTGCAGGTTGGGGGAAGTGGTGTTCTCAAGAGGCTCGGGAAGAGCTCGATACTAGTGACAGACATAGCAAATCAGTTCTGGTGTGAGAGGCAGATGGAGTTCAACTACCTCTACGGGAAGAAGTACACGAAGTTCATGGAACGGGGGAAGCAGATGCACGAGGCTCTGCAGGACGAGGTCTATGTGCCGCTCACGATAGAACCCGTTACCTACGAGGACCTCATGTACAAGATAGCGTACGAGAACTATCGCTCGCTGCTCTCGCTTAAAGACAAGGGAATCTGCAGGGAGTTAAGGATCTACGGCTCGATAAACGGCTACAAGCTCTCCGGCCAGATAGACGAGATGAAAATAGTAGAGGGCAAGGCGAAGGTTATAGAGCGCAAGACGACAGATGCGAACAGGAAGTTGACAGAAGTATATTCGCGACCCCATCTTGTGCAGGTGAAGCTATACAGGAAGATGCTTGGAGACATAAAGGCGAAGAGATATACGCACGAGAACTTTACCAAGATATACGGACTGACAAAGAACGGCCTTTCTGATGTATTCAAGCGCGAGCTGCAGGCGATGGGTGTCAGGGACGAGCTGATCAATCCATACTCCATATCAGAAAAGATGTTCAACGAGATATACGCGCTTCCGGAGCTCAGCGACAGGGTCGAGGTGGTGTACGTTGACAGGTTCAGCGGAAAGCAGATAAGCAGTACCGAAATAGAGTACAACGAGAACGAGATAATGGACAGCGTGGCCTACGCGATGAAGTTCTGGAACGGCGAGAGGGAATCCGCTCCAGTAGTCGAGGCTGAGAACTGGAAATGCAGGTTCTGCAAGTTCTTCGGAAATGAGTGCAAGGCGTGGTGGACGGGTAAGTGAATGATTGCTATAAGTCCAGAGAAAGTGAGCAAGACTGCGCTGATCTCAGAATTTTCCAAGCGCTCTGAGGAGTACTACTCAACTAAGCTATTCGGGGAAAGGGGCTTCAAGAGGCAGAGGTGTCGCATCTGCGGGAAATGGTTCTGGGGCATAGCCGAAACAAACAATTGCGGCGACTCGATACACACGCCGTACTCGTTCTTCAAGGAAAGGCCAGATGGCATAAGCTACACAGACTTCTGGAAAAAATTCTCAGGCTTCTTCAGGAGAAACGGTCACGCGATAGTAAAGAGGTATCCCGTGGTAAGCAGGTGGCGCCAGGATCTCTACTTTACCATAGCAGGCATACAGGATTTCCAGCGCATAGAGAATGGACGCATGAGCTTCGAATACAGCGCAAACCCGCTTCTCGTTCCTCAACCGTGCCTCAGGTTCAAGGACATAGAGAACGTCGGCGTTACGGGCAGGCACTTCACCACCTTCGTCATGGCCAATCAGACATCATTCAACTATCCCAAAGAGGGCTATTGGCGCGACAAGACAATAGAGCTTAACTTCAACTTCCTGACAAAGATAATGGGCATAGAGGAAGAGGAGATAAGATATCAGGAAGACGTGTGGGCGATGCCCGATTTCTCAGAGTTCGGTCCGAGTCTGGAGTTCTTTGCCAAGGGCGCAGAGCTGGGCAACAACGTCTTCACGCAGTTTGAATTGAGCGATGGAAAGATTGGAGAACTGTCAGGCAAGGTGGTTGACACTGGCTGGGGATTCGAACGCAACTTCTGGTTCTATACCGGGCTTCCCACTGCCTACGATGCAGTCTTCAGCAACACGCTCGCGAAGGTTGAGGACGAGCTCAACACAGAATTCGACCGTGGCTTCTATGCCAAATTTGCCAGGTATGCGGGAGTACTGAACCGCGAGGATGTGCGCAACTACGCAGAAGAGGAAAGGCACGTACTCCTGGAAGCGAAGATAAGCCCTCGCGATTACGAGAAGAAGATAAAGCCGATGCAGGCTGCATACGCGCTTCTCGACCATACCCGCACGCTGCTCTTCGCAGTAAACGACGGCTCTCTGCCCTCGAACGTGGGCGGCGGCTACAATCTCAGGATACTGCTCAGGCGCGCGTTCGACTTCATAGAGGAATATGGCTTCAAGATAGAGTTGAAAACGCTCGCAGAGTTAATCGCGGACGAGCTTAAGCCCATGTATCCCGAACTGGCGGGCAAGCACGATGTCTTCTCTAAGGTCGTTGACGTGGAGAGGGACAGATACGGGCGCGCACGGGAAGGCGCAAGACGTGCTGTGGAGGTGTTGCTCTCCAAGAACAGCACGATAACAAGAGAGCAGATGAAGACCCTGTACGAGAGCCAGGGCGCCACGCCAGAACTCATCGCAAAAGTTGCGGCAGAGAAGAAGATCAGGCTTGAGCTGCCCGAAGGAGCGTACACGGAGATGGTCAAGGCAGACATGGCAAAGAAAGAGAAGAAGACGCCCTTGGCAGTCTCGCTTCCAAAAGACCTGCCTCCGACAAAGAAGCTTTACTACGACTTCGTAACAAACACAAAGGCAAAGGTGCTTTTCGCGAAAGGCAACCACGTCGTTCTAGACAAGACTCCCTTCTACCCCGAAGGCGGGGGACAGGTTGCGGACACCGGCACTGTTGACGGAATCAAGATAACCGACGTACAGAAAGTGGGCGACATCATAGTGCACTTCACCGAAAAGAGCAGCGGCATGAAGAAGGGGGAGATAGTCGATGCGGTTGTAGACGCGGAACGCAGGGACGCGATAATAGCGCATCACACCGCCACGCACCTGATCAGTGCAGCCGCGAGGAAGGTGCTGGGAGAGCACGCATGGCAGGAAGGCGCAAAGAAGGAGGAGCACAAGGCGCACATAGACATAGCCCACTATGACAAGCTGAGCGAGAAAGAGGTCAAGGCGATAGAGACAATGGTCAACGCCTGGCTCTTCAACGGCATAAGGGTGAAGGCTGAGGAGATGAGCCGCGGGAAAGCAGAGAGCAGATACGGCTTCTCAATCTACCAGGGCCACGGTGCGCCAGCAAAGAGGATGCGCATAGTCACGATAACAACCAAAGAGGGCAAGCTGATAGACGCGGAGGCGTGCGGCGGCATACATGCGGTCGGCAGGGAGAACCTGCTGGGCATGGTCAGCATAACGGGCACTGAGAGGATACACGACGGCATAGACAGGATCGAGTTCGTCGCCGGCCCTGCTGCGCTGAGGCGCTTCGAGACGATGCACCAGCAGCTTGACAGACTGTCAAAGGCGTTCAACGTAGAGCCCATGATGGTCGCGGGAAGGGTGGAGCAGCAGCAGGAGGAGATAAGGGCGATGCACAAGCTTATAGAAAAGAACAACGAGCTTCTCGCTGACAGTATAGCCGAAGCAATTTCCGACGCTGAGATAGTGGAGCGGGAGCTGGCCGTGGACAGGAAGATGCTGATAAAGATAGCTGACCTGCTGGTCAAGCGTAACAGCGAAACCGCCGTATTCCTGAAGAACAAAGAAGGCTTTGTGATCTGCATGACCGGCGCGGCTTCTAAGGTAAATGCGGCAGAGCTGCTGGACTCGAAGCTGAAGGGTCAAACCTTCCAGGGCGGCGGCTCAAAGAGGTTTGCAGAAGCAAAGATAGACCAGAAACAGGCGCACTAGGATGGTTGACCTGCTATACATACTGCTTGCCTACCCGATAATCTTCATACTTCCGGCCTGGATAGCCAACGGCGCTCCTGTACTCTTCGGAGGCGGTGCGCCTCTGGATCTCGGCAGGAAGCTTTTGGGCAAGCCCATATTCGGCAGACACAAGACCGTCAGTGGTACGGCTTCTGGCCTTCTGGGAGGGCTCGTCACAACGGCGCTGCTGTACATCTTTCTGTCCTATCCGCTGCTCCTCGGTGCCGCTGTTACGCTTGGAGCCGTAGTGGGAGACCTGCTAAACAGTTTCATAAAAAGGCAGGCCGGACTTAAGGAAGGCACAAACGTGATACTTCTTGATCAGTACTCATTCTTCGTAGTCGCGCTCCTGTTCTCTCTGCCCTTCGGCGGCCTTCCAAACTACTTCGGGATCGTCGTTATCACGGTGCTTACCGGAGTGTTGCACAAGGGCACAAACATACTGGCCCATAGAGCCAAGATAAAGAGCGTGCCCTGGTGATCATTCAGAAGTAAGCCTAAGCGCATCTTCCATGATGTGCTTCTCACCTTCGGAGAACACGTTCTCTCTGACAAACTGCTTGTTCTTAAGTGCGTAGTCAAGCACCTCGCGCCTCTTTTCATCCTTTTTGATGGTCTTGGCCATGATCTCTGCAGCGTCTCGTCCCTTCAGCTCCTTCTCAGCGTCAGCCAACCAGCGCTCACATTCTTTTGCGTAGCCGTCGAGCAGCACTATCTGCCTGAGTTCCAACAGGAACCTTCGCAGCCCCTCCGCTCTCGCCATCGCGGTTTTGTCAAGCCCGGCCACCTCCAGGTACTCGCCGAACTGCCTCTCCATGTTCTCATGCTGCTTGACTATCTGCTCCAGCAGGAAAGCGTCGCGCTCCTTTTCGCTCCCTTCCTCGCTCGCGCTCGGAAGCTGTCCCTCTAGTGCTATGTGCTTCTTTTCCAGCTGCTCGCGCATCGCGGAAACAGCCTGCGAGAGGATCTCGTCGCGCATCTTAGAGATCAGCTCGTCGCAAACCATCCACGCGGGTGTGTCATTGTCATTCTGCATAATACGCACGATCCCAGATAATCACCTGGTTATAAACTTCGTTTCGTGTCGTAGTAACCTATATAAACCTTTTCATGCCTAATGTTCCTTCACGTGTTAAGGTGCCTTATATTTTATCCCCACCCACCACACCTTAACACCTCTTTCTTTTTAAAAAAATCAGGGCCAGCGCAGAAGTTCTTCCGTCATCCTCCTTCTTTCCCGTTTCTCCCTTCTTCGTGCTGTCACCAGCAGTGATGCCAGCTCGTCGTCAAGTCCTGAGGTTTTACGCGTCTGTTGCCTGAGCAGCAGTTTGCTCACGTGCCTGAGCTCATTCGTACTAAGGAACATCTCCAATCCCGTCTTCTCTCCCGATATGTACTGCTGGAGTTGACGAGTCATTTTAATGTCCGTGTTACTCCCCGGTCGCGAGGGTAGATAAAGAAGAAAGATTTATACGTCTAGCGTATTGGTATGGCGATTGTTCTATCAGCGTCCGTGCCGCTTTACCGCATTTCTATCCTTGGCCACTATCGCTTTCGCCTTCTCAACCTCTTTCGGGAACTCCTTCCCACGGTTGAGTAGGTTCGTCTCTACCTTCTTAGCCCTGAACTTGCCCGAGATGTAGCCGATTGCCTTGTCCGTGTCGAACGCCTTGCACGAGAAGATGTCTACCGACGCGTACCTCTGGTGCACGAAGGTGTGTATGCTTATGTGCGAAGTGGCTATGAGCACAAAGGCTGACACTCCGCCTTTGTCAAACGTGCCCGGCGAACCCTCATAAGGCAGGATTTGAGGTATGCTTATCTTCTTCATCTTCAGAAGCGAGGGCATCTCGTCAAGTATGCGGTACACGTGAGTCGCGTCGCTGAGCAGCTTCGCATCGCAGCCGTACAAATCAATAGTTAGGTGTGGCCCGAACATTTCTAGCCTTTATTTCCCCGAGCCCACAGTAGCATTGAAAGAAAAGACAGAAACAGCGCCGTTTCCAGTTGTCGCTTTAGCGAACAGTTCCAATGGTGAAACCATCCCTATCCTTTTGTTGTTAGGAGAATGTGCGGTAATAAGTATTTAAGCTTGATTGCTGCGCGGCCTGCATGGAGTTTCAGACCGGCAGGCCGTTCTGCATGCGCCAGTGGCGCATGAGCACGGCACCAGAAGGCGGTTCGGTGCGGAGCTCGTCAGATCTCTCCTCGATTTGAAGTCGCAGCGCGGAAGTCAGCGTCAGCGTTTTGTCTACATATCTCTCAAGCTTCGCGTGGATGTGGTCGTTCAGCGTCCTCCCGCTTCTACTGCCTTCCTCTGAAAGATCGTTAAGGAATGACTCAGACACTATCATGTGTAGCATCACGTAGTCCGAAGGGTATCCATTGAGCTGGCCATTGCCCCAACGTCTCTCTAGTTTGAGCTTCGGTTTGCCTCCGCTCAAAGTAAGTCCTTCTGCAATAACATCAACCAACGAGACATTTCTCTGCGCCGCTATCTTCTCGAGTTCCGCAAACCTCTTGTTTTCCAGCACAAACATTCTGCCCACCAGCCCAGATTCTGCTCTTGTTTCTGTTGCTACCATCAGAATCAGAGTTTCTTCCATATCGGAGTTTATATTTCTTGTGTGCTGATAAATAACAGCAAGTGGTCAAGTGGCAAGAGTAATCGTTACCGCCGCGCTGCCGTACGTCTACTCCGTGCCCCATCTGGGCAACTTCGTGGGGTCAGTGCTACCGGCCGACGTGTACTTTAAGTACCTGAGAATGAACGGAGACGACGCAATATTCATATGCGGCTCAGACCAGCACGGCACACCAACAGAGCTTGCTGCTATAAAGAAAGGCGTAGAACCGTCCGCGCTGGCAGATGAGATGCACGAAAAAATCAAAAAACTTTTCGAGAAGTACGAATGCACGTTCACACATTACGGCAAGACAAATACTCCAGAAAACAAAGAAGTGGTGTACAGCATCTTCAACGAATTGTATAACAACGGCTACCTGTTGGAAAGGGAAGATATGCAAGCGTATTGCAATGTTGACAAACGTTTCCTCACCGATAGGCTTATACAAGGAACATGCCCCTACTGCCATAGTCGAAGCGCACGCGGAGACCAGTGCGATAACTGTGGACGACTGTTAGAGCCATCTCAAATAATAGACCCGTTTTGTTCTATCTGCAGCAAGAGCGACATAACTTTTGTTAAGACTAAGAACCTTGCATTAGAGCTTAACAAACTGCAACCCGACATAACTAAATTCATAAGAGCCAATTCTAAATACAATTGGAGTAAAGATGCGGTAAACAAGTCTCTAAGTATGCTAAAAGAAGGATTGAAGCCTAGAGACATAACAAGGAACATGAAGTGGGGATTTCCAGTTCCGCTCATAGGTTACGAGAACTCCGTAATCTATGTCTGGATAACAGGCCTGATTGGTTATATTGGAATAACCAAAGAGTGGGATACGAAGAGATGGCGCGATTACTGGCAGAATGAACATACTTTTCTTATGCAATTTCTCGGAAAGGATAACACAATTTTTCACACAATAATCTGGCCTGGTATGGCAATAGGGTCAAGATTAGGTTTCATATTGCCTCACACTATAAAAGAGTCTCAGTTCTTGGTCTCCAAGACCGTTAAATTCTCGAAGAGTCGCGGTGTAGGGCTGAACATGAGCAGCGCGCTGGAAATACTCTCCGCCGACTACTGGAGGTTTGTGCTGATATATATGTACCCAGAGAACTCGGACAGCGAGTTCACAGAACATGGCCTGGTTGAGATCGTAAACACAATAATGAATGATAAGATAGGCAATCTGGCGCAGCGTGTGCTAAAACTGTCGAAGAGCAACAAGTTTCTGATCGAGGACGAGATATCAGCAATTGGCAATTCCACGGTGAAGAGGTTTGCCGAAGAGTACAGCGACGCATTCAACGAACTTCGGCTCAAGAAAGCGATAGGCGTGGTGGTGAAGCTCGCCGATGCAGGAAATGGAATAATGAGCAATAAAGAACCATGGCTGCTTGCGAAGAAAGCGAAGGACGAGGAGAAGACCGAAAAGCAGGCGAGGAAGATCTTCTCAGAACTGCTTGAGATCACATACGCAATAGGCATTCTGCTGTATCCTTTCTCGCCGAAGGCGAGCGCCGAGCTCCTTTCCTACTTCGGTGTTAGCTCGGAACCCACTCTGAAGATGCTTGAGGACAAGGTCAGGCCCAACCTCAACGAGGAGCCCAAGCCTATCTTCCACAAGATGACCAGCAGCGAGATAGAGAAGCTGAAGAAGTACGCCTAGCTAAGTGTATCTGACGTTGAGGCTAGCCACCTGCTGTATAACATTGCCGTAGCTCGGAACTGTGTAGTTCAGCCAGACGAACCCATCGAAACCGTCACCCAGCGTGCCGGTTGCCACGCCGCTGTCGCCGTAGCAGTAGAAAACCATTGTGTTGGCCGAACCGCTGTAAACTGGTATGCCGGAGCCAGGAGCGTTTGTTCCGAAATAGTAGCCGGCTGTTGGCGTTACCCCTATGTTTCCGTACGCTGGCTTGTTCCCGGTAACGTTCGGCTGTGAGGAGCACGCGGCTCCATGTATGGTGATTGACCCTCCCGTAGCCTGCGAGAGCTGCAGAGTGAGCACGCCGCTGGTGTTGAGCGCGAAGGCCTCGCACGAGAAGCCCGGAGAAGCGGTGCACGACGAGACTGCCAACGCGGGGGAGAGTATGGTGACCTTATAGATCACTGCTATGGCTATGAAGATGATTATTAGCGCTATGCCGTATGACATCATGAAGTCAACGGCCGCCTGAGCCTTGAGAAGCAGCATGAATAGGTATCAGAATTCAGTTTATTTAACTTACTCACACGCGGCGCATATTGCAAACGGGCTCCGGCTTCCATCCATTATCTCTTCTTAGTCCCAGTTTCTCAAAAAGTGCAACCGTTTCTTCACGCGATAGGTACGAAGGGACAGAGTGCACTCTTGTGATCGTGCCGTCAGCTATCTCGTAAACCCCTATGCCTCGTCTGAATGCATGCTCGGCTTCCTGTCCGACGCCCGCCATAACAAGTCCCCGGAATCTCTTGTAGACGAGGTCATCGCACCGCTCCACAATTCCCAGGTAGAAGCCCATATCTCTTATCTTGTAACTGCTCACTGCGGCAGGGTTGACCAGGTGATGATCTGGGAAATATGCCCCGATGACATCCGCGTCACTTTCTTCTTCTGCTGTTCCGTATATCGGCTGGACGTGAGCATAATACACATTTTTGACTGCGCCTCTAGGTATGAGAATTGCTGCCGCCTCTTTAACAATTTTCGGATCAACACCTAATTTTTCTACTTCAGCCATCTCATCCAGCCTACGCTGTTTCACGATATTCTACGAAGCGATTGGCAACCTTAGGAGCATAGTAGCCAAGCATGGGCTCCTTGGCGACGCCATTGGTGCGTACAATCTTGCGTATCGCTGCACGGAAAGACCCAATCTCCTCTAAACTTAGCGTCTCTGGCAGATAGATTCTAGAGGGCGCATCGCCGATTGCGCCAATAATCTGATCCCACCTAACCCTGCGAGCGTCGAATGGCACGCGCGCCTTGTCTGCGTATTCTGCTGCCTCAGAAAGGTTATACTTGACGCTGACTATGCTGCTGATGGCCGGCCATGAGAAGTACTGTGATGACTCTGGATGGCAGACCGGGCACGGGATGAAACCCAGATCGACGAATTTGGCTAGCCCCGCATCACCGACTCCAAGTATGACCTCACCTGCGTTCTTCGGGCCCCTGTTTCCGGAGGGGCAGGTCGTCAACCCGAACAACCCGGTCGATAGGCGCGCAGACCATAGAACCGGATTGGCTTCGAAGAAGGCTCCATCTACCGTAGCTTTCCTGAAGCTACCTTCTCTAAATACATAATACTGTTTGGGCGTTTTCAGCTCCGTCGCAGGTTGAGCCAATCCAACAGCCTGCTTCAGATCCTGCCCCTTTCCCTCCGCCTCATCAGGTTTGTTTTTCTGCGCAGGCACCCCCTCTGACCGCCATTGTGGATTTAGCATTTTTATAGATTCTTTTGAAAACCGCAACTTTACTTGACCTTTATGTCTATCTTGGCTTCGAAGTCTGAAACGCTGTGCTTGAATTCGTCGTCGCTCTTTATCAGGCCCTTCTCCTTCATGAACTCCCTGGCAAGCAGCCAGTAGACAAGGGCTATCGACCTGCGGCTCTTGTTGTTGCAAGGTATGATCATGTCTACGAACTTGATCCAGTTGTCCGTGTCGCAGAGTGCAACCACCGGCGCGTTTATCTTGCTCGCCTCCTTGACCGCCTGTCTCTCGTTCCTGGTGTCGCTGACGAGCACGATATCTGGCTCAAAGAAATCGCTCCTGTTCGGGTTTGTGAATATGCCAGGCATGACCCTGCCTTCAACGAGCCTCACGCCAGTTATCTCAGCGAACTTCTTCGCTGGAGTTATAGCGTATATTCGCGAAGCTGTCACAGCAATGACCTTCTGGTCGTACCTGGCCAGCATCTTCGCCGCAGCCTTTATCCTCCTGTCCGTATCCTCCATTTTGAGAAGGTAAAGGCCGTCGCCCCTTCGCTTGTCTATGAACCTGCTCATGCCAGGCGTTCGCACCATCGTTCCCGCCTGTATGTGTGAGTATACGTACTCCTGCCGGTCCACAAGCATCTCATCGCTCATTCTTGCACCATTCTTTTACGGGGTCGCCGCGATTTCCAGGCAGATGTCTGCCATTTGAACGCGGGTCTTGTGCGCCCTAGGCACAAAGCCTAACCAAGCTAGCCGACGACCCCGCAGCTAGTTTATCGCGCACGATGTTTTTATATCCGATTCATTAGTGTTTCAACATTCTCAATTTTATCCTTTATAGGATTATGCGGACCTTT
>JAKANZ010000028.1 GCA_021823435.1 Microcaldota archaeon
CCTCTTTACAGTTGTCTTCTTCTCCTGCTCTATCTGCATCTCCCGCAGGCGTCTGTTCACTTCCTTTCTCATTTTTGCCTGCGCTTCGTTGTCATCCTGTGAAGCATCCTTTGCCAATTTCAAGCACCGCGGACTATCTCGTTCGCTATCTTGTCAAGGAATGATTTGCCGCTGGCCGTTATCTCCCTTCCCTGCTTGCCCTTCTTGACGTAGCCTGCCTTCTCCAGCGCGTTGAGCGCGTCTGTTATCATGCTACCACCCGCGCGCATATGGTGGTGCCTTGTAACAACATGGCCCTTCCGGCTCCCGTACCTCGTCCTCAGCCTCGAGACGCCGACAGGCCCGCTCACATACACCTGCCTCAGCAGCGACGCGCTGCGTATGTACCAGAAGTCCTTCTGCGATGGTATCCTCTCCTTGCTCGGGCCCGTCTTAACGTAGTCGGCGTAAACAGGCTTCGCTATTCCCTTCTCCTTCAGCCTCTGCGCCGCTACGCCTACCAGTTTGCCCGAATCCACCTCATAGACATTAGCCATTCTGAAAACCTAAAATAGCGAATATAATGATATGTTAAGCTATAAATATGTAAGGATAGCAATAAAATAGCTTATTGTAGTTGGTCGCATGCAGATAAAAGTGAACGTTATCGAGGATGAGAGCAAGAGCTTCGTCGCCGAGCTTGTCGGCGCCGACAGGAGCTTCGTAGACCTGATAAAGGAGAAGCTGTCGGAAAACAAGGACGTAGAGTTCTCGAGCGTTGAGAAGGACCACCCCGAAACCGGCGACCCGAGACTTATCGTGAAGTCCTCGAAGAACGCAAGGGGCCTGGTGCTCAAGGCGATAGAGTCGCTGGAGGACGACCTGAAGGAGCTGGAAGGCGAGATACCAAAGAAGTAATAGGATGCCGGTAAAGCAGGGCATACGCATACTCGCGATAGACGATTCCTCATTCAGCAAGAAGGATAAAGAGGCGCTGGTTGTCGGCGTCGTCGGCAGGCAGGACCTGATCGAAGGCGTACTCTCTTTTCATGTGAAGGTAGACGGCAGCGACGCAACAGGCAAGATAATCAGCAAGGTGAAGCGCTCTCACTTCCGCGACCAGATAAAGCTCGTTGCGCTGCACGGCGTGACCCTTGCGGGTCTCAACATGGTCGACCTGAGGAGGGTGAGCGGAGAGCTGAAGACGCCTGTGGTGAGCATTATACGCAGGAAGCCGCACGCCGATGAGCTCGAGAAAGCGATAAAGTCCGCGGGCAGAGGCGCCTCAAAGCGGCTCGCGCTTCTGAAGGAGATGAACGCAATGATGCCGATACGCAGACATGCAGGTTTCTACGTGCAGCACGCCGGCATAAAGGCCGATGATTTCGCAAAACTTCAGGAGAATGCGATTCGGTTCCTCAGGCTTGCGCACATGATAGCCAACGGGGTATCTTCCGGGGAATCCAAAGGCAGGATATAGGGCCTAGTATCTCAGGTTGATCTGGAGCGCGACCACAGCGTTGAACTTCCCGAGCGCCAGTTTCTTCCTCCTCAGGCTTTCGCTCTTGTACGCCCTCTTTGATTCTACCGCGTACTTCTCGTACAAGCCGTGAAGCAGTTCTTTGACCCTGCGCCTGCTTATGCTGTCGTTTTCCAGCGCGTTCACGCTAACAGTGTCTTCAAACCAGAGGCTTTCGCTGTCCAACCCTTTCTTGAACGCCATTACCTCCAACGCCACTCCCGACCTTTCGGCAATCTCGCGAAGCGCAGCCATTGCACCTTCCGATTCCGTATCATTCTTGACCCGCATGCGCCACTCAGCCCCCCTTGCAAGGCCGTCAAGGGTCATCACAAGCTCTCCTCTCGTGATAAACGCCCTGTCCTTCTCCAGTATCGACGCCATTTTCTCCCCAGCCTAATTCGAAGGCAAGTATATAAACCATTTCCTGCATATACTTATCCTGCATTTAGGGGGTTTTCTAACTCCTCAGATGCTTCTGTGAAAATTGCTTTGGCAATTAGATTTAGTCTTGAGGAATGCAAGTAGTTGCGAACTCGCAAATTGCTCGCGGAAATAAACACACCAGCCATTGATACCAGTCGATGCTGCTGGAGGACACTGCTATCAGATTTCGACAGCCATGCAAGTTTGCTCACCGGCTTCGGTGGGCGGCGCACGGCTCAGTAACGCGTAGTCAATCTAACCTCGAGAGGGGCATAACGTTGGGAAACTGACGCTAATATCACATAGGCCAGGGACTCTGGAATGGAATCTTGGTCGAAATCGCTATGGAAATTGCACCATGGCGGCTCGAGGATGGGACTGCGTCGGATCAGGCAGATGGCGGGGTAACGGCCCACCATACCTTTGACCCGTAGGGGCTATGGAAGTAGAAGCCCCGAGAAGGGCACTGAGACAAGGGCCCTAGCGCTACGGCGTGCAGCAGGCGCGAAACCTCTACAATGCGCGAAAGCGTGATAGGGGGAGTCTGAGTGGCGCACTTCGGTGTGCCTTTTGCCAAGTCTAAATCGCTTGGCGAATAAGTGCTGGGTAAGACCGGTGGCAGCCGCCACGGTAATACCGGCGGCACAAGTGGTGTCCGCGATTATTGGGCTTAAAGGGCCAGTAGCCGGTTGAAACCGTCCTAAGTGAAATGTCAACGCTCAACGTTGACGCTGGCTTGGGATACCTTTCGACTAGGGAGCGGGAGAGGTCAGGGGTACTTATGGGGTAGGGGTAAAATCCTGTAATCCTATAAGGACCACCGGTGGCGAAGGCGCCTGACCAGAACGCATCCGACGGTGAGTGGCTAAGGCTAGGAGAACGAATCGGATTAGATACCCGAGTAGCCCTAGCAGTAAATTATGCAGACTCAGGTGTTGCTCCAGTTTTTACTGGCGCAGTACCGTAGGGAAACTGATAAGTCTGCCGCCTGGGGAGTACGGCCGCAAGGTTGAAACTTAAAGCAATTGGCGGGGGAGCACCACAAGGGGTGGATGCTGCGGTTTAATTGAATTCAACGTCCGAAATATCACCTGGAGCGACGGCAGGATGAAGGTCAGACTGAAGATCTTGCCTAACGAGCCGAGAGGTGGTGCATGGTGATCGTCAGCTCGTGGTGTGAACTGTCCGGTTAAGTCCGGTAACGAGCGAGACCCTCATGAACAGTTGCAACCGGAGAAGAGATTCTCCGGGCACTCTGTTTAGACCGCCTTCGTTTAAGGAGGAGGAAGGAGAGGGCGACGGTACGTCAGTATGCCCCGAATCTCCAGGGCTACACGCGGCATACAGAGGCTGCTACAATGGGTTGCAACCCCGAAAGGGGAAGCTAATCCCCCAAAAGCAGTCAAAGTCCGGATTGAGGGCTGAAACTCGCCCTCATGAAGCTGGAATCCCTAGTAATCGCTTGTCACTATCGAGCGGTGAATGTGTCCCCGCTCCTTGCACACACCGCCTGTCAAGTCACCCAAGCGAGGCTTTAGTGAGGCAGCGTCTTATGGCGCTTTCGAACTAAAGCTCTGTGAGGGGGGCTAAGTCATAACAAGGTATCCGTAGGGGAACCTGCGGATAGATCACCTCGGAACTTTATGTTTCGAATAAGCAGGGCATTTGCTCTCGCAACTAGCATTAATCCTCAAGACTAGATCTCACTTTTTTTCTTGCGATCGTATAGCGTGAGCCATGTGCTTAATCAGCAAAATCGTTAAATAGAGGTACGATGTAGAAAAAGTGATGCGATGACTGAGAAGGTGCTCTTCGTATGCAGGGAGAACGCAGAGAGGAGCCAGATAGCCGAAGCGTACTTCAACAAGTTCGCAACAAAAGGAGCCGAGGCCGAAAGCGCCGGCGCCGATGTCACCAGCATAGGCGCTCCTCCAAACGACTGGGTCATAGAGTCGCTGAAGAAGGACGGCATAGACGTCTCGATGCGCAAACGGAAACCCCTTACTGAGGAGATGGCGGCGCGCGCGGACATGATAGTTGTGCTCCTTACGAAGGACGAAGCGGACGAGTTCCTGCCGCATTTCGTGAAGCATTCTTCGAAAACAGTGTTCTGTGACATGACCTTGAAGCTGAGGCACGGCTTCACCTCAGATGACACGCATCAGGCACTCCTCGAGATGCTCAAAACCAAAGCCAAACGCCTGGCAGATACGCTGAACGACAAAAAGAGCCGACTTAAATCCTTATCCTAACTAATCCTATCATGCGATTCAAACCGACGCCGGAGCTCTGCTACCTTGCGGGCCTTGCGGGAAGGAGCAACGAGCCGGAGCGCAGCATCGTCGGCATACGCACGCAGAACGACGCGATCGAGGAGAGGTTCATCAAGTACCTGCTAGGCCAGGGCGTAGACACAAAGAAGATAATGGTGGTCGAGGACGGCAACTTCCGTCACATCTACGCTTACCACTCCAAGCTTGCGCGCATGATACGCGAGATACTTGACAAGAGGGCGGAACTGGCCAGGAAGCGCGGCGACCTGGCAGCGTCCTTCCTCGCCGGGCTCTTCGACGCAAACGGCCACGTGACCGGAAACGTCATCACCATAAGAAAGATAGAGAAGAGCGACGAACTGCTTCTGGAACTGCTCGGCGTCCACACCGTGAACGCCAAGATATTGAATATACGCTCATTCCTGTCTCTTATCGGAAAAAAGAGCCTTCTCGCTGCTGGAATCAGCCTCTGAGGACTTCTGCGTCAGGCGTAAGCTCAGCAAAGTCAAATATCTTTTTCGCGCCTTCCTTGGATGCAATTCCTGTTCCTCCGCATACAGGGCATTTTATTGCCTTGTCCCTCTCTATCGCGTTGAATATCCCCTTAAGCGCTGTCTCTTTCTCTGCCTCTGTTCCTCTGGTTAACGCGGGCATGCTGAAATACGAGATTGCAACCTTCTCGGCAACCTTTTTTGTGCCATCGCACATTGGGCAGACACTGGTAGTCTCGTCAAGCTTGGTCTTCGGCGCCCACAGAGCATTATCGCCCTCTCCAGGCTTTGACTTCAGCAAAACAGATGTGTTTCCCATGATGTTAGTTTGCGTTTTCCTGTATTTAATTATTTGTGATAAAAACCTCAAGCACATCATTGTGCGGACACGAAGAGCATTTAAACCTTCACCAAATAGTTATCAGCAGTGTTTTGATGCTTGCGGGGGTGCGGCGCATATACGACAAGAGGGAGCTGACCGACGGGAAGCGCATCCTGGTAGACAGGCTCTGGCCCAGGGGCGTGAAGAAGAGCACGCAGAACTTAGATGACTGGTTCAAGGACGTGGCGCCCAGCGACGACCTCAGGAAATGGTTCGATCACGACCCAGGCAAGTGGGAGGAGTTCAAGAAGAAGTACAGGGAGGAGCTCGTCGGGAACAGGAAGTTCGAAGAGCTTGTAAAGCTGGCGGGAGAGAGCGACGTAACGCTCGTCTACGCGTCCAAGGATACGGAGCACAACAACGCCGTGGCTCTGGCCGAGTTTGTCAGAGAACGCCTCGCTTCTTAGAATTCGACTTTCTTTACCTCCACTTTCGCTACAGGCGCAACTGTTCCCACTTTCTTAGTTGCCTCTGCCTGGAGGTCGTTTGCTATTATGGCCTTGATGAACTCGTCTCGTCCCATCTTGCCCACGTACTCGTTCACAAACGCGCGCACAGCTTCGCGTATCGCGCTCTTCACGCGCTTCGCGACCTTGATCCTTGTGGTGACGAGCAACTTTACCGTTATCGGCTTGCCTTCGCTGTCCCTTGCAACATCATGTGTATAAACCGCATCTGCGCGCCTCTTCACCAGTGAGTGTAGGTAGCTGTACTGCTGCGCAAGGTAATTGACCTCGGTGTTTGCCACGTTACCGTTGGCTCCGGTAATCTTCAGTCCGACGGTGGCGAAGGCGTGGTTTGGGTTGTGGGTTATCCAGTTGAGGCTGACCTTCATTATCCTGCCGGTCACGCTCTTGTCGTCGGCTGCGGGTATGCTGCCTATGACGTCTGTGGAGATGGCCTTCGGCGCGTAGACGTCGAACCACTGCTTCATCTTCCACTTTTCTGCTCCCTTCTGAGTTGCCATCTAACCTACCTTATGCCTCTTTTATCCTGAGCGCGGCCTGCTCAGGGTCGTACTTCCATTCTGCGGGCAGCTTGCCCGAGCTTCTGTAGTACTTGCCCAGCCTCCATATCTTGGACTCGACGCGCTGCAGCCTTGTCGTGTTGTAAACATCCTTGTGATTAGACGATAGGTGCTTCCTCATCTTCACCGCCTTCGTCATCAGATCCAGCAGGTCCGCAGGTATGTCGCTCTTGAAACCCTTCTCCTCCATCAGTACAGTGAGCCTTTTGCCCAGCACCGGCTTCAGGTATCCTGCCTTCTTCTCGTCCTTGAGCTTCTGGCCTATGATGGTTGCCTTCATGCCCTGCTTCGCGTAAGTGGCCACTATCTCCTCTATCTCCTTCTTGTCGGCTTCGGCCTTTGCTACGCTATCCAGGGGCTTCCTGGACTTCGACCTGCCGTGTTTTCTAGTATGCAATCTAGCCATAGGGTTCACTGAAAGCAAGAAAAGCAGATTAATATCGGCAAGAACATTTATAACCATTTTTGTGCCTTGGTATACCTTCTGCGTCTCAACTGAGGGTAAAATGGCACGCCAACGCCCCTGATCGTCTGCATTTCATACATACGGTTCTCGCTGTCTCTTAGACGACAATCTGCCGAAACATTTAAATATCTATTTGTATACTATCTTACTGCTAGTTTTAGTAAACATTTAAAAGATTTTTCTTATCCAAACTGCAAAACCCGATGGTGAGAAATTGGCAAAATCTGCTAAGAAGAGTTCAAAAGGTGCAAACATGAGAAAAACGACTGCAAAGAGCGTGACTAGAAAGGTGGCGTCAAGACCAGCACAGAAAGGTTCAAACAGCGCAGAATCTGCTGCCGAAGTCTCGCAGGACTTCGTCAAGACGCTTCCTGGAATGGGCATAGCGCACGGCGAGGAGGGACCGAAGGTAGTTGAGGGAGTGAAGCACTGCCCCAGCTGCGGAAGCGGTGACATAATATTCGACGGCGAGCGTGGAGAATACGTTTGCAACAACTGCGGCCTGGTAATAGAGGAGAACGTTACGGACGTCGGCCCTGAATGGAGGGCATTCGACGCTGACCAGAGAAATGCGAGGGCCAGGACCGGAGCGCCAATCAAGTACATGAAGCCCAACAAGGGCCTCGTGACAGAGATAGACATGTACAACAAGGACATACGAGGAGCGAAGCTGCCTAGCAAGAGGCAGGCTCAGCTCTACAGGATCAGGAAGTGGCACAAGAGGGCAAGCATTGCGAGCTCGAGCGAGAGGAACTACCTTGTGGCCCTGCCGGAACTGAACAGGGTCGCGAGCTATCTCGGGCTGCCTGACAACATAAGGGAGAGCGCTGCTCTGCTATACAGGCAATGCGTCAAGAACAACCTCATAAGAGGCAGGCCTATCGAGACTGTGGTGAACGCGGCGCTGTACGCCACGTGCAGACAGTCAGGAATGCCTAGAACGCTAGACGAGATATCGCAGATATCCGGAGTGCCTAAAAAAGAGATAGGCAGAACCTACAGGGTTATAGCCCACGAGCT
The DNA here is from genome assembly GCA_021823435.1 of Microcaldota archaeon. Classification (GTDB taxonomy): domain Archaea; phylum Micrarchaeota; class Micrarchaeia; order Micrarchaeales; family CABMGC01; genus JAJYVH01. The sequence continues at coordinate 7,584 of JAKANZ010000028.1, forward strand.
AAATCTTAGGATACCGCTGACGGACCCAGTGGCATACGTGCCCAGGTACGTCGCCGCATTGAAGCTCAGCGGAGAGGCCCAGGAGAAGTCGGTACAGCTCCTTAGGCAGGCCATGAAGAAGGGACTTGTCAGTGGGAGGAGCCCCACAGGAGTTTCTGCCGCCGCAGTCTACATTGCCAGCGCACTCGTAGGAGAGCGCAGGACACAGAAGGAGGTCGCGGAAGTGGCTGGAGTCACGGAAGTGACGATAAGGAATAGGTACAGGGAGCTCAAGAAGGAGCTGAACATAGACGTGAATCTGTAGCATGTCCCGCCCTCTGGCAGCATTTATCGTTTCGCTCTCTTTAGCGATTGCGCTGGCCGGAGCGCAAACGCAGATAAACAATCCTACTGTTGCGTACGCGAACCAGACGGTGAGCAACTCCGCCTACTACCTATCGCAGGTCAACGAGAGCGGCTACCTGGTCTTCTACCCGAACCTCACGCAAGCGTATTCGGACCTCTTCAAGGCCGAGAGCACGTACAACACGTCGCCCTCCACCGCGGTGATCTTCGCCAACAAGGCCGTGGACGAGGCCAATACAGAGTACCAGAGGATAAGCGCGTATAGGCCGGAGGCTGTGGTAGTAATGGCCGCGTTCACCGTCTTCTTTGTACTGCTTCTGGGCAGAGCCGCAAGACCCGTAAAGAAACCCAGAGCCTCAAAATAACAAGCACCATTGCTCATTCTGTAGATTTTACCTACCTTTAAATATGCCGGAATGCATAACTCTTCTGTGTTATGATGGACTACAAAACGCGTAAGATGCAATTTGAGACTGACGAAAGCAAAAGGATAAAGGAACTTGCAGCCGAATGGCTTGCCAAGAACAAGATTATAGAAGATACGCCCGAGTCCAGAAGAATTTTCCTCTCAACAACAACCTACGATGGAGTACTGGTAACCGCAGACCATGTAGAAAAACACATTGTTAAAGTGGCTGATAACACGCCATTTGTAAAGTACATAGTGGGATTGGAGTACACCCTTTCAAGCTCAAACCCAAAAATGACCATGGAAGAAGCTGCCAAGGAGATTGACCGCCAGCGCTCTCTCATGATTCAATACGCCTTTGCCTCCGCAAGCGAAGAAAGGAAGAATGAGATACTACTTTCAAGGTGACTATTCTTCTTACTCTCAACTTAAGCAGACGAGAATGAGGAAGAAACCCGTGCCGCGTATCGGGTGTGTGCTTCGCGTGCTACGCATAGGCGCCAGCGATTCAGATTTGACAAGCCAGGATCGCTGCCGATGCGTCTAAGCATGCGCTCCGGTTCTCCTGCGATGCGCAGTGCTGACGCTCGGAAGGCTTAAAAGTGTGAACGCTTATTCTTCCGTATGGAAACCTGGGAAGTGGCAACGGGGCGCGCGAGAGGAGAAAGATGATAGACACAACGCTGGCGTTCACCCTCATCGCTGGAATAGTATTCTTCGGTTTCGGGGCCGAGATATTTTTCAGGAAGACGGGCATACCCCATTTTCTTTTCCTAATACTCATAGGCATACTGATAGGCCCTGTACTGGGCCTTATCTCCAGGAACTCCTTTGTACCGCTGCTTGGCTTGTTTTCCACGTTTACGCTGATGATGGTCCTTTTTTATAACGGCATGCAGATGCAGTTCCGCGAGATACTCAGCAGCAGCGCCAGGTCCCTGGTCCAGGTGGCAATATACGTCTTGGTCAGCGTCATCGCGATAGCAGCTGTGGCGCACATCGTGCTT
>JAKANZ010000029.1 GCA_021823435.1 Microcaldota archaeon
CGACGGAATAATATCGAGAAAGGCACATAATCCTTTCATACCATGAGTAGATGGAAGACATGCGCCGCAAAAAGAATCCTGCAAAAGCCCAGTCTGCGATGGAGTACCTGATGACCTACGGATGGGCGATACTCATCATAGCCGTGGTCCTGGGAGCGTTATTTCAACTTGGGGTCTTTAACGCTGGCACATTTTCACCACGAGCGCCTCCCGGAGCTTGCCAGGTATTCAGACCCAACGGGCCAGGAACCTCGTCACTGATAAATCTTGAAGGCGTGTGCAGCGGGGAGCTGCCGCAGTATGTCGGGTCCTTTACCACTAACCCTAATGGAGTAACTGTGCAGTTCGCGTCAATACTCGAATCGGCACACCCCTTTAGCATAAGCTGGTGGTTTTCAAGCAATCTTCCTTCTTCCACTAATTTCGACTGGGAAATGGTGAGTGGTGACCAGCCCAATGTGACGGCACTCGACATGCAGCTGTGTGGAAGCGGAGCTTCCTGCGGAATAGGCGGATCTGGAACGGGTCTGCACGGAGATATCTGTGCAGATTCTTCCGCTACATGTTACGATAGTGTTGACTATGGATTCACTTTTTCCTCAGGAGTTTGGTATAATGTCGTATTGGTGTTCATAGACAGCGGCTACAGCATATACTTGAATGGAGTAAACGAAAGCCACGTCGGTTACTCATTTACACCATACCTCATAGGATCCGGAGATACGTTGCAGATAGGATCCGGAAGAGGGATTACCTTCAACGGACTCATAGCCAGCGTGCAGGCGTATAACACATCTCTCTCTTCAAATGAGATTCTTTACCTTTATGACGAAGGCATCGGCGGCGCGCCGATAAAGCTAGATAACCTCGTGGGCTGGTGGCCGCTCAACGGCAACGCGAACGACTACAGTGGGAACAATAATAACGGCGTGCCAACCGGAGCTACCTACACGAACCAGTGGACAAGCGGATATACGGCCCCATAACTATTAACTATAAATCCCCTATTGCTACATCACGGCGTTCTGATGATCGGAATTGTGTATTCAACGCGAGATCCTGCGGGCAGCAATATGGCCCACCGCATAATAAGCGCGAACGGCTTCAAACAGGTCGAGGGGCACAGATACCTAAAGTACGAAGACAGCAGCATAAGAATGTACGAGATAGAAGTGCCATCCTACGCAGCAGAGTTCGCCGACGGATTCATATGCGACGCGCTTGTCTTCCTCAGCAGGCACAAGAGCGAGGCTGAGGTCGATGCGTTCACAACGCACTCCCTTGGCAACTGGAGACCAAGCGCAGATTTCGGCGGCAAGCCCAAGCAGCTCTCCTTTGCGTCCCCAGTGCTCATGCTCTCTGCTCTCAGGGCGCTAAGCAAGGTCAGCGAGAACGTAGAGAAAACCTACGAGGCCACCCACCACGGACCGCTGCTCAATACCCCCTCGCTTTTCGTTGAGATAGGCGGCAGCGAAAAGATGGTGGAGAATAAGGCGACTGCCGAAAGGCTCGCTGATGCGGTATTCTCGGCAATAACAAGCACGCAGAGCGGCGGCGTGGAGTTCTCCAAAACGGTTATCGGCATAGGGAGCAATCACTATCCTGAAAAGTTCTCCAGGCTGGCATTGGAGAAGGGCTACGCCTTCTCACACATAATGCCCAAATATGCGATACTCAACGACGATGGCAGCAACAACCTGGACGTGGTAGAGCAGGCAGTGGAGCGCTCCTCTCCCAAACCCGAGGCCGTGGTGTTAGACTGGAAGAGCCTCAACTCTGTCATGAAGGAGCAAACAATTAAGAAGTTGAACGAAATAGGACTTGACAATGAAAAAGTTTGAACTCCTGCTGGCGTTCACCCTACTCTCGTTTCTTGTGCTTATCAGCGTCGCCCACGCCCAATACTGGTTCCAGAGCGGTGCCCGCGCGTCAGGCAATTCAGATCACAACAGCGGCGGAAGCGTGGAGATACAGACGGTTACTCCGCAGAAGCTCATCAATGGGTCAATGGCCTTTTGGGTCGGCGAGACGCTTTCAAATGGCGCGTTTCTGCAGATCGGATATAGCATATCAAACCAGACAGGCAACCTGACTACTGATTGCACCACCACTGGCTGCTCCAACAGCACCTTCGTGAAGGCGGGTGACGCGGAATGGTTCTACGAATACTTCGAACCGGGCAACAACAGCACATTCTTCGGGACCACAGGCCCTGACGCCTCTGCGGGAGTGAACGGCACGTTCAACACATATTCCTTCTACTCTTTGGGCAACACCTGGTACTTCCTGTTCAACAACAAAACAATCGGCAGCGTGAATCTCGGGACATCTGATTCCGGAATCTACACGCCCATAGCCGTGGGGGAGATGGCAAACACCAGCAATGCAAAGACGTACATGAGGCCGGTGGTCTTCTCCAACCTTTCTGCCTACAAGTACGACATGTTCCTTCCTGTCCAGACCGCCTACGGCACCATAAACTACGGAGTGGGCAGCGAGACAAACATACCAAATCCCTATGGGGTGCAGGAGATAGATTCACGAACAAACTACTTCAAGGTGGGGTCGGGCCTGCCAATGTCCACTAACAACACAAAGCTCTGGAGCCTCGGCTACAGGCTCACAGTAAACTCGCAGTATGGCAACATATCGAGCAAGACATCCTACATCGCGTACACAATACAGACGATATCCGCTCCCTCTGTTGTGAATCTAAACAGCACCACACGCGAGGTATTTACCGGGTGGACGGGAAGCGGCCTCGGATTTTACACCGGAAGCCAGAACACGGTGCAGCTGCTCATGACCGCTAACATAACCGAAACCGCCAACTGGCAGAGGCAGTACTTGGTTAACGTAAGCTCGCCATACGGCTTCACAAACGGCACAGGCTGGTACGCCAATGGGAGTATCGCATCGTACAGCGTTTCCAACTCAACGTTCCTGCGCAACGGAGCCCAGGAGTTCAGGCTATCGGGTTGGAGCACGGGAACAACGGGCATGTCAAACAGCAGCCGCGTAACTGGGCCCGTGAATATAACCGCCCTCTGGCAGTACAGGAGCGAACTTCTTGGAGTCAATTCAGGCAAAAAGAGAATAAACGTTACAGAGTTTATGGTGAACGGGAAGCAGGTGAACGACACGCCATTCCTGAACGCGAGCGCAACATCCGCAATTTCAGGTGCCTATTACAAGGGAGTGTGGCTGACAGCAAACACCGATGTGAGCCAGAACTCCCCTGAACTGGTGCTTGTGCCTCTTCCGGTATACAATGTCACGATAAAGACCACCGACGTATTCGGTTTTCCTGTAAATGCGTCTGTCACGCTTGTCTTCACGAACGGCACCGGCATGAGCACCCACTCGGGCCCGGGAGGTGTACTTACCATTCCTAACGTACCGTTCGGCTACGCTGATACCACAGCATCGTACTTCATAACGAAATCAAATGCGCTTGCTAGCGGCGGTATTACTGCAAACCTTGTCATGGTGTCACAGCTCAATGTGGTTGAGTTCATAGTCCTGGTCATAGTCTTCGTGTACGTTTTTGAGAAGAACAGAAGGGGCCACATCAAGAATCAGTATTATGAGACCGAAGCGGAGGTCCCGCAGAAGAAACCGGTAAAGCAGCGTAAGAACGTCTGGTCTCCGTGAAGGTAAGGTTTATCTTATTTTATAGCGGAATAAGCATGATGCAATGAAGATAGCGATTCTGATAGCGCCACAGGACTTCAAGGACGAGACCCTATCCCATCTTCAGCTTTTGTTTGAGAAGAAAGACGTGGAATCGCAGATAGCAAGCCTGACTCTGAAACAATGCACAGGTTATCACGGAGCCGTCATCAAACCCCAGATCGAGGCAAAGGCGCTCGAGCCGGGCGCGTTTGACGTGCTGCTCATCGCCGACGGCCCTGGCGTGGACTCGCTCAAGCTCTACGACTACAGACCGCTGCTCGACCTGATAAAGGCTTTCCACGACGGAAACAAAAAAATAGCAGGAATAGGCAACGGGATTAAAGCGGTGGCGAGGGCAAACATAATCAAAGATGCAAAGATAGCCAAGACAGACGCAGAGACAGAGAAGCTTGTCAGGCTCTACAGGGGCAAACCCACAGAAGAGTTTGTCGTATCAGACAAGAACGTAATAACCGCCACAGGGGTAGACAACATACCTGATTTCGTCTCCAGCCTGGTCCAGGAACAGGTGTAGTCACCGCGCCTTTTTGTAGAAAACGTGCCGTTCCTCACCACACTCGCACACATAAGCAGCGTAACCGTGAGAGCTGACTAGCCTGACGCCGCAGTTTACGCCAGGCACCAGGAAATTGCCACATCCCTTGCACACGCGCCATTTGAGTTCCTTGGGTATCGAGACCTTGTAGCGCATGCCTATCTTGCGCGCCAGGCCAACATAGCGTCTCGCCAGTTTTTTCGACGCGTCGTTGCGTTCCGTGGTTCGCGCCTCGGCGTTTTGCAAAAGGGTTCTTATCCTGCCCAGCGCTATCTTCTCTACCAATCGCTCGTTCCTCATCCTCTACAACTTTCAAGCCAATGTATTTATATGGCATTTTTCTAGGTTTAAATATGACGCGGATCAGCAGGAACGTAGAGATATCAGACCGCGAAGTGAGCATAACCGCTGTAAGAAGGCCGAACAGCATACAGGACATAGACCTCACGCTACGCTCGGCGCACGGCACCTTTCCGTTCCACGTATTCTATCATGAAGCCGAGAAGGCCGAGGAATTCGAGCGCCTGGTTCGCTTCCTTAACGACAACGTGGGGAGTAGGTACGACGTCAAGATATCGGTGACTCCGAACCAGTCCGACATAATAAGTATAAGAAAAACAGACGTACACTGGGCCGCCAGGCTTCTTCTTAGCCTGAATGAGGATGGCAAGGAGGTAATTCCTAACATAAAGTTTTCCTTCGAACGCGAAACGCTGGGCCCAGTTGGGCCAGACAACCGCATCGGGGATGTGATGCTGTACGCCTACAATGACAGAGAAAAGTACAACGGGCACTCGGTACTCATAGAGGTCAAGCGTTCGGCGTCAGCCATGGCCCAGACTCTAGACCCTCTCCTCTGACAGCGTGCCGTTATTTAACCAGGCCACTGCGTCGCGTGCTCTGATATGATGGGCCCGCGGAGATTTGAACTCCGGACCTACGGCTTATAAGACCGCCGCTCTAACCAAGCTGAGCTACGAGCCCTCGACTAATGATGAGATTTAAGGAATAAAAGCCTGCTCCCTAGCAGTGGGCGTTTGCCAACTCTCTGCGTAGTGTCTGCGCCAGCGTGAACCACCATAATTCATTCTGGTCCAGGGCAGTGTTAAGCGTGCGAGCCACGTTACTGTCTCTGATATTTTCCGGAGACGTTTCCTCCAACGCAAGATAGAAAACCGCTTTTGCAAGAGTCTTGTGCGTGAGCAGCGGGTTTCTCTTGAGAGACTCGGTCGCTTTCCCGAACGCGCTGTCTCTTATCCTTGGGTTCTTCAGCTTTGTTTCGTCAGCCAGCCCCACAAGGTCCCTGCCCACCCTTATCAACGTGTCCTGCGCTTGGCGCGCTCTAAGCGCCTCCATAGGACTCGCATTGGTTACCACGGTTCTCCCACGATCGCTTCTGTGCTGTGACTGTATTTAAACGTTGAGAGGCAATATATTACCTAAAATAAAAGTGCAGAGCATGGACTTGGGCGAAGGGCTAAGGAAAGCGATCGCAAGGCTTACAGGAGCCACGATTATCGACGCCAAAACAATACGCGAGTTCAACAAGGAACTGCAGCGTGCTCTCATCTCTGCTGACGTAAACGTCGAGCTCGTGCTATCGCTCACTCAGAAGTTAGAGGATGCTGCGCTGAAGGAGAAGTTGCCCCCCGGAGTCAGCGCCAAGGACTACATAACAAACATGCTCTACGAGCAGCTGATAGAACTCATGGGCGAGTCGTTCGCGCCTGTGATGAAGCCAAAGCGCATACTCCTTCTCGGTCTCTATGGATCTGGAAAAACGACAACCGCAGCAAAGCTCGCGAGATACTACCAAGAACGCGGACTGAGCAGCGCACTGATAGCGTGCGATGTCTCCAGGCCAGCCGCGTACGAGCAGCTAGAGACGCTGGCGAAGCAGGCCGGGGTCGGGTTCTTCGGAATAAAGGACGAAACCGATGTCAGGAAGATAATCAAAGGAGCGCTAGCCGCGCTGAAGGACAAGAAGGTGCTCATCTGCGACACCAGCGGAAGGAACGCACTCGAAAAGGAGCTCATAGACCAGCTGAAGGTTGTCGCCAACGAGTTCAAGCCTGACGAGAAGACGCTCGTGATAAACGCAGATACCGGCCAGGTTGCCGGGAAGCAGGCCAGGGAGTTCGATGGCGCGGTCAAGCTGACCGGAGTCATAGTGACGAAGCTGGACGGATCGGGCAAGGGCGGCGGGGCTCTCAGCGCTGTTAGCGCAGCCAAGGTTGGGATAGAGTTCATAGGCACAGGCGAGAAACTCAACGCGCTCGAGCTGTACGATTCTAAGAAGTTCGTCGGCAGGCTGCTGGGTATGCCAGACCTTGAGTCACTTGTGGCAAACGTGCAGCAGGCGATAAAAGAAGCGAACGTCAAGCCGGAGGAGATGCAGAGCGAGGAGCTCAACTACAGCACTTTCTACACGCAGCTCAAGGCGATGGGGAAGATGGGGCCGCTGAGCAGCATGATGGCCTCATTGGGCGTCTCTGCGCCGAAGGAGGCTCTAGAGCAGAGCGAGACCAAGCTCAAAAAATACAAGTCGATAATAGACTCGATGACGTCGCAGGAACGCGAAGACGGCAGCCTGCTCGGCAACGCAGCAAGGATAAAGCGCATAGCCAGGGGCAGCGGTTCCACGGAGAAGGAGGTGAAGGAGATGATTGCAGATTTCAACAAGATGAAGAAGCTATTCGGCATGATGAAGAACGACAGGAACGTGCGCAAGCAGTTCTCCAAGTTCATGCCAAAGTAGGCAAAGGTTAAAATTTCTAAACTATGGAATACGTATATGGCGATCAAGTACTGGGAGTTTGAGGATGCGCCGCTCAGGGAGAAGCTGAAGAGCCCGAACGTGCGCGAGCTTGCCAAGATATACTTCGAGAACGAGACAAGAGCATACAGGTTTGCGAAGGCGCTTCTCGAGGTTAAGAAGAAGCAGCCGCTCCGCCTGAAGGACTGCGATCCGTCGCTGCCGATAGCCACATGGAAACGCTATCTCGATTACGGCGTGAACGTGGGCATGCTGAAGCACGAGGAGAGCGCGTACAGCTTCACAGATAGGTATTCCAAGCCATTCAAGAACATAGCGCTCTACATAAGGGCGTGGATGGAGCAGAACGGAGGCGAGGACGCAGACGTGCTCTTCGCAAACGCCAAAACAGGCAGACAGTCCAAGCGCGGAGGCAGGTCTGGTATGGATAGCATGCAAGCAGACGCGCCAAGCGCACAGTAGCCTCAGCTGCTTATCGTCTGGTTGACCGGTTGGCTCAGTTGCGTGCCCGGATTCTTGCTCAGGTAGAAGTCGCCCGCGGCTACGTAGCCATCGCCCTGTGCCGAGGATCCTGTTACTCCTGCCACTAGTCTTATGCTCACGTTCTGGCAGAGCAGCGTGGCGAGAGGTATGCTCGCGTTTACGAAAGCGCTCTGCGGGTTAGCCACTCCTGGCGGCGAGACGTATGTGTTGTAGTGTGTGGTTATGACAGGCTTGCTGCCTTCGAGTATCTCCACGTACAGCGCGGAGCTCTGTGACGAGATTATCTTGAAGTTCAGGTAGAGCTGTGTCGCGCTGAATGGCCGCGAAGTGAGGTTGCCTGCCTGAAGTGCGGTTCCTGTGGTGTAGGTTGTTGCCATGTATACGCCGTTGTAACCGCTCCACGGCGCCGCGTAGTAAGCGCCCTGCATGTTCGCCTTTGTCAGGTTGAAAGGTTCGGACCCGAATCCAGGCCCCGTGGCGGTCCAGTTGGCATACGTGCCTGTGGAGAAGTTGCCGTTCGGTATTACGACGTTGCCGCCGCCAGATACGCAGCCTGCATAGTAAACTGTGCTGGTTGTCTGGGTCGTACTGGTGGATGTGGTCGAATTTCCTGATATCGTGGTGGTGAGAGTTGTGTTTGATCTCGGGATCGTTGTGAACGTGGTTATCGTGCTCGTCGTATGCGCACCTCCCCCGTTCGATGCGTACAGGTAGATGGCAACTATGACCAGCAGCACGAGTATTATGAAGTATGCAGCTATCCCTCTGTGCACAGAACCACAGCTTAATATAGATAGACACTAATAAAAATGGTGTTGGCGAGATTGGTGCTTTAGCTTGGGAAGTATACCCAGAAAGTGGAAGAAGAAGGGAAGGATGCGCTGGAAGTGGAAGAAGAAGCGCAGGAAGAGAATGAAGCGAGCGCAGAAGAGAAGAGTCGGAGAGCTGTAGCGTGCTTGGATGTACCCTGAGCAGCTTTTCAACCAAAAGAGATGGCTCTTTTTCGTGGGCATCAAAGCGCTGATTATCAAGAACGGGAAGATTCTTGTCCTCAGCTCCGGCGCTTCGGAACTCTCATCCACGGGCAGAACCAAGGCCTTCTGGGATCTCCCAGGAGGTAAGGTAGAATGGGGCGAAAGCGTGGCGGAGACCTTGCGCAGGGAGGTCCATGAGGAGCTCGGCATCAGCAAAAATTCTCTCCGCATAAAAAGAATATTCGAGGCGTCTGTTTCTCGTATAAGAATATCTCACGGCATCCCGGTGCCATTGCTGCTAATCACCTTTCTCTGCAGCATCAACGGCAGCAACGGGTTCAAACTTAGCGACGAGCATGCATCCTTCAAGTGGGTGGATGCAAAGACGGCCAAGAGGCTGCTCGGAGTGAAATTCAACCGGACCTTCGTAAAAGAACTGGACTCCATATGAGGCTGTGCTAGGCGAGTGTCCTTATCTGGTACCTTCCGCGCCTTTCTATGTCAGCCAGTCTCGAGAGCACTTGTGTTGAGTTCTGGTAGGCTCTGGCGTACGCTCCCTCTAACTCCCCGTAGTGTTTCGCGTCTATCGAGCGTTTCATGAGGAGCAGGTCCA